>NZ_JBHUEA010000011.1:0-102128 GCF_042680685.1 Amnibacterium endophyticum | reverse complement strand
GAGCCCGCCGGCCACGACCTCGACCGCGCCGCGGGCGGCGGGCGTCGCGCCGACGCGCCACGGCGGCGGGCCGGCGACCGCCCAGCCGTCCATCGCGGCGGAGTCGTAGTGCGGCACGGGCGCCACGGCCGTCGCGTCTTCGGCGAGGACCGCGCCGACGGCCGCGGCGAGGGGGACCTCGACGACGGGGAGCGGGTGCTGCTCGCGGGCGATCGCGCGGGCGGCGTCCCAGCCCGGCTCCGTCACGCCCGGATCGCCTCGCGCGGCAGCTCGATCGCCGCGGCGACGTCACCGGCGGAACCGCCCGCGCGCCCGGCCGCGTAGCCCGCGAGGAAGGTGGTCAGCGGCGCCGCGGGCCGGACCACGCCGTGCGCCGCCTCGCCCGCGAGCCCGAGGATCGCCTCGCGCACCTCGGGGACGTCGGTGACGCCGAGCGCCTCGGTCAGCGTCGTCCACCAGGCGTCGAGCCTCGCGCCCACGTCGTCGCTCACCCGTGCTCCTCACGTCGTACCGGCGGCGCGACGCCCGCGGCCTCGGCGTCGTCGAGCGTATCCACGTCCGCCGTGAGGGCGGACGGCAGCGCCAGCCGCCCGAGTCGCAGCCGCCCGAGGAGCGCGCGCAGCGGCGCGCCGGTCGGGTCGCCGAGCGCCGCGGCCGCCTCCCGGAGGGCGCCGGCGCGGTACCGCCCGAGCAGCCACTGGTCGCGGCCGCCCTCGTCGACGGCGACCACGCCGTCCGGTCCGCCCTCCGCGGCGCGCAGGAGGGGCACCGCTGCCGGCAGGCCCGGGACGTCGATCGCCAGCAGCAGCACGTCCTCCGCGTCCGGCAGGGCGGCGAGACCCGTCACCGCGGCGGCGGCGGGACCGGCGAAGGAGGGGGCCTCGCGCACCGTGCGCACGCCCGGTCGCGGCGGCCCTACGACGACCACGTCGACGTCGGCCAGGGCCTCGAGCGCGCGTTCCAGCAGGGTCGCGCCGTCCGCGACGAGCGACGCCTTGTCGGCGCCGCCCATCCGCGAGCCGCGACCGCCCGCCAGCACCACCGCCCCGAGTTCCATCTTGTAGGCATTCTTCGGCCGCGCGCCGAAGAACGCCTACAAGATGAAGGGTCAGGCGGCCTTGATGTAGCCGTTCGGGTTCAGGACGTACTTCTTCGCGGCGCCCGCGTCGAACTCCTGGTACCCGCGGGGCGCGTCCTCGAGGGGGATCGGCGTCGCGTTCACGGCCTTCGCGATCTGCACCTTGTCGTAGAGGATCGCCATCATCAGCTGCCGGTTGTACTTCATCACCGGGCACTGGCCCGTCGTGAAGGACAGCGACTTCGCCCAGCCGAGGCCGAGGCGCAGCGAGAGCGAGCCCTCCTTGGCGGCCTCGTCGACGCCGCCCGGGTCGCCGGTGACGTAGAGGCCCGGGATGCCCATCGCCCCGCCGGCGGCCGTGAGGCCCATCAGGCTGTTCAGCACGGTCGCGGGCGCCTCGCCCGCGTCCTTGCCGTGGCCGCGCGCCTCGAACCCGACCGCATCGACCGCGCTGTCCACCTCCGGGACGCCCAGGATCTGCTCGATCTGGTCCTGCGGGTCGCCCTTCGTCAGGTCGACGGTCTCGCAGCCGAAGGACCTCGCCTGCTGCAGCCGCTCCGCGTTCATGTCGCCGACGATCACGACCGCCGCGCCGAGCAGCTGCGAGCCGACCGCGGCGGCGAGCCCGACCGGCCCCGCGCCCGCGATGTAGACCGTCGATCCCGGGCCGACCTTCGCCGTGTAGGCCCCGTGGAACCCGGTCGGGAAGATGTCGGACAGCATCGTCAGGTCGAGGATCTTCTCGAGCGCCTGGTCGCGGTCGGGGAACTTCAGCAGGTTCCAGTCCGCGTACGGCACGAGCACGTACTCCGCCTGCCCGCCGACCCAGCCGCCCATGTCGACGTAGCCGTAGGCGCTGCCCGGGCGATCGGGGTTCACGTTCAGGCAGATGCCGGTCTTGCCCTCCTTGCAGTTGCGGCACCGCCCGCAGGCGATGTTGAACGGCACGGAGACGATGTCGCCCACCTGGATGAACTCGACGTCGCGGCCGACCTCGACGACCTCGCCGGTGATCTCGTGCCCGAGCACCAGGTCGTGCGGCGCCGTCGTGCGGCCCCGGACCATGTGCTGGTCGGATCCGCAGATGTTCGTCGACACGGTCCTCAGGATCGCGCCGTGGTTCACCTTGCGGCCGACGTTCGCCGGGTTGACCCCGGGGCCGTCGTGCAGCTGGAAGTCGGGGTAGGGGATGTCGATGACCTCGACCTCGCCCGGTCCTTTGTACGCCACTGCTCTGTTGTCGGCCATGCCGCTCCTCCTCCCGCGTGGAAGCCGGCCGGACGGTCGCCGGCCGGGCGCCCGGAGGCGGCGGTGCGTCGGTCGAAGGGGGATCGGCGCTCGTCGTCGAGGCGCGTTCCGGACGGTAGGCAGCGGTGCTCGGAGCAGGCCGTGAGGTGGATCGAGGACCACCATCGGACCTGCAGCACTCGAAGTTCCGTTTCGAAGGTGATCCGGCTGCGCCGGATCACCTTCGAAACGGAATCACCAGCGGTCGTGGATCGCCGCGCGGAAGTGCTCGTCGTAGATGCCGCGCACGCCGTCCGTGAAGGCGTCCGACAACTCGGGGAGCCGGCCGGCCGCCGCGTTCGACTCCGCCTGCCTCGTGTTCCGCGCGCCCGGGATCACGCTCGTCACGCCGGGCAGCTGCGCCGCCCAGGCGATCGCGGCCTGCGCGGGGCTCGCGCCGTCGGGGCCGTGCTCGGCGACGAGCCGGGAGAACTCCTGCGCCGCCCGCACGCCCTCCGAGTAGTCGACCCCGGAGAACGTCTCGCCCTGGTCGAAGGCCTCGCCGTGCCGGTTGAAGCTGCGGTGGTCGTCGGCGCCGAACTCGGTCGACTCGTCGTACTTGCCGGACAGCAGCCCGGAGGCGAGCGGCACGCGCGCGAGGATGCCGACCCCGGCCTCCTGCGCCGCCGGCAGCACCCGGTCGAGCGGCTTCAGCCGGAAGGCGTTCAGGATGATCTGCACCGACGCCACCCGCGGCCGGGCGATCGCGGTCAGGGCCTGCTGCGCCTCCTCGACCGAGACGCCGTAGGCCGCGATCGCGCCCTCGTCGACGAGGGTGTCGAGCGCGTCGAACACCGCGTCGTCCTCGAACACCGCGGTCGGCGGGCAGTGCAGCTGCACGAGGTCGAGCGTCTCCTGGCCCAGGTTCTTCCGCGAGCGGTCGGTCCACTCGCGGAAGTGGGGCAGGACGTAGTTCGACGGCACCTGGTCGACGCGCCGGCCCATCTTCGTCGCGACGGTCACCCCGCTGCCGGGGTTCGCGTCCAGCCAGGCGCCGATCCGCCGCTCGCTGAGGCCGTCGCCGTACACGTCGGCCGTGTCGAAGAGCGTCACGCCGGCCTCGGCGGAGGCGTCGAGGACCGACCTCGCGTCCTCGTCGGAGACCTCGCCCCAGCCGCCGCCGAGCTGCCAGGTGCCGAGGCCGACGGCGGAGACCTCCCGCCCGGTCCGGCCCAGCGTGCGCGTCGTCATCGTGTCGCTCATGGCTCCATCGTCGCGACCGCTCGCTGTGCGTCAGGATCGACCATGGCCGCAGACCCCTTCCCCGACCTCGCCGCTGCGCACGTGGCGGACGCCTGCGTGCGGCTCGGGCTGCCGCTGCGCACCGCCGCGCTCGCACCCGTCGCCCCCGGCGTGCGGATCGCGGGGCACGTGCTGCCGGCCCGGCACAGCGGCAGCGTCGACGTGTTCCTGGAGGCGTTCGAGCGGGCCGAGCCGGGCGACGTCCTGGTCGTCGACGACGGCGGCCGCCGGGACGAGGCGTGCGTCGGGGACCTCGTCGCGCTGGAGGCGCAGGCCGCGGGGATCGCCGGGATCGTGATCTGGGGCTGCCATCGCGACTCCGCGGCGCTGCGGCGGATCGGCCTGCCCGTGTTCAGCCTGGGCGCGCTGCCGAACGGGCCCGAGCGGGCGCGGGCCGCCGGGAGCCACCGCGACGCGCGCGTCGGCCCCTGGCGCACCGACGATCGCGACGTGGTGATCGCGGACGACGACGGCGTGCTCGTCGCCCCGGCCGCGGAGGCGGCGAAGCTCGCCGCGCTCGCCGCGGTCGTCCGCGACACCGAGGCCGCGCAGGCGGCGCGGATGCGCGAGGGGCGCACCCTGCGGGAGCAGACCGAGTTCGCCCGCTACCTGCGCGACCGGGCCGAGCGCGGCACCACCTTCCGGCAGCACCTCCGCTCGCTCGGCGCGGCGGTCGAGGAGTGACCGCCCGGCCGGTGGCGGCGCGGGCGCGCTCCGAGGGCCGCGGCCTAGGGTCTCGCCCATGAGCGAGGACACGCCCTCCCTGCGGCAGGCGCTCGCGGTGCCGCCCGGCCCCGTCAGCCTCTCCGGCTTCGACCCGGGTGCGAAGCCCCTCGAGCCGGGCGACCGCCACGCGCACGACGACCGGCTGCAGGACCTGCAGGAGCGCCTGTGGGCCGAGTCGACCCAGGGCGGCCGCCGCCGCGTGCTGCTGGTCCTGCAGGGCATGGACACCGCCGGCAAGGGCGGCGTCGTGAAGCACGCCGTCGGCGAGCTCGGGCCGATCGGCGTGCAGTACTCCGCCTTCAAGAAGCCGACGGAGGAGGAGCTCGCCCACGACTTCCTCTGGCGCATCCGCAAGCGGCTGCCCGAGCCCGGCATGATCGGCGTCTTCGACCGCAGCCACTACGAGGACGTGCTGGTGGTGCGGGTGCACGACCTCGTGCCGCAGTCCGAGTGGGAGCCGCGCTACGACGCGATCAACGCGTTCGAGCAGGAGCTGGTCGACGACGGCACGACGATCGTGAAGGTCTTCCTGAACGTCTCGTACGACGTTCAGCGCGAGCGCCTGCTGCGCCGCCTCCGCCGCCCCGACAAGCACTGGAAGTTCAACCCGGGCGACGTCGACGAGCGCGCGCTCTGGGACGAGTACCGCGTCGCCTACAGCGCCGTGCTCGAGCGGTGCAGCACGGCCGCCGCCCCCTGGTACGTCGTGCCCGCGGACCACAAGAAGTACCGGAACTGGGCGGTGGCGGAGCTGCTGCGGGAGACGCTCGTCGAGCTGGCGCCGGCCTACCCGCAGCCGAGCATCGACATCGACGCGATGCGGGAACGGCTGCAGCCGCCCCACTGACCGGGTCCGACGAGGCCCCGCGCCCTAGGCTCGCGCCCGTGGCGACGATCTTCGACGTGGCGCGCGCCGCGCAGGTGAGCCACCAGACGGTCTCCCGGGTGCTGAAGGGCGACCCGACCGTCGGCGCGCCGCTGCGGGAGCGCGTGGAGCAGGCGGTGCGCGAGCTGCGCTACCGGCCGAGCGCCGCCGCGCGCGCGCTCGCGAGCCGGCGCACCCGCACCCTCGGCATGATCACGGTCGGTCAGCCGTACTACGGGCCCTCCAGCACCGCGCAGGGCTTCAACGCCGCCGCCCGCGGGGCCGGCTGGGACGTCAGCATCGAGGCCCTGGAGGACCCGGACGGCGCCGACCTGCCGGAGGCGGTCGCGGCGCTGCGCTCCCGCGACGTGCAGGCGGTCGTCGTCGTCGCGCCGACGCCGGAGGTGCGGGCGGCGACCCTGCAGGTGCCGGACCGGGACGTGCCCTTCGTCATGGCGGGCGGCGGGGACGACGGCTTCGCGGGCGTCGCGCTGGATCAGCGCGCCGGCGCCGTCGCCGCGACGCGACACCTCACGGATCTCGGCCACCGGCGGGTCGCGCTGCTCGCCGGCCCGGCGCACTGGGCGGACGCCGCGGACCGCGAGGACGGCTGGCGGGCCGCGCTCGCCGAGGCGGGCGTGGAGCCCGGACCGCTGGTGCGGGGCGACTGGAGCGCCGCGAGCGGCGCCGCAGCCGCCGAGGCGCTGCGCGACGCCGGCGCGACCGCCGTATTCTGCGCGAACGACCAGATGGCGCTCGGGCTGCTGCACGCCCTCCACCGCAGCGGCCTGCGGGTGCCCGAGGACGTGAGCGTCGTCGGCTTCGACGACATCCCCGAGGCCGCGTTCTTCACCCCCGCGCTGACCACCGTGGGACAGGACTTCGCGGCGCTGGGGCGCGCCCTGCTCGGCGAGGTGGAGCGGCTGGTCGCGGGCGGCGAGACGCCGCCCGCGCTCGCCGCTCCGCGACTCGTCGTCCGCGACTCCACCGCACCGCCGCGCTGACCGCTATCGTGTGAGCGCTCACTTCTCCCGAGTCGACGAGGACGCCTGTGGCCGAGTTCAGCCCCGAGATCGAGGACGCGATCGCCCGCACAAGGGACGACGTCGCCGCGCTGCACGCCGAGCTGGTCCGCTACGGGCTGATCGTGTGGACCGGTGGCAACGTCTCCGGGCGCGTGCCCGGCGCGGACCTGTTCGTGATCAAGCCCTCCGGCGTCTCGTACGACGACCTCGCCCCCGAGAACATGATCCTCTGCGACCTCGACGGCGCCGTGATCGAGGGCACCGCCGGCAGCGAGCGCAGCCCGTCGTCCGACACCGCGGCGCACGCGTACGTCTACCGCCACATGCCCCGGGTCGGCGGCGTCGTGCACACGCACTCCACTTACGCCTGCGCCTGGGCGGCGCGGAACGAGGAGATCCCGTGCGTGCTCACCGCGATGGCGGACGAGTTCGGCGGCCCGATCCCCGTGGGACCCTTCGCGATCATCGGCGACGACTCGATCGGCCGCGGCATCGTGCAGACGCTGTCGGGCCACCGCAGCCGCGCCGTCCTCATGGCGAACCACGGTCCCTTCACCATCGGCAAGGACGCGAAGGACGCGGTGAAGGCCGCCGTGATGGTGGAGGACGTCGCGCGCAGCGTGCACGTCGCGCGCGAGCTGGGCGACCTCGTCCCGATCCCGCAGGAGTCGATCGACGCCCTGTTCGACCGCTACCAGAACGTCTACGGGCAGTCGACCGACGCCCGGTTCGAGAAGACCCCGGAGTAGGAACCATGCCCGCGCTCGACACCACCCTCGACTCCTACCGCGTCCTGTTCCTCACCGGCAGCCAGCACCTGTACGGCCCCGAGACGCTCGCCCAGGTCGCCGACCAGTCGCGCGGGATCGCCGACGAGCTCGCCGCGGGCGTGCCCGTGCGCATCGACTGGCAGCCGGTCCTGACCGACGCCGACGCGATCCGCCGGGCGATGCTCGAGGCGAACAGCGACGACTCGGTCATCGGCGTCATCGCCTGGATGCACACCTTCAGCCCCGCGAAGATGTGGATCGGCGGGCTCACCGCCCTGCAGAGGCCGCTGCTGCACCTGCACACGCAGGCGAACGTCGCGCTGCCGTGGAGCGAGATCGACTTCGACTTCATGAACCTGAACCAGGCCGCGCACGGCGACCGCGAGTTCGGGTACATCGAGTCGCGGATGGGCGTGCCGCGCACCACCGTGGTCGGCCACGTCTCCGACCCGGCCGTCCGCGCGAAGGTCGAGGTCTGGCAGCGCGCCGCCGCCGGTCGCACGGCGGCCCGCACGCTGAGGCTCGCCCGCTTCGGCGACAACATGCGCTTCGTCGCCGTCACGGAGGGCGACAAGACCGAGGCGGAGATCCGCTTCGGCATGCAGGTCAACACCTGGGGCGTCAACGAGCTCGCGGACCGCGTCGCGGGAGTCCCGGACGGGGACGTCGACGCGCTCGTCGCCGAGTACGACCGGCTGTACGACGTGGTCCCCGAGCTGCAGGAGGGCGGCGAGCGCCGGCAGTCCCTGCGCGACGGCGCCGCGATCGAGCTGGGCCTCCGCTCCTTCCTCGAGGAGGGCGGCTTCGGCGCCTTCACCACGAACTTCGAGGACCTCGGCGCGCTGAAGCAGCTGCCGGGCCTCGCCGTGCAGCGGCTGATGGCCGAGGGCTACGGCTTCGGCGCCGAGGGCGACTGGAAGACCGCGGCGCTCGTGCGCATCGCGAACGTGATGGGCGCGGGCCTGCCCGGCGGCGCGAGCCTCATGGAGGACTACACCTACGACCTGCAGCCCGGTCAGCAGCTGATCCTCGGCGCGCACATGCTCGAGGTCAGCCCCTCGCTGACGACGGCGAGGCCGAGCCTCGAGGTGCACCCGCTCGGCATCGGCGGCAAGGACGACCCGGTGCGGCTCGTCTTCAACGCGGACGCCGGCCCCGCCGTCGTCGTCGCGATGAGCGACGTGCGCGACCGCTTCCGCCTCGTCGCGAACGTCGTCGACGTCGTGACGCCGCCGGAGGCGCTGCCGAAGCTGCCCGTCGGCCGCGCGGTGTGGAAGCCGCAGCCGGACTTCACCACCTCCGCCACCTGCTGGCTGACCGCCGGTGCCGCGCACCACACAGTCATGACGACGGCGGTCGGCGTGGACGTGTGGGAGGCCTTCGCGACGATGACCGAGACCGAGCTGCTCGTGATCGACGAGGACACGACCGTCCGCGGGTTCGAGCGCGAGGTGCGCTGGAACGCCGCCTACCACCGCCTCGCGCGCGGGCTGTGAGCGCCCACGACGACCTGCTCGGCCTGGTCGAGCGGGTGGCGCGGCGGTTGCCCGACGTGCCGAGGATCACCATCCTCGAGGCCGTGGAGCTCGAGTGGGAGCGGCTGCGGGCCGCGAGCGAGCCGCACCTGCGCCCGCTGGTCGCGCCCTCGGCGCTGCAGCGGCTGCGCGACCCGTCCGCGGCGTGAGCCGATACGCAGAAGGAGGCGGCATGGACGCCGCAGACGTGATCTCGTCGGGCCGGGCCGTGCTCGGCATCGAGCTGGGCTCGACCCGGATCAAGGCGTGCCTGATCGCCGAGGACGCCCGCACCGTGCTCGCCACCGGCGCCGCCGACTGGGAGAACCGCTTCGTCGACCGGCTGTGGACGTACTCGCTCGACGACGTGACCGCCGGGCTGCAGCACGCCTACGCGGACCTCGCGGAGGACGTGGAGCACCGCCACGGCGTGACGCTCGAGTCCCTCGCCGGCGTCGGCGTCTCGGCGATGATGCACGGCTACCTCGCCTTCGACGCGGACGGCGAGCTGCTCGTGCCGTTCCGCACCTGGCGCAACACGAGCACGGGGCGCGCCGCCGCCGAGCTGACGGAGGCGTTCGGGGTGAACATCCCGATGCGCTGGTCGGTCGCGCACCTGTACCAGGCGGTGCTCGACGGCGAGGAGCACGTCGGCCGGGTCGCGTCGATCACGACGCTCGCCGGGCACGTGCACCGGCTGCTGACGGGGGAGGACGTGCTGGGCGTCGGCGACGCCTCCGGCATGTTCCCGATCCGCGACGGCGCCTACGACGAGGACCTGCTCGCCCGCTTCGACGCGCTCGCGGACGGTCGCGTGCCGCCGCTGGCCGAGCTGCTGCCCGCGGTCCTGCCCGCCGGCCGCGCGGCCGGGACCCTGACGGAGGACGGCGCCGAGCTGCTCGACCCCTCCGGGGTGCTGACCGCCGGCGCGGTCGCGGCGCCGCCCGAGGGCGACGCGGGCACGGGCATGGTCGCGACCGACTCCGTCGGGCCGCGCGAGGGCAACGTCAGCGTCGGCACCAGCGTCTTCGCGATGGTGGTGCTCGAGGGACCGCTGAGTTCGGTGCACCACGAGATCGACCTCGTCACGACGCCCGCCGGTGATCCGGTCGCGATGGTCCACTGCAACAACGGCGCCAGCGAGCTGGGCGCCTGGGCCGCGATGTTCCGCCGCTTCGCCGAGGCCGCGGGCACGCCGCTCGACGCCGACCGCGTCTTCGAGGTGCTGTTCCGCGAGGCGGCCGCGGGGGAGGCGGACGCCGGCGGCGTGCTCGCCTACAACCTGCTCTCCGGCGAGCCCGTCGCGGGGCTCGACGAGGGGCGCCCGCTCGTCGTCCGCACGCCCGACAGCCGCCTCACGCTCGCGAACCTGATGCGGGCGCAGGTGCACGGCGTCTTCGGCACGCTCGCGCTCGGCATGCGGGTGCTCGCGGGCGAGGGCGTGCGGGTCGACCGCCTGCTCGCGCACGGGGGGCTGTTCCGCACGCAGGGGCTCGCCGAGCGCTTCCTCGCCGGCGCGCTCGACGTCCCCGTCGTCACGGGGGAGACCGCGGCGGAGGGCGGCGCCTGGGGCATGGCGGTGCTCGCCGCGTACGCGGCCTCCGGCGCGGAGACCGATCTGCGCACGTTCCTCGCCGACCGGGTGTTCGCGGGCGCCGACTTCCGCACCACCCGACCCGAGGAGGCGGACGTCCGCGGCTTCGCGGCGTACCTGGACCGCTACGAGGCGGGGCTCGCCCTCGAGCGCGCGGCGGTCACAGCCCTCTGACGGGTCCCTTGCGGACATCCGGGCGCGCCACGGCGCACCCGGATGTCCGCAACGGGCCCGCGCGCGGGCGCGGCGGGGGTCAGACCGCGGTGTAGCCGCCGTCCACCGCGTACTGCGCGCCCGTGACGAAGGCCGCGTCGTCCGAGAGCAGGAAGAGGACGACCGCGGCCGACTCCTCCGGGGTGCCGAGCCGGCCCATCGGGTTGCGCTGCCGCAGCTGCACCCGCTCCTCGCTCGTGGTGTGGGTCGGCAGCGCGGTGTCCGTCCAGCCCGGGTGCACGGAGTTCACGCGGATCCCGTGCGGCGCGTACGCCGCGGCGGCCGCCTTCGTCAGCCCCGTGACGCCGTGCTTCGCGGCGGTGAACGGCAGCGCGTCGCCGTCGCCCGTGAGCCCGAGCATGCTCGACACGTTCACGATCGAGCCGCCGCCCGACGCGGACATCGCCGCGGTCTCGTGCTTCAGCCCGTAGAAGACCGCGTTCAGGTCGACCTCGATCACGCGCCGCCAGTCCTCGACCGCGACGTCCTGCGCGAGCCCGTGCGGGCCGCCGATGCCGGCGTTGTTCACGGCGAGGTGCAGGCCGCCGCGCCGCTCGACCGTCTCGGCGATGGCGGCCTCGATGGCGGCCGGGTCGGTGACGTCGAGCACGACCTCGACGAAGCGGCCCCCGGAGACCTCGACGCGGCGGGAGACGTTGTGCAGGCGGTCGCCGTCGAGGTCGGCGCCGACCACCACGGCGCCCTCCGCCGCCAGCCCGCGCGCGATCGCCGCGCCGATGCCGGAGCCCGCGCCCGTCACGAACGCCACCCTGTCCTTGAACCTGTCGACCATCGATCCTCCTCGTCCGGGCGTGCACCCGCCGTCGCATCATGCGCCGCGCGCATCCACGGCTGCCGGGCAGCCGCGAAGGGGACCCTTGGCGCATGGCGCAGCAGCGGGGAGGGGTCGTCGGGACGGGGCGGCGGGCCGCGATCGCGCTGGTGCTGCTCGCGCTCGGGACCGGCGCGGCCGACGCCTTCGCCTTCAGCTCGCTCGGCGGCATCTTCGTCGCGAACATGAACGGCAACCTCGTCTTCACGACGCTGCTGTCCCGCCAGGGCTACGGGCCGGCCGCGGTCGGCGCGCTGCTCGCGCTCGCCACCTGGGCGGTCGCGACCCTTGCGGGTTTCCGCGTGACGCGCGACGGGCGGGACGGGCGGGTCTTCGCCGCCGCGATCGTGATCCAGCTGGTCGTGGTGGCCGGCTGGGCGGTGCAGCGACCGCCGGTGCCCGTGGGCGTCCGTCTCGCGGACGTGGCGCTCGCCACGGCGGTGACGGCGCTGCAGACCGTGCTGACCGCGCGCCTGCTCGGCCGCACCCGCGTGCAGACGACCTACCTGACGGGCACCCTCACCGACCTGATGCGCGGGCTGGCGGACGGCGATCGCACGGACCGCCTCCTGCGCCTGCTCGTGGTGCTCGCGCTGCCGGTCGGGGTGCTCCTGGCCGTCGGAGCGAGCCGGATCCTCCCCGCCCTCGAGCCGCTCGTCCCGGCGCTCACCCTCGTCGGCGCGCTGATCGCGGTGTCGGGTCTCGGGCCGCCGGCCCGCAGCGCCGCGGAGTGACCGCTCATCCAGGCGCGCGACCTAGCGTGGTCCCGATCCGGCGGGCGCCGGGCGGGAGGGCGTGACGGTGGAGTACCGGTACCTGGGCAAGAGCGGCTTCAAGATCTCGGAGATCACCTACGGCAACTGGGTGACCGCGGGCAGCCAGATCGAGAACGAGCGGGCGATCGCGAGCGTCCACGCCGCGCTCGACGTCGGCATCACGACGTTCGACACGGCGGACGTGTACGCGAACACGAAGGCGGAGACCGTGCTGGGCGAGGCGCTGAAGGGCCAGCGCCGGCAGTCGCTCGAGATCTTCACGAAGGTGTTCGGGCCGACCGGCCCCAAGGGGCACAACGACGTCGGTCTGTCCCGGAAGCACATCATGGAGTCGATCGACGGCTCGCTCGAGCGGCTCGGCACCGACTACGTCGACCTGTACCAGGCGCACCGCTTCGACCACTTCACGCCGCTCGAGGAGACGATGCAGGCGTTCGCGGACCTGGTCCGCACGGGCAAGGTCCTCTACGTCGGCGTCTCGGAGTGGACCGCGCAGCAGCTGCGCGACGGCGCCGCGCTCGCGAAGGAGCTGGGGTTCCAGCTGATCTCGAACCAGCCGCAGTACTCGATGCTCTGGCGGGTCATCGAGGGCGAGGTCGTCCCGGCGTCGGAGGAGCTCGGCATCTCGCAGGTCGTCTGGTCGCCGATCGCCCAGGGCGTGCTGACCGGCAAGTACCGCCCGGGCGAGCAGCCGCCGGAGGGCAGCCGCGCGACCGACGAGAACGGCGGGAAGAACTTCATCCAGCGGTGGATGCAGGACGACGTGCTGGAGCGCGTGCAGGAGCTGAAGCCGATCGCGGACGAGCTGGACCTGTCGCTCGCGCAGCTGGCGGTCGCGTGGACGCTGCAGAACGACAACGTGGCGACCGCGATCATCGGCGCATCCCGCCCGGAGCAGGTGACCGAGAACGCGAAGGCGTCCGGCGTCTCGATCCCGGCGGAACTGATGGAGCGCATCGACGGCGTGCTCGGCGACGCGGTGATCAGCGACCCGGCCCGCACGGAGGACTCGAGCCCGAAGCAGCGCGAGGCCTGAGCCTCCACCGCCGAGCCCTCGGGCGGACCCGTGACGCGGGTCGTCCGAGGGCTCGGCGGAACCCGCCGAGCACGCACCGCCGTGTCCGCGACGCACATGGTGCATGCGGCGGCGGGTGGGGTGCGCGCTCACACCCGCCCGACGCATGCTGGTCCCGTCCACCGACGCCGCTGGAGGTCCGCCCGATGGAGCCGCCCGTCCCCGTGCCCGCGGATCACGCCTGGGCCCAGCAGCTCGACCTCGTCGAGGCCGTCGCGAGGCGGCTGCCCGAGGTGCCGCGGCTGGCCATCCTCGACGCGGTCGAGTCCGAGTGGCACCGGCTCGGCGCCGACCTCCAGCCCGCGCTCGCACCGCTCGTGGCGCCCGCCGCCGTCTGGCGGCTGCTGCACCTCGGGCGGGACCCGCTCGCCGCCTGACCGGCGCCGCCGGTCAGGACGAGGCGCGGAAGGCCCGCACCCCCGTCGTCGTGCCGAGGAGCAGGAGGTCGTCGGCGCTGCTCGGACTCGCGAAGTGCGGCAGGGCACCCGGCCGCACCGTCTGCAGGGTGCGGCCGGTCGTCGCGTCGTAGCCGGTGAGGGTCCCGGCGCCGTAGTCGGCGGCCCAGAGCGTGCCGCCCACGAGGATCGGTGCGCTGTTCGCACCGTCCAGCTTCGGGCCGAGCCGGCGCCCGGCCACGTCGACCTCCTGGATCCCGCCGTCGCGGCAGGGGATGAAGACCCGCCCCGTCACCGCGTCGACCGCCGGGCCGCCGTCCGGGTCGCTGCCGCAGACGCCGTGGATCGCCGCGACCTCGTGCAGGTCGCTCGCCCGCAGCAGGTAGGCGGTGTCGGTCTTGCCGACCGTCAGCACGAGCGAGCCGGGCACGAGCACCGGGTTTCCGGTCGACAGGTCCTCGTCGCCGCCGGCCGTCCGGTCCTTGAACGAGGCGATCGGCTCCAGGTCGGGGGAGAGCAGCACCGCGCTCTCGGTGTACCGCTTCGGGTCCGGGCCGCCCTGCGGCGGGTCGGGGTTCGCGTTGCCGGTGCTCACGAGCAGGTCGCCCGCGGCCGTGACCGCGGGCGCGCCGCCGGACATCCAGATCGCGCCGCCCTCGCCGTCGCTCGCGACCTCGAACGACTCGAGGCTCGAGGACCCGTCGGTCCGCGCCCCGACGACCCAGCCGTGGTAGCTGCCGCAGTCGCCCGAGTTGCCGCCGTAGGGGACGTAGACCCGCCCGTTCGCGAGCGCGAGCCCCGCGCGCTGCAGCAGCTGCGCCGGGTGCTCGCCTGCGGGCAGCGGCGGGTCGACCCGCGTGTCGAGCACGCGGTGCCCGGTCCGCAGGTCGAAGCCGGCGAGCCGGTGCTGCACGCCGCCGCCCGACAGCACCTCGCCGACGACGTAGACGCGATGCGCGGCCGGGTCGATCACGGGCGTGCTCGTGATGCCGAGCGGGTCGACGTTCCCGCAGCCCGCGACCCGCTGCACGTCGGTGACCGGCCGCCCGACGGACGCGCTCCAGCGCACGGCGCCGGTGCGCTCGTCGAGCGCCACGACCCGGTCGGCCTCCGTGCCCACGACGACGAGCCCGTCCGCGACCACCGGCTGGCCGTAGACCGCCGCGCCGAGGTCCCGCTGCCAGGCCGCGGCGACGTGGCGGACGCTGCCTCCGACGGCTCCGCTGCGGGCGTCGTCGGCGTGGTAGCCGGGCCAGGTCGACGAGGCGGTCGCGTCGTAAGACGCGCCGGGGGAGGGCGACGCGGACCTCGGTGCGGCGGGAGCGCCCGCGCTGCAGCCGGTGAGGGCGAGCAGGGCCGCCGCCGCGGTCGTGATGAGAAGGGGCCGAGAGACGCGCACCGGGGCACGGTAGGCGCCGCACCGGCACCAGGGGTGCGCGTCCGCCGTGGTCCGTGCGAGGACTCGAGCGGTTCGCGCCGCACTTGCAGGCGGCGCTCAGGACGCGGGACAGTGGACCCAGCAGCGGGAGGAGCGCGCGTGAGCGGACCGGTGGTGGTCGCCGAGGACCTCGTGAAGGTCTTCGGGCGCGACGTGCGCGCGCTCGACGGCGTCTCGCTCTCGGTCGAGCCCGGCACGGTGCTCGGGCTGCTCGGCCCGAACGGCGCGGGCAAGACGACGACCGTCAACGTGCTGACGACCCTGCTGCGCCCCGACAGCGGCCGCGCGGTCGTCGCGGGCGTCGACGTGGTCCGGGACCCCGCCGCCGCTCGCCGCGCGATCGGGCTCGCCGGGCAGTACGCGGCGGTCGACGAGATGCTGACCGGCTTCGAGAACCTCGTGCTCGTCGGGCGGCTGAACCACCTCCCGACGGCCGACGCCCGCGCCCGCGCCCGCGAGCTGCTCGACCGCTTCGGGCTCGCCGACGCGGCGAAGCGGCCGGCGAAGACCTACTCCGGCGGGATGCGGCGCCGCCTCGACCTCGCCGCGGCGCTGGTCGCCCGGCCTCCCGTGCTCTTCCTCGACGAGCCGACGACGGGGCTCGACCCCCGCAGCCGCGTCGACCTGTGGGGCGTCATCGAGGGGCTCGTGCGCGAAGGGACGACGGTGCTGCTCACGACCCAGTACCTCGAGGAGGCGGACCGGCTCGCCGACCGCATCTCGGTGGTCGACCACGGGCGCGTCATCGCGGAGGGCACGGCGGCCGAGCTGAAGGACCGGCTCGGTGCCACGCTCGTCGAGGTCCGCGCGGCCGACGCGGCCCAGGCGGCCGAGCTCGTGCGCGTGCTCGACGGGGCGGGGGACGGCGCGGCGACCGCGGAGGGCGACCTCGTCCGCGTGCCGGCCGGCGCCGGCACCGCGGTGCTCGCGGACGTCGTCCGACGGCTCGACGCGGCCGGGATCACGGCCCGCGGCCTGCAGCTGCGCGAGCCGAGCCTCGACGACGTGTTCCTCTCCCTGACGGGGCACGCCGCGGAGGAGACGCAGCCCGAGGAGGCCGCCCGATGACCGTGCAGCAGGCGACCGGCTCCGGCGACGGGTTCGGCTGGGCGGTCCGCGACGCGCTCGCCATCGCGGGCCGGAACATCAAGCGTCTGGTCCGCCAGCCCGAGCAGATCGTCTTCAACGTGGTGTCGCCGATCATGTTCACGCTGCTGTTCCGCTTCGTCTTCGGCGGCGCGATCGGCGGGCTGCAGGGCGTCAACTACGTGAACTACCTGATCCCGGGCATCGCCGTGCAGACGGTGCTGTTCAGCGCGGGCACGACCGGGTTCGCGCTCGCGAACGACCTGCAGAAGGGCTTCGTCGACCGGCTCCGGTCGCTCCCGATGGCCCGCAGCGCCGTGTTCACCGGACGGGTGCTCGCGGACACGCTGAACAACGCGATCGGGCTCGTCATCCTGCTGATCACCGGCTTCATCGTCGGCTTCCGGCCCGCGTCGTTCGGCGGCCTGCTGCTCAGCGTCGTGCTGCTGCTGCTCTTCGCGCTCGCCGTCAGCCTCGGCTACGCGCTGATCGGGCTGTCGGTCCGCAGCCCGGAGGCGGTCAACGCCGCCACGTTCCCGATCGTGTTCCCGCTGACCTTCGCGTCGTCCGCCTTCGTGCCCGTGATGACGATGCCGGAGTGGCTGCAGGGCTTCGCGACCTACCAGCCGGTCAGCACCGTGATCAACGCCGCCCGTTCGTTGATCTTCGGCGACACGGTCACGGCGGCGCAGCGCGAGCAGCTGCTCGCGAGCGGCAGCACCGGCGGCCTCGTCGCGGCGTCGGCGGCGTGGACCATCGGGATCGCGCTGCTGTTCGGGATCCTCTGCACCCGCCGCTACCGCCGACTCAGCCGGTAGCCGCCGGCTGGGCGCGTGCTGAGAACGTTTGCAGTCGCGACCCGGCAGGCTGGGCGCGATGTCTGACACGACCGCCTCCACGCCGCTCCGCGTCGGCGTCGTCGGCCTCGGCTTCGCCGGGACGACCGCCCTCGACGCCTTCTCGTCCCTGCCCGGCGTCGAGGTCGTCGCCCTCGCCGGCCAGGAGGACGAGCGCCTGACGCATCTCGCCGAGACCCGCGGGGTCGAGGGCCGGTACCACGACTGGGAGGACCTCGTCGCCCGGGACGACCTCGACGTCGTCTCCGTCGGCGTGCCGAACCACCTGCACGCGCCCATCGCGATCGCGGCGCTGTCGAGCGGCAAGCACGTGTTCTGCGAGAAGCCGCTCGCGCCGACCGGCGACCTCGCCCAGTCGATGGTCGACGCGGCGCGGAAGGCGGACCGGGTGCTCGAGGTCGCCTTCAACCACCGGCGCCGCGCGGACGTGCAGTTCATCCGCCGCTACCTCGACGAGCACGACATCGGCCGGATCTACCACGCCCGCACGAGCTGGCGACGACGCCAGGGCATCCCGGGGCTCGGCTCCTGGTTCACCAACCAGGCGATGGCGGGCGGCGGCCCGATGATCGACCTCGGCCCGCACATGCTCGACATCGCGCTCTTCCTCATGGACGAGCCGAAGGTGACGCGGGTCTCCGCCGTGACGTACGGCGAGCTCGGGCGCGCGGGCCGCGGCGGTCGTGCGGCTGGCGCGACGGGCGGCACCCGCACCTTCGAGGTGGAGGACTTCGCGAGCGCGCTGCTGCGCCTCGACACCGGCGGCTCCATCCACCTCGAGACGTCGTGGGCCAGCCACTCCGCGGACGAGGAGGACATCGCCGTCGAGCTGCTCGGCGCGGCCGGCGGCGTACGGCTGTTCGTCCGCGACTACGCGACCGACGACACGATCCGCATCTACTCGGACATCGACGGCGTCCCCGCCACGACGGTGCCGACGGTGCACGTGCCCTCCGGCCACCACCTGAAGGTGATCGAGGAGTTCCTCGCCACCATCCGGTCCGGTGCGTGGGCCGACAGCTACGGCGACTCCGCGCTGCACCGCAGCCGGGTGCTCGACGCCGTCTACGCGTCCGCGCAGCAGCAGCAGGAGGTCGAGGTCGCATGAGGATCACCGTCTGGAACGAGAACGTCCACGAGACCCGCGGCGACGACGTCGTCCGCGAGCTGTACCCGGAGGGCATCCACGGGCAGATCGCGAAGGGGCTCGCCCCGCACTTCGCGGACGACGGCGACGTGATCCGCACCGCCGTCCTGCAGGACGACGAGCACGGGCTCACCGAGCAGGTCCTCGACGAGACCGACGTGCTGCTCTGGTGGGGGCACATCGCCCACGACCAGGTGTCGGACGAGGTCGTCGAGCGCGTGCACCGCCGGGTGCTCGCCGGGATGGGGCTGCTGGTGATGCACAGCGGCCACTACTCGAAGATCTTCACGCGCATCACCGGCTCGACCGCGTCGCTGCTCTGGCGCAGCGAGGGTGAGCGCGAGCTGGTCTGGACGATCGAGCGGACGCACCCGATCGCGGCGGGGATCCCGAACCCGATCGTGATCCCGCGGCAGGAGATGTACGGGGAGCCGTTCGACATCCCCGTGCCCGACGAGCTCGTCTTCGTGTCGTCCTTCACGGGCGGCGAGGTGTTCCGCTCCGGCGTCACCTACACGCGCGGGCTCGGGCGGATCTTCTACTTCTCGCCCGGCGACCAGGAGTACCCGGTGTACCACCAGGCCGAGATCCTGCAGGTGCTCGCGAACGGCATCCGCTGGGCGGCGCCCCGCCTGCCGCGCGAGGACCTGACCGCGGAGCACAGGCCGACCGGCTGGTTCGCCCCCTGAGGTCCCGGGTCGGTACTCGCGGCGTTCCGCCGACAGGGAAGATGACCGACTCGGCGCTTCGCGTGTTCAGGACCAGGGGCCGCCATCGTCGTACACCCGCGTCGCCTCCGTGACCTGCGGGTCGATTCCGGCTGAGGCGGCGACCCGGGTCAGAGTCGGCTCTACCGTCAATAGGGCTGCGCGCTCCTCGAACTCCAGCAGCGCGTCCGCGACGACCGTCATAAGGGGCGAGTGCGCGACGAGGCGGCCGCTGCCGATGAATAGTGACAAAGTCGGCGTCGAACAAGATCGACTTCAGTGACTTGCTCTGCTCGAGGCGCGCTCAACGGGTCAGAGCAGGGCGCGAAATGCCTTTTCGTAGGCCGTCGCCCGCTTCGCGGGAAGTTTGCCGCTCACGCGCAGCAAGAACCGGCCCTCGACTACGTCACGTTCCTTCCCGAGGATAGGAAGGCGGTGGAGGACGCTCTGAATGTATCGCTTCCGCTGCTTCGCCTTCGCGGCGCTGGCGAACTTCTCAACGGTCGCGCCGCAGTCGACGCCCGGTTCGCCTTTGCAGCGCAGACGTCGATCGACCAGGACCGCGGCGGACAGGTAACCGTGCTTCTTCCCAAGCAGGTGATTTGCGTCGTTGCGCTTCGTGAGCTTGATGACCTTTCGCACCTTCTTCACCTTCTTCGCGAGGGCCTTGCCCGCGGTAGCGGCGGAGGATGAGACCCGCACAGGGGGTTTCGTCGATCTCGTCGGGGGTGTGCTGGAGGCAGGCGGACGGGGTGCGGATGCGGCAGGTGGGGCGGACGGTCGCGCCGCTGCACTCGTGCTGCCCCACACCTCGGAGTTCTCCTCAGCTGTGGCGGTGAGGGAGTGCAGTTGAGACGTTGCCTCGACCCAGGTCGCCACACCCTTGTCGTTCGTCAGGACGCGCGCTTGCCCGATGGTGACCGCGGCGGCCTTCCAGGGCTGCCAGCCGTACCCGCCGTACTGCTGCGCAGTCGCGGTCCAGGTGGTTCGTGTGCCGTCGTTCACAGCAGAGAGCGAGAGTTTCGACCCGTACTTAGCGGTCGCGGGCGCGGAGTCGGGATAGGAGAGGCCGTACACGAACTGGTACCAGTTGAAGTCGCTGTCCAGGCTGCAGCGGTCGTTGGAGTAAATGCTGCAGTAGGTGGTGGCAAGACCGGCGCGACCGACGATCAGGCCCGGCTTCATGAGCAGGGTGCTCATAGTGAACTGCTGGTTGGGCGAGACCTTCTCTGAATCCTGCAGATCGTCGCCGTTGTAAAGCGTGACGTACACCTTGTCGAAGTAGTCCGTCAGTGTTGCACTCGACACCTTCACGTGCACCGGACTGCCGTCGATCACTATCGACGAGGGGAGCGTGACCGTTACCTCCCCGCTACGTGTCTCGGCCTGTGCCGCAGTCGAGGAGGCCAGGAGACTTCCGCCCGCGACAGTCAGTCCAGTAAGGAGAGCGAAGGCACGACGACGTCTGGGCGGGCGCACAGCCGGACGCTATACAGATCCGAGGAAAATCCTGCGTTCGGCGCGCCAGATGTGCCCCGGACCAGGGGCGCGCCCTTCGCCGGCGTGCTGCGCGACGAGTCGTTGGACAACTGAGGAAACCTTCGCGCTCCCGAGGGCATTGCGCGGGCGATCCTGGAGGACCTGACAGCGACCCTGGCGGAGTTCGAGGGCGTTGCAGCGGCATTGGAGGCGCGAGCCGGCTCGTCGGCATCGCGGTTGGAGGGCTGAGCGGTACACCGGAGGGGCTCCCGGCTCTGTCTGCCGCTGCGGCCTCCGGCCAGACGGCGCTCCCGGCGGCGAGCGGCGCGGGCTCCCTAGGCTGGTGCGCACCGGATCGAAGGAGAACCCGTGGCGGACCGCACCCCCATCGAGCGCGTCGAGGACCTGCTCGCGCAGCTGACCCTCGAGGAGAAGGCGGGTCAGCTGACCCAGTACTTCTACTTCAACCGCAGCGACCAGGAGTCGCCCGCGTCGAACGCCGCGGCCGACCAGCCGGCGGAGGTCGAGGCGGCGCTCGGTGCGAGCGGCGTCGGGTCCCTGCTGTTCCAGACCGACCCGGGCGAGATCAACCGGCTGCAGCGCCTCGCGGTGGAGGGGAACCGCCTCGGCATCCCGGCGCTGTTCGGCTTCGACGTGATCCACGGCCTCCGCACCGTGCTGCCCGTCCCGATCGCCATGGCGGCGACCTGGGACCCGGCCGCGATCGAGGCCGGGCAGGCGGTGGCGGCGCGGGAGGCGCGCGCGGTCGGCATCCACTGGGCCTTCGCGCCGAACGTCGACATCGCCCGCGACCCGCGCTGGGGCCGGATCGTCGAGGGCGCGGGGGAGGACCCCTATCTCGGCGCCGCCGTGGCCGCCGCCCAGGTGCGCGGCTTCCAGGGCGAGGCGATCGGCCAGCAGGACCGGATCATCGCCGGCCCCAAGCACTTCGCCGGCTACGGCGCCAGCCTCGGCGGCCGCGACTACGACGAGGTCGACCTGTCCGACCAGCAGCTCTGGAACGTCTACCTGGAGCCGTTCCGCGCGGCCGTCGAGGCGGGCGCCGGCAACATCATGACCGCGTACATGCCGCTGAACGGCGTGCCCGCGACGGGCAACCGCTGGCTGCTCGAGCACGTGCTGCGCGGTGCCTGGGGCTTCGACGGCTTCACGGTCAGCGACGCGAACGCGGTGCTGAGCCTCGCGACCCACCACTTCGCGGCGGACGAGGAGGACGCGGCGGCGCGGGCACTTGCGGCCGGACTCGACATGGAGATGGCGATCACGGGGCCCGCCTACGCGCGCCTCGCCGACGCCGTGCGGGCGGGCCGGGTGTCGGAGGCGGCGCTCGACGACGCCGTGCGCCGCGTGCTCACCGCGAAGGCCGCGATGGGCCTGCTCGACGGCGAGCCCTACGTGGACGAGGAGCGCGCGCAGCAGGTGCTCACGGACCCGCAGCACCGGGAGACGGCCCGCGACGCGGCCCGGCGATCCGCCGTGCTCCTGAAGAACGACGACGCGCTGCTGCCGCTCGCCCCGGACCGCTCGATCGCGGTCATCGGCGCGCTCGCCGACTCGAAGCGCGACACCCTCGGGCCCTGGATCTTCGCCTACGACCTCGACGAGACGGTCACGGTGCTCGACGGCCTGCGGAAGGCGGCCTCGGACGTCTCGTTCGCGCCGGGCTACGGCACGGTGCCGCGCGCCTTCCCCTCCATCTTCGACATGTTCCCGAACAACGTGCCCGCGGACCCGGAGGGCTGGGACGCGGACGCCGAGTTCCAGCGCGCCGTCGACGCGGCGGCGGCGGCCGACGTCGCGGTGATGGTCGTGGGGGAGTGGCAGAACCAGGTCGGCGAGAACGCCTCCCGCTCCACGCTCGAGCTGCCGGGACGCCAGCTGGAGCTGCTGCAGGCGGTCGCGGCGACCGGCACGCCCGTGGTGCTGCTCGTGACGAGCGGCCGGCCGCTCGACCTGCGCTGGGCGGTCGAGCACGTGCCCGCCATCGTGCAGATCTGGTACCCGGGCACGCGCGGCGGCGAGGCCGTCGCGGACCTGCTGCTCGGCGCCGCCGCGCCCACCGGCCGCCTGCCGTTCTCGTGGCCGCGGCACGTCGGGCAGGTGCCGATGATCTACTCGCACACCCGCTCGTTCGAGCCGCAGAACCAGGGGAAGCGGTACTGGGACGAGGAGAGCACCCCGCTGCTCCCGTTCGGTCACGGGCTCACGTACACGTCCTTCGCCTACTCGGACGTCGCGGTCTCCTCCGCGAGCGTCGGCAGGGAGGACGTCGTCACCGTCACGGCGACGATCACCAACACCGGTGACCGCGACGGGGTCGAGGTGGCCCAGCTGTACCTGCACCAGCGCCACGGCGCCGCGGCGCGACCGCTCAAGCTGCTGAAGGGGTTCCAGCGGCTCGAGGTCCCGGCGGGCGGCAGCGCCCCGGTGCGCTTCGAGATCGGCCCGGACGAGCGCCGCTACTGGAGCGCCGCGGAGCAGGGCTGGGTGCTCGAGGCATCCGGC
Organism: Amnibacterium endophyticum; assembly: GCF_042680685.1. NCBI lineage: Bacteria > Bacillati > Actinomycetota > Actinomycetes > Micrococcales > Microbacteriaceae > Amnibacterium > Amnibacterium endophyticum. Next base: position 79,496 of record NZ_JBHUEA010000011.1, on the reverse strand, counting down.
TTCGACGTCTGGGTCGGCGCCGACGCGACGGCGGAGGCCCACGCAGAGTTCGCGGTCGAGTAGCCGATCGCCGTGCGAGCGCGCCTCGGGGTCCGCTCGCACGGCGGTCGCGCGCGCGGGATGCGGATCGCGCTTTGGGGACTGTTTGCGCAGTCACAAGCATTGCTCTTGCGCAATCAGTCCTTCGCTCTCAGCGCGGGCTGGGAGGTCGGGATCGGGGCCAGTCGGGATCGGTCTCGGAGCCGAAGGGGTCGGTACGCGCCCCGTGACCGAGGGGCGCCGACCCATGGAGATGAGACCCATGAAGCACAAGAAGGCCTTGCTGGCGGCACCCGCGCTGGCACTCGGCATCGTCGCCCTCGGCGCGTCCCCCGCCTTCGCCGCCGGTGGTGGCGACTCCTACCAAGCGCACCTCGACGCGCTGAACGGCAGCGGGGCGTCCGGCTCCGTCACCGTGAGCCTGAACGGCGACCAGGCGACCGTGCACCTGACCGCGAGCGGCCTCGCGAAGTCGTTCAACGGCGGCGCCTTCCCGCACGTCGCGCACATCCACATCGGCGGTCAGCACACCTGCCCGCCGGCCTCGGCCGACCAGAACGGCGACGGCGTCGTCTCCACGCCTGAGGCGGCCGAGTACTACGGCAAGATCGGCACGACGCTGACCTCCAGCGGCGGCACCGGCGCGGACCAGGCCCTGAACGTGAAGGTGCCCGCCATCTCGGGCGGCAGCGGCACGTACGAGCGCACGTTCACGATCAACTCGACCACCAAGCAGGCGCTCGAGGACAACACCGGCGTCGTCGTGGTGCACGGGCTGAACCCGGCCACGCTGAGCAAGCAGGCGCAGGGGGAGAAGAGCCCGCTCGACAAGTCCCTGCCGCTCGCGGCGACGGCGCCCGCCCTGTGCGGCGCGCTCGTGTCGTCGCAGATGGCGATGCCGGCCGGCGGCGCCGAGACCGGCGGCGGCCCCGCGCCGCTGCAGACCGGCGCGCTCGCGCTCGGCGGCGGCCTGATCGCCGCGGCCGGCGTGACCCTGGTGGCCCGTCGCCGGGTCGCGCGCGGCTGAGCCGATGCGAGAACAGCACCGTCGCACCGGTCGCATCCTGACGGGTGCGGCGGTGCTGCTCGGGCTCGGAGGGGCCGCCGTCATCGGCGTCGGCCTCTTCGGGCCGGAGCCCGCCCCTCCCGGTGGCGCCGCGCTCGCCGCGCCGGTCGCCGCCGCCGCAGCGCCGACACCGACGCCGACGCCGACGCCGACGCCCTCCATCTCGACCGCGGCCCCCACGCCCACGCCGACCCCCACCCCGACACCGCTGCACCTGCCGCGGTCGGTCCCGACCCGGCTCAAGGTGCCGAGCGTCGGCATCGACACCGACGTGAGCTCGCTCGGCCTGAACCCCGACGGCACGATCCAGGTGCCCGGCTACGACAAGCACGACCCCGCCGGGTGGTACCGCGGCTCGCCGACGCCCGGGCAGATCGGCCCGGCCGTCTTCGTCGGCCACGTCGCGACCTTCCGTGCCGGACCGACCGTCTTCTACCGGCTGGCCCAGATCCGGCCGGGCGCGAAGATCCAGGTCGAGCGGAAGGACGGCATCACGGCGGACTTCGTCGTCGACCGCGTCAAGAACGAGCCCAAGGCGCACTTCCCGCAGCTCGAGGTCTACGGCAACACGCCGGACTCGGAGCTGCGCCTCATCACCTGCGGCGGCGACTGGGACCCGACCACCCACGAGTACGCCGCGAACACGGTCGTCTTCGCCCACCTCGTGGGCTCCACCGGCTGACGCGCGGTCAGCGGGCGGGAGCGGTCGACCGCCGTCGGTCGAGGGACGGAGCGCGGCGGAGCCTCGAGATCACCCCGGCCCGTGGGCGTGGGTGGTCTCGAGGCTCGCTGCGCTCGCACCTCGACCGGCGGGAAGGCGCTCGCACCTCGACCGGCGGGAAGGCGCTCGCACCTCGACCGGCGGGAAGGCGGTGGAACGACGTCCGCGTCAGCGGGCGCGGGTCGCGGCTGCGCGGTACTGCTCGAGGATCTGCGGACGGTGGTCCGGCGCGGGCGACGCGACGTCCGGCACCGGCCACTCGGGTCGGCGACCGCTCAGCGCCCAGGCCGCCTGCGCGGCGGCGCCCGCCGCGACGTACTCCTGCGGCGCGGGGACGACGACCGGCTCCGCGAACACCTGCGCCGCGACCGCCTGCACCGCCGGGTTCAGCGCCGCGCCGCCGATCAGCAGCAGCCGCTCGGCCACCACGCCCTGCGCCTGCACGGCCGCGAGGCCGTCGGCCAGCGAGCAGAGCAGCCCCTCGACGGCGGCGCGCGCGAGGTTCTCCCGCGTCGTCGAGGCGAGGGTCATGCCGATCAGCGAGGCGGTCGCGTCGGGCAGGTTCGGCGTGCGCTCGCCCGCGAAGTACGGCACGAGCACCAGGCCGTCCGCACCCGGCTCGGCGTCGAGCGCCAGCGCGCCCAGGCCGTCGTGGTCCACGCCGAGCAGCGCCGCGATCCGGTCGAGGATCCGCGCCGCGTTCAGCGTCGCGATCAGCGGCAGGTACTCGCCGGACGCGCTCGCGAAACCCGCGACCGTGCCGGAGGCGTCGTGCGTCGGCGTCTCGCTGACCGCGAAGACCGTGCCGGACGTGCCGATCGACACGACCACGTCACCCGCGGACGCGCCGAGGCCGAGCGCGGCACCGGCGTTGTCGCCCGCGCCCGCACCGACGACCAGTCCCTCGGGCACGCCCGGGAGCCCGGCGACCGTGCGGCCCGCGCGGTCGCCCGGGCCGAGCACCCGCGGCAGCACCACGTCGTGACCGAGCGCCAGCTCGATCATCCCGCGGTCGTACCGGTCGCGCACCGCGTCGTAGTAGCCGGTGCCGCTCGCGTCCGAGCGGTCGGTGGTCAGCGCCTCGAGCACGGGGCCCGAGGGGGAGTCCGCCTCCGGCCCGTATCCGAGCAGGCGCCAGGTCAGCCAGTCGTGCGGGAGGGCCACCGCGGCGACCCGCTGCGCGTTGTCCGGCTCGGCGTCGCGCAGCCAGCGCAGCTTCGTGGAGGTGAAGGAGGCGACCGGCACGCTGCCGGTGCCCTGGGCGAGCGCCTCGGCACCGGCCTCCTCGATCAGGTCGAGGGCGGCCTGCGCGCTGCGGGTGTCGTTCCAGAGCAGGGCGTCGCGGATCACGCGGCCCTCGGCGTCCAGCGCGACCATCCCGTGCTGCTGCCCGGCGATCGACACCGCCTCGACGTCGTCGAGCCCGCCGGCGTCGGCGATCGCCGACAGCAGCGCGTCCCACCACGCGGCGGGATCGACCTCGGTCCCGTCCGGGTGGGCGGCGCGCCCGGAGCGCACCGCCGCACCCGTCTCGAGATCGCGGACGACCACCTTGCAGCTCTGCGTCGACGAGTCGACGCCGGCGACCAGGGTCATCGGTCCGATGCTCCGGTCGTGGAGGTCAGGACCGGGCGCCGAGCAGGTGCTCGACCGCCAGCTGCTGCAGGCGCACGAACCCGAAGCCGTGGCCGTTCAGGTACGCGTCGGCGTCGAAGTCCTCGTACGCGCTCGTGTCCTTCAGCAGGTCGTCGTAGGACTCGCCCTCGTTCAGGGTGGTCTTCGCGATCTCGAGCACCTTGGCGGCCTCGAGCGCCTCCTTGACCTCCGGGTCGGCCCGGAAGGACTGCGCGCGCTCCTTGAGCAGCAGGTACATGCGCATGTTCGCGGCGGCGGAGTCCCACACGCCGGTCTCGTCCTCGGTGCGGCTCGGCTTGTAGTCGAAGTGGCGCGGGCCGTCGTAGCCCGGGCCGCCGGCGAGGCCGCCGTGCTCGAGCAGGTCGACCAGCGAGAAGGCCGTGTGCAGGTCGCCGTGACCGAACACCAGGTCCTGGTCGTACTTGATCGAGCGCTGCCCGTTCAGGTCGATGTGGAACAGCTTGCCGTGGTACATCGCCTGCTCGATGCCGGCGGTGAAGTTGAGGCCCGCCATCGTCTCGTGGCCGACCTCGGGGTTCAGGCCGACGAGCTCGGGACGCTCGAGGGAGTCGATGAAGGCGAGGGCGTGGCCGACGGTCGGCAGCAGGATGTCGCCGCGGGGCTCGTTCGGCTTCGGCTCGATGGCGAAGCGGATGTCGTAGCCCTTGTCGGTGACGTAGTCGCCGAGCAGGTTGACGGCCTCGCGGTAGCGCTCGAGCGCCTGGCGGACGTCCTTCGAGGTGTCGTACTCGGCGCCCTCGCGGCCGCCCCACATGACGAAGGTGCTCGCGCCGAGCTCGGCGGCGAGGTCGATGTTGCGCAGCACCTTCCGCAGCGCGAAGCGGCGCACGGCGCGGTCGTTGGAGGTGAAGCCGCCGTCCTTGAAGACCGGCGCGCTGAACAGGTTGGTCGTGACCATCGGCACGATCAGGCCGGTGTCCGCCAGCGCCTGCTTGAGGCGGTCGATCTGGTTCTGCCGCTCGGCGTCCGTCGAGCCGAAGGCGAAGAGGTCGTCGTCGTGGAAGGTCAGGCCGTAGGCGCCGAGCTCGGAGAGCTTCTCCACGACGTGCACGACGTCGAGGGGCTCGCGGGTCGGGCCGCCGAACGGGTCGGTGCCGTTGTAGCCGACCGTCCAGAGGCCGAAGGAGAACTTGTCGTCACGGGTGGGCTGCTCGGCCATGGGTTCCGTCTCTTCATCGAAAGGAGAATGTTGCGAGAGACAACATAAGCCCTACAGTGGGACCCGGCAAGGCCGCCGGCGGGAGGAGCACCGTGTTCACCGATCTGCCCGAGGAGCAGCTGCGGGGCTACCGCAGCACGGTCCCGGAGCCCGAGGGGTTCGACGCCTTCTGGCGCGGCTCCATCGCCGTGGCCCGCGAGCGCGCCGTCGCCCCGCGGCTCACCGAGGTCGACACGGGGCTCACCGCGATCCGCACCTGGGACGTCGAGTTCTCCGGCTGGAACGGGCAGCCGATCCGGGCCTGGCTGCGGGCGCCCGCGCACGCGGAGGGGCCGCTGCCCGCGGTCGTGCACTACGTCGGGTACGGCGGGGGCCGCGGCTCGGCGCTCGACGAGCTGGCCTACTCGGCGGCCGGCTACGCGCACCTGCTCATGGACACGCGCGGCCAGGGCTCCGGCTGGAGCGAGGGCGCGACGCCGGACGACTTCGGCACCGGCCCGCAGGCGCCCGGCGTGATGACCCGAGGGATCGGCTCGATCGAGACCTACTACTACGGCCGCTTCTTCACGGACGCGGTGATGGCGGTCGACGCCGCCCGGTCCCTCGACCTCGTCGACGGCGAGCGGATCGCGGTGCACGGCGGCAGCCAGGGCGGCGCTGCAGCGCTCGCCGCGGGGGCGCTCGCCGACGACGTCCGCGCGGTCGTCGCCCGGGTGCCGTTCCTCTGCGACATCCCGCGCGCCATCACGATCACCGACGCGAAGCCGTTCCACGAGATCGTGGAGTACCTCGCGGTGCACCGGGGCGAGATCGCGTCCGTCCTGCACGTGCTGTCCCACATCGACGGCGTGCACTTCGCCTCGCGGATCACGGCGCCGCTGCTCGTCACCGCGGCGCTGATGGACGCGGTCGTCCCGCCGTCGGGCCCGTTCGCGGCGTTCAACGCGAGCCCGTCGAGCGCGAAGGACCTCCTGCTGCACCCGTACAACGGCCACGAGGGCGGTGGGCCGGAGGACACCGCCGCGGCGCTGGCCTTCCTCGCCCGCCACCTCGGCAGCGAAGGGACCCGAGCATGAGCGACGCGAGGACGGAGCACCGGCGCGGACGTGTCCGGCTGACGGTGCAGGACGCGGCCGGCCGGCCGCTGCCCGGCGCGGAGGTCGAGGTGGCGCAGGTGCGGCACGCCTTCGGCTTCGGCAACATCGGGTTCGACTTCCTGCCGCTCGTCGGCGGGCCCGCGCCGGAGGGCGCGGACGAGGTCGAGGCGTTCGGCACGGCCGAGGGCATCCCGCTGCCGGTGCTCGAGGAGGCCTACCTCGGGCTGTTCGGGCAGACGACGCTCCCGTTCTACTGGGGCCGCTACGAGCCGCGCCGCGGTGCGCCGGACGCCGAGCGCCTGCGGCGCACCGCGCAGTGGTTCGCCGACCGCGGGGTGACGGTGAAGGGCCACCCGCTGATGTGGCACACCGTCACGCCGGCCTGGCAGGCCGAGCTGCCCCTCGACGAGGTCGAGTCGCTGCAGCGCGCCCGCTCCCGCGGGCTGACCGCGGACTTCGCGGGCCTGATCGACGTGTGGGACGCGATCAACGAAGCGGTGATCATGCCGGTGTTCGACAACGGCGCGAACCGGATCACTGACCTCGCGGCGCAGAACGGCCGGCTGGCGACGGTCCGGCTCGCCTTCGAGGAGGCGCGCGCCGGCAACCCGTCGGCGACGCTGCTCATCAACGACTTCGACCTGTCGCCGGCGTACGAGCGGCTGATCGAGGAGGTGCTCGAGGCGGGGATCCGGGTCGACGCCATCGGCCTCCAGACCCACATGCACAAGGGCTATCGGGGGGAGGAGGCGGTCACCGGGATCCTCGACCGCTTCGCGCGCTTCGGGCTGCCGCTGCACATGACCGAGACGACGCTCGTCTCGGGCCACCTCATGCCGTCGCACATCGAGGACCTGAACGACTACCGCATCCCCGAGTGGCCGACGACGGAGGAGGGGGAGGCGCGGCAGGCCGAGGAGCTCGTGCGCCACTACCGGTCGCTCGTCGAGCACCCGTCGGTGCAGGTCGTGAACTACTGGGGCCTCACCGATGCGGGGTCGTGGCTCGGCGCGCCGTGCGGCCTGCTGCGCGCCGACGGCTCGAAGAAGCCGGGGTACGAGGCGCTGCGCGGGCTGATCCGCGGCGAGTGGTGGCTCGCGCCGACGACGATGCGCGCGGACGGGGACGGCGTGGTCGAGGTCGAGGGCTTCGCGGGCGACTACCGCGTCGCGCAGGGCGGCGACGAGGCGGGCTTCGCGGTGCCGACGGGGGAGTCCACGGCGGCGGTGCGCCTGGGCGCCTGATCGCCGCGGCCGTCCGCTCGGTACGCTCGGCCGCATGGCGGGCGGCGGTGGCGGCGACGAGGTGCGATCCGGCGCGGTGCGGGCGACGCTCGCCGAGGTGGCCGAGGCCGCCGAGGTGTCGATCTCCACGGTCTCGAAGGTGCTGAACGGGCGCCCCGGCGTCTCGGACGAGCGGCGCGCGCACATCGAGCGCCTGCTGCAGGAGCAGGGCTACAACCGGCGCACGGCCACGCAGGCGACCATGTCGCTGATCGACGTCCTCGTCTTCGAGATCGACAGCACCTGGGCCGTGGAGCTGATCGCCGGCGTCGAGCGGATCGCGCGGGAGCACGGCCTCGGCGTCGTCGTCTCCGGCACGCTCGACCGCACGCAGGCGGACCCGCGGTGGCTCGACGCGGTGCTGGGGCGCCGCCCGGTCGGCGTGCTGCTGATCGGCGTGCAGCTGCCGGAGGCGCCCCGCGGGGTCCTGCAGTCGCGGCAGATCCCCGTCGTCACGATCGACCAGGGCGGGCACGCCAGGCCGACGGAGCACTCGGTCGGCTCGGCCGACTGGACCGGCGCCCTGCACGCCACCCGGCACCTGCTCGGCCTCGGCCACCGCCGCATCGGCATCATCACCGGGCCCGACGACATGATCGCCTCGGTCGCGCGCCTGTCCGGGTTCCGGGCCGCCCTCGAGGGCGCGGGCGTCGAGCTGCCCGCCGACTACCTGCGCCGCGGCGAGTTCCACCACCGCGACGGCCTGGAGCAGGGCACCGCGCTGCTGCAGCTGCCCGAGCCGCCCACGGCGATCTTCGCGTCGAACGACCTGCAGGCGCTCGGCGTCTACGAGGCCGCGCGCTCCCTCGGCATCCGCATCCCCGAGGACCTCTCCGTCGTCGGCTACGACGATCTGAAGGCCGCCTCGTGGGTCGCGCCGGCGCTCACCACCATCCGCGTGCCGCTGGCCGAGATGGCCGAGCAGGCGACGCGGCTGCTCGTCCGCCTGCGCGACGAGCCGGGCTTCGCCGTCTCGCACATCGACCTCGCGACGTCGCTCGTCGTCCGCGGCTCGACGGCCCCGCCCCGCGACTGACCGCGCCTGGGCACGCCGCAGCAGCACGGGCGGCGTTGCGCAACGCCGCCCGTGTCGCTGAGCGCTGCCCAGGCAGCGGGGAGCGCGATCAGGCGCCCGCGCGGAGCCCCTCGACGGCGAGGTCGTGGTCGCCGCCGGTCTCGAGGCCCGAGATCGCGAGCACGCCGACCTGGGCGCCGTGCACCCGGATCGGGACCGCGCCCTCGCCGACTGCGTACTCGCGCCGGTCGAGCGCGAACCGCTCGTAGAAGCCCGGGTCGTCGTCGACGCCGTAGTGCTCCGCGACCGCCTGCGACGACCGGTCGAACCGGCGGACGACCCGCGCCTTCCGGTCCGCCCACACGTCGTTGTCGGCGGTGGCGCCAGGCAGCGCGACGTGGAACACCCGCTGCGCGCCGAGGGTGATGCTGATCACGACCGGTAGCCGCTCCGCCCGGCACCGCTCCACGAGCGCGGCGCCGATGCGCCACGCCTCGTCGATGCCGAACCGGTCGAAGTCCGGGATCTCCTCGTCGCTCATCGCGCGCCCAGCGCCTTCCGGGCGTCCTCGAGCACGCCGATCACGCCGACGGTGCGGGCGTGGTCGTGCACGGGCGACTCGAGCAGGCCGTCGGCTACGTACCGCGCGAACGCGTCCGCCTGGTAGTGCATCGCGTCGTACGGCTCGTCGAGCGCGTCGTCGGTCCAGGTCGTCGCGTCGTCGTCCGGCCCCCACATGCCCTTCGTGGACAGCGTGAGCGCGCTCGGCCGGATGTACGCCGGCTCGAGCGTGATCCGGCCCGCCGTGCCGCTCACCACCGCCCGGGTCGGCAGGGCCGACCGCAGCGAGGTGGTCGCCGCGGCGAGCGCGCCGCCGTCGTAGGCGAGGGTGAGCTGCGCGTGGTCGTCGACCCCGGTCTCGGCGAGCGTGCCCGCCGTCTGCACCGAGTCGGGCAGCCCCAGCACCGAGGTGATGAAGGACACCGGGTACACCCCGGCGTCGAGCAGCGCGCCGCCGCCGAGCGCCGGGTCGAACAGCCGGCTCCTCGGGTCGAAGCCGATGACGAAGCCGAAGTCGGCCGAGACGTGCGTCACCTCCCCGACGGCCCCGTCGTCGAGCAGCTGCGCGAGCACGTCCGCCTGCGGCAGGTAGCGCGTCCACATCGCCTCCATGACGAGCAGCCCGAGCTCGCGGCCGAGCGACGTCATCGCCTCCGCCTCGGCGCGGTCCATGGCGATCGGCTTCTCCACGAGCACGTGCTTGCCGGCGCGCAGGGCGAGCTCGGCCAGCTCGCGGTGCGTGGGGTGCGGCGTCGCGACGTAGACCGCGTCGACCTCGTCGAGCCCGACCAGCTCCTCCGCCGACCCGACGGCGGTGCCGACGCCGTGGCGCTCGGCGAAGGCCTGCGCGCGCTCGAGCGAGCGGGAGCCGACGGCGACGATCCGCTGCGAGCCGTGCCGGCCGAGCGCGGCCGCGAAGCGCTCCGAGATCCCGCCGGGGCCGATCACGCCCCAGCGCAGCGTCGGCGCGGGCTCGAGGGGGCGGGGTCTCGGGATGGCGGTCGTCGGCATCGTGCTCCTCAGGTCGGTCCGGTGGTCGGTCGGTCAGGCGGCGTCGAGCCAGGCGCTCGGATCGGGCATCAGCTCGTCCGCGCGCTCCCAGAAGACGGCGGGGATCGGCGCGGCGAGGGAGGCGAGCAGGCGGGGGACGCGCTCGGGCCTCGAGAACCCGACGACGGTCGCGTCGACGCGCTCGTCGCGCACCGAGGCCTGCACGGCGGCGTCGGCCAGGGCGATCCCGTGCTCGTCGGCGAGGTCGTGCAGCGCCGCGGCGGCCTCGAGCACCTCGGGGCGGGCCGGGCGGAAGCCGTAGAGGGGCTTCGCGGAGCGCGAGGCGAGCAGCCCGCCGCCCAGCACCGCGGCGTTCACGACGCCGAGGCCGCGGGAGCGGGCGTCGTCGATCAGCGGGTCGGCGGTGCGGTCGAGCAGCGTCGAGCGGGAGTGGGTCAGCAGCACCTCGAACTCGCCGGTGGCGAGCAGCCGCTCCATGGTCGGGCGGTGGCCGCCGGCGAGGCCGAGGTGGCCGATCACGCCCTGCTCGCGCAGCGCGACCAGCGCCTCGATCGCCCCGCCGGGCCGCTCGAACCCGGCGTCCGGGTGGAACTCGGGGTCGTGCAGGTGAACGAGCGGGAGGACGTCCATCCGCAGCCGCGAGCGGCTCTCGTCGACCGACGCGCGGACGCGGTCGCCCGAGTAGTCGCCGTCCTTCGCGTCGACCTTCGTCGCCACCAGCAGGTCGTGGCCGGGCAGCGCCTCGAGCGCGGCGCCGATCCGTTCCTCGCTGCGGCCGCCCGAGTAGCCGTTCGCCGTGTCGATCATGCGGATGCTCGACGCGGCGATCGCGGCGACGACCTCGAGCGCCCGGTCCTCCGGGGTGTCGTACCCGAACAGCTCCGGCATCCCGCCGATCGGCCCGCCGCCGGCAGCGATCGCGGATACGGTGAGGCCGGTCGAGCCGAGCGGGCGCAGCCAGCCGGACCCGCCGGGGCGCACGGGGGAGTCGGGCTCGGTCGTCATCGATCCTGCTTCCGAGGTGCGGGCGGCGGACGGTCCGTCCGCCGCGTCCATCCGTGCGGCTGCTCGAGCGTAGGCGCGGGGCGCCGCACATCGCAAAAGCAGGTTGAGAAAGTTTTCCTCCTCCTCAGCGCCTGCTCAGCGCCCGCCCCACGCCTCGTCGCCGACCTCGACCGCCGTGCCCCGTTCCGCGGACTCCTCGATCGCGATGCCGACGCGGTGGTCGTGCATCCCCTCGGCGAGCGGGTACGGCGCCGGGCCCTCGCCCCGCGCCCAGGCGCCGGTCGCGGAGAGCAGCGCGGCGGTGCCGACCTCGTCGTCGTTCAGCCGGGCGCCCTCGTAGGGGTTGCGGAAGACGGGCCTCCCGTCCAGCACGAGGGCGGTCAGGTCCGCCCCCTCGTAGTTCATCCCGACGCCGGTCACGGCCCGCTCGATGCGGGAGACGACCGGGGTCGTCGCGTCCGCCATGCGCACGACCGTCTCGTCGTGGACCTCGCCGGTCGAGCCGCGCACGGTGAACCGGTCCGGGCGCACCGGGTTCCACCACTGGTTGTCGGTGAAGTCGTAGAGCCCGGAGCGGTCGTCGCCGAAGTCGATCGTCGCCAGCACGGTCCGGGCCCGCTTCGGCTCGGCGTCGAACGTCCACCCGGCCGGGGTGATCGGGTCGACGAGCGGGGCGTGGAAGGCGCGCGCATCGACGGTCACCGGGCCGATCGGGGCGCCGAGGGCCGCCCGCATCAGCGCGACCGCGTGGTACAGGTGCGTCGAGCTGACCTGCGCGCTGCCGGGCACGCCGATCAGGCCGTCCCGCACGAGGCCCAGCCGCGCGGCGTGCAGGGGCATCAGCGGGTACTGCTCGGCCACCTGCACGAGGTCCGCGGCGCCGACGTCGGCCCAGAGCGACCGCATGCCGTCGACGTCGGGCGCGGGCGGCGTCTCCGCCAGCACGGGCACCCCGCGCTCGACCAGGGCGCGGGTGAGCTCCGGCGTGACCGGCCACGGCACCGACAGCACCACGAAGTCGGGCCGGTCGGCCGCCAGCGCGTCCTCGACGCTGCGGAAGGAGCGCACCCCGAAGTCCGTCTCGACCTGCCGGCCGGGCTCCTCCCGCCGCGTCACCGCGCCCGTGACCTCGAACAGGTCCGGCAGCAGGTGGGCGAGGCGGAGGTAGGCGAGCGCGCGCCAGCCGGAGCCGACGACCGCGTACCGGCAGGGCGCCGGGGTGTCGATGCGCTTCGTCCGGACGGCGTCGGCGGTCATCGCCGCGCTGATCGCGGTCCGGCCGTCCTCGCGTCCCCGCAGGTGCGTCATGGCTCCTCCTCGAGCTCTCGCGGGCGGTGCCGCGGTGGCGGGCGGCGTCCGCCCGGGACGAGCAGTGAAGCCGTCCCGGACGGCCCGGTGCAACCCGTGCCGCGCCCGGCGGAGCCGCCGACCATTGCGCCGCCGCTCGGGCCCGGCGGTATCGTGACCCCCGCCGTCCGACGTCCCGACGGGGCGGACGCCCCTCATGACCCAGCTCTCGGACCCGCCCCACGACGCCACCGCCGCGCCGCGCCGGACCATGCGCGGCCGGTCGTCGTCCGACACCCGCAGCGCCGTGCTCGACCTCATCCGCGCGAGCGGGGAGATCAGCCGGGTCGACCTCGCACGCCGGTCGGCGCTCACCGAGGCGACGATCTCGAAGATCGTGAAGGAGCTGCTGGCGACCGGTCTCGTCGTGCAGGCCGGCTACGCCCAGTCGACGGGCGGCAAGCGCGCCGAGCTGCTGCGGCTGAACGGCGGCGGCATCCGCGCCATCGGGATGACCCTCGACTTCAACCGCAGCGTCGTCGTGCTCTGCGGCGCCGACGGCGGCGAGCTCGCCCGGGTCGAGGCGCCGGGCACCGGCTTCGACGACCCCGCCGTCGCCCTCGAGCGCCTGGCCGCAGCCGTCGAGACGCTGCTGGAGCGCGAGGGCGTCGACCGGGAGTCGGTCGTGGGCGCCTGCGTCGCGGTCGCGGGCCGACGCGGGTCGCCGATGGGCGGGGTGGTCGACACCTCCTTCTTCGACGCCTGGGAGCCGTACCCGGTCGCCTCCGAGCTGCAGCGGATGCTCGGGCTGCCGGTCCTGCGGGAGAACGACGCGAACTGCGCGGCGCTCGGCGAGTTCTGGTCCAGCAAGGAGCCCGCGCGCGACTTCGTCGCGGTCTACATGTCGAGCGGCATCGGCGCCGGCATCGTCATCGACGGCGCGATCTACCACGGGGCGTCCGGCAACGCCGGCGAGATCGGGCACGTGACGGTCGAGCCGGACGGCGTCGACTGCTGGTGCGGGTCGCGCGGCTGCCTCGAGACCGTCGCGAGCCCCCGCGCGATCGTGCGCGCCGTGCGCGCGGACGAGGGCCTCTGCGAGCGGCTCGACGTGGACGCCGCCACCCCGAACCCGGAGGTCTACCGCCGCTTCACGGCGCTGGCCGAGGAGGGGGAGCCGCGCGCGGCGGCGATCCTCGGACGCGCCACGGAGACCTTCGCGGCCGCGGTCGGCGCGCTCGTGAACACCCTCGACCTCGACCTCGTCGTCCTCGCCGGCTCCGGCTTCGCCGGCACCGAGGAGGCGTTCCTCGGCGCGGTCCGCCGCCGCGTCGAGCGGACGGCGTTCATGCGCGAGCTGCACCCGATCTCGGTGCGGCTCGCCTCCGCCGGATCGGGCACCGCCGCACTCGGCGCGGCCTCGGTCGTGCTCCACCGCCACCTCACGCCGCACCGCTCCGCCTGACCGCGCCGCACCGCTCCGTCGGCTCGGGCAGCGGTGCATCGCGTGCACGGTCGAGGTCGAGGCCTTCCGCCGGCCGCGCATCCTCGGCATGCTCGGAGGCACCCCCCCGCTTTCGCGACCTGTCGCACATCACGACTCGGTCACGGACGAAATCTTTCGTTCGCAAGTGTTGCTATGTCGGTCGCCGCGAACCTAGGCTCGCCCCGCACAGCCACAGGGACGTGGCGCCAGACGCCTCGTCCACACCCCCGAACGGATGGATGACGATGCGGTTCTCCTCACACTCGAAGCGCAGGTCGCTCGCGGCCGCCGCCGCAGGCGCCGCGCTGATCGCTGCGGGCCTCACCGGCTGCAGCGGCGACGGCGGCAGCGGCGACGGCGGCTCGGCCACGAGCGGCGAGATCACCTGGTGGAGCTGGACTCCCGACAACAACGTCGCCGAGGCCGAGATCGCGGCCTTCAACAACGACTACCCGGACATCAAGGTCAACTACCGCAAGGTGCCGATCGACAACTACGCGGCGATCCTGCGCCCGGCGCTCGCGTCGAACGACGGCCCGGACGTGTTCTCGGTGAACGCCACCGGCTCCTTCTCCGCGCAGACGTTCGCGCCGTACGCGACCGACCTCACGCCGGCCATCGAGAAGCTGCTCGGCGACGACTGGAAGTCCAAGGTGTTCGACGGCGGCACGAAGGCCTTCACGATCGACGACCGCCTGGTCGCCGGGCAGTGGGCGCGGGTCGGCGCCGGGATCATGTGGATCAACAAGGACACCTTCGACAAGTACAAGGTGCAGCCGCCGAAGACCTACGACGACTGGGTGTCGGTCTGCAAGACCTTCCGCGACAACGGCCTCGGCTGCTTCCGCGAGGGCATGGCGGGCAGCGCGGGCTTCATCGTCGACACGATGCACTCCATCGTCGACAGCGTCGAGCCGCACCTCTGGGCACGCGCCCTCGCCGGTGAGGCGAAGTGGAACGACCCCGGCTTCGTCGAGGCGTTCGGCATCCTGCGCAAGATGCAGGCCGACGGCATCCTCGACAAGGGCTCCGTCGGGTACATGCAGTACCCCGACGTGAACAACGCCTTCCTCTCCGGCGACGTGCCGATGGTCCAGATGGGCACCTGGTACGCGCAGTACGCGGTGAAGAAGAACCTCGCGGCCGCGCTCGAGGGCGCCGGCGAGACCGGCGGCGACCAGCTCGTGCAGGTGCCGATCCCGTTCCCGGACGTCGCCGGCAAGGGCAACCCGTCGACGATCTTCTCCGACGTGGACGCGGGCCACTCCGTGAACGCGAAGAGCCCGAACCGCAACGCGGCGACGACCTTCGCCCTGTGGATGGGACACACCCAGAAGGGTCAGGAGGCGGTCGTGTCGAACCTCGACGCGGTCGCGACGCTGAAGGGCGTCTCGCCGGACTTCGACTCGATCGACCTGGTCGACCCCGAGGTGCAGCGGCCCGAGCTCGAGCAGCTCGCCAGCGCGCTCGACGAGAAGCTCGACCCGCGCTACGGCACGACCCTGACCGCGGAGCTGAGCCAGGCGGTGATCGACGCCAGCCAGGCGATGGTGAACGGCAACCGGTCGCCGCAGGACGTCGCGAACGACCTGCAGTCCGTCGCCGACTCGCAGGGCTGACCCGGTGACCCGGACGAGGTCCGCCGCGCGGAGCCGTCGCTCATGACGACGACGGCTCCGACCAACAACCCGGCCGGCGTGGCGACCGAGAGGTCGTCGCGCCGCCGGCGCGGTCTCTACCGCACCCCCGGCCTGCCCTGGATCCTGCCGGCGCTCGTCGTCTCGGTGGGCGTCCTCTACTACTGCATCGGCTACACGGGCTACCTCTCGACGCTCGACTGGGACGGCGCGTCCCCGCTGCAGCGCCAGATCGGCCTCGCGAACTACGTGCAGATGTTCCAGGACCCGATCTTCTGGCGGGCCCTCGGCAACACCGCGGCCTTCTACGTCGTCACCTTCACCGTGCAGGTGGCGCTCGGCATCGTGCTCGCCTGCCTGCTGCACTCGCGGCTGTACGCGAAGACGCTCTACAAGGTGCTGATCTTCATCCCGGTCGTGCTCGCCCCGGCGACCACGGCGCCGGTCTTCCGGCAGATCTACGCCCCGGGCGGCACCCTGAACCAGCTGCTCGACGGCGTCGGGCTCGGCGCCTTCACGCAGCCCTGGTTCGCGAACGGCACGATCGCGCTGATCATCATCATGTCGGTGCAGATCTGGCAGTCGACGGGCATCGTCTTCATCCTCTACTTCGCCGCGATCGGGCAGATCTCGCCGGAGATGGTGGAGGCGGCGCGCATCGACGGGGCGGGCGACCTGCGGGTGGTCACCTCGATCGTCTGGCCGTCCGTGCGCGGCACGACCGTCGCGATCGCGATCCTGTCCGCCATCGGCTCGCTGAAGACCTTCGACATCCCGTTCCTCATCACGGGCGGCGGGCCGACCTACGCCACCGAGTTCCTCGGCACGCGGATCTACCGGATCAGCGTCGGGTTCTCGGACGTCGGGCTCGGCGCCGCGTTCTCGATCGTCCTGCTCGTCCTCGCCGTCGGCACCGCGGTGCTGATCCAGGTCGGCTCGCGCCGGAAGGAGGGGAGCGCCTGATGTTCGAGACGCGACGCCTGCGGACCCGCATCGGGCTGCAGATCCTGCTCACGGTGCTCGTGGTGCCGTTCGTCTTCCCGCTCTACGCGATGGTGGCGGGCTCGCTGGAGGGGCTCGGCTGGGGCAACTACGCGACCGTGCTGTCGCTGCCGGTGCTGCCGAAGTTCTTCATCAACAGCGCGCTGATCTCGGCGGCGGTCATCGTCATCGTGATGGCCTGCACCATGACGGCGGCGTTCGGCTTCTCCAAGCTGCACATCCGGTTCAAGGAGGTGTGGTTCTGGCTGCTGCTGATCTGCCTCACCCTGCCCGGGGTGGTGCTGATCGCGCCGCTGTTCGCGACCATCACGCGCATCGGCGCCTACAACACGCTCTGGGCCGTGATCATCCCGGTCGCCGCCCTGCAGATCCCGTTCACGACCCTGCTCGCCCGGAACTTCGTCGACGGGGTGCCGAGCGAGCTGATCGAGGCGGCCCGCGTCGACGGGGCACGGGTGATCCGTGTCTTCTGGAGCGTGCTGCTGCCGCTGACCCGGCCGATCATGGCGGCGGTGCTGGTGCTCGTCTTCATCAACTCGTGGAACGAGTTCCTGCTCGCCCTGCTGTTCCTGCAGACCCCCGACCAGCAGACGATCACGCTGGTGCCGTCGTTCTTCGTCGGCCAGTACAACAACGACCAGACCAAGGTGCTCGCCGCGGCCGTCCTCACCGGGCTGCCCGTCGTGATCGCCTACATCTTCCTGCAGCGGTTCTTCGAGCGCGGCCTCGCGGCCGGCGCGCTGAAGTAGCCGCATCGACCCCGAACCACCCCTGACGGAAGGACCGCCATGCCGCACGCCCGGATCGATCTGCACGAGCACCACCGCCCGCACCTCGAGGAGTACAGCCGCGCGATCCTCGCCGGCATGGTGAAGGGCCTCGAGATGCCCGAGTGGGACCTGTTCCAGAGCTTCCGCCTGCACCAGCCGGGCGAGCTCGTCTTCAACCGGACCTTCCCGGGCGTCCAGCGCGACGACATCATCTTCATCGAGCTGCTGGCGCAGGTCGGCTACACCGACGAGCAGAAGCAGGCCGGCATGGCGGGCATCGTCGACGAGCTCGAGAAGGTCGGGGTGAAGCGCGACGACGTGATGCTCGACTTCCTCGAGGTGCACGGCGCCGCCTGGTACCCGCTCGCCACCGCCGAGCACGTCGCGGCCGAGGGCTGAGGTGGCCCACTTCCGCACGCTGAAGCCGGGGCAGCGCGCCCGGGTGCACGTCCACGACGCGGTCACCGGCGAGGACGTCGTGGTGCACGAGAGCGCGGACGTGCTGCTCGAGGCGCCGAACTGGTCGGCGGACGGCTCGCGCCTGCTGCTGAACGGCGACGGGGTGCTGCTGTCGCTCGCGCCGGAGGCGGGCGCGGAGCCCGAGCGCATCGCGCACGAGGACCTGCCCGAGATCAACAACGATCACGTGCTCGACCCGGACGGGCAGCACCTGTTCCTCTCCGCGATGGACGGCCACATCCACCGCGCGCCGATCGGCGGCGGCCATGCGCACCGCGTCACCCGGGACGAGGGCGTCTGGCACTTCCTGCACGGCGTCTCGCCGGACGGGCGGCGCCTCGCCTACGTGCGCATGGCCTCGTTCGACGAGCCGGGCCGCCTCGCGGTGATCGGCGCCGACGGCGGGGACTCCGAGATCGTCGACACGGGCGAGGGGCACATCGACGGCCCGGAGTGGTCGCCGGACGGCGCCTGGCTCTACTTCAACACCGAGCGGTGGGCGAGCGAGCCCGGCCACGCCCAGCTGGCGCGCGTGCCCGACGGCGGCGGCGAGGTCGAGCGGCTCGTCACGAGCGGGACCGTCGACTGGTTCCCGCACCTGTCGCCGGACGGTCGCACGGCCGTCTACATCGAGTTCCCGGCCGGCACGCTCGGCCACCCCGCCGACAGGGACGTCGCCCTCGTCGTGGTCGACGTGGACGACTGGAGCGCCCCCCGCGAGCGCATCCGGATCCCGGGCGGCCAGGGCACGATCAACGTGAACAGCTGGGCTCCGGACTCGCGGCGCTTCGCCTACGTGTCGTACCCGATCGAGGGCTGAGGCCCCACGAGCAGGCGGCCTCGGGCGTCGGGGCCGCGAGCAGACGCCGGGCGGGTGCCCGGCAGGAAGGCAGGACCATGCTGGAGCGGGACGAGGCGGCGCTGTCCGTCCTCTACATCGGAGGCACGGGCACCATCAGCGCCTCGTGCGTGCGGCTCTCCGTGGAGAGCGGCATGCGGGTGGCGGTGCTGAACCGCGGCAACAACGCCAAGGGGCGCACGCTCCCGGACGGCGTCGAGTCGATCACCGGCGACGTGACGGACGAGGCGTCGCTCACCGCGGCGCTCGAGGGCCGCTCGTTCGACGCGATCGTGAACTTCCTCTCCTACGACCGGGAGGACGCGGAGCGCGCCGTGCGCGTGCTCGGGCCGCTGACCCGCCAGTACGTGTACATCTCCTCGGCGTCCGTGTACGGCAAGCCGGTGCTGCAGACGCCGATCACCGAGTCGACGCCGACGCACAACCGCTTCCTTTCCTACGCGCGGGCGAAGCTACGGGCGGAGGACGTGATGCACGAGGCGTTCGCGGAGCACGGCTTCCCGATGACGATCGTGCGCCCGTCGCACACCTACGACGACGCGAACCCGCCGCTCGCGGGGGACTGGACCGTGATCGACCGGATCGCCCGGGGCGCCGAGGTGCCCGTGCACGGCGACGGCACCTCGCTCTGGACGCTCACGCACGCGGAGGACTTCGCGGTCGGGCTCGTCGGGCTGCTCGGCAACCCGCGCGCGATCGGGGAGACCTTCCACATCACGGGCGACGACGTGTGGACCTGGGACCAGGTCCACACCGCGATCGCCGACGCGCTCGGGGTCCCCGCGAAGCTCGTCCACGTGCCGAGCGAGCTGTACCCGGTGGTGGCGCCGGACTGGTTCTGGTCCGAGCTGCTCGTCGGCGACCTGTCCCACAGCGCGGTGTTCGACAACAGCAAGATCAAGCGCTTCGTACCGGCCTTCGGACAGCGCCTCACCTTCCACCGGGCGATCCGCCGGCTGCTGGCCTGGCGGGAGGCGCACCCCGAGCAGACCGCGGCGGACCCGACGACCGACGCCGTGCTCGAGCGCCTCGTGACGGCGTACCACGCGAGCCGCGAGGTGTTCGAGGCGCACGCGCCCGCGGCGGTGCAGGCGTGACGCCCGGGCTCGACCCGCGCCCGCTCGGCCGCACGGGCATCGCGGTCCCGTCGATCTGCGTCGGCACCAGCCCGCTCGCGTCGATGGCGTTCCTCTACGGGTACGAGGTGCCCGAGGAGCGCGCGGTCGCGACCGTCGAGGCCGCATTCGCCGGCCCGCTCACGTTCGTCGACACCTCCAACGGGTACGGCGAGCACGGTGAGGCGGAGCAGCGGATCGGGATCGCCGTGCGCCGCGCCGGCGGGGTGCCCGACGGCGTCGTGCTCGCGACGAAGGCCGACCCGGCGCCCGGCTCCGAGGACTTCTCGGGGGACCGGGTGCGGCGCTCGTTCGAGGAGAGCCTCGAGCGGCTCGGCGTCGACCGGGTGCCGCTGCTGCACCTGCACGACCCCGAGCGGATCGCCTTCGAGGACGGCGTCGCACCGGGCGGGCCGGTGGAGGCGCTCGTGCGGCTGCGCGAGGAGGGCCTCGTCGACGCGCTCGGCGTCGCGGGCGGCCCGGTCGACCTCATGCAGCGCTACCTCGACACCGGCGCGTTCGACGTCGTGCTGAACCACAACCGGTACACGCTGCTCGACCGCTCCGCCGGGCCGCTGTTCGAGCGCGCGGCCGCCGCCGGGATCGGCGTGCTGAACGCCGCGCCGTACGGCGGCGGGATGCTGGTGAAGGGCCCGGACGTGCAGTCGAAGTACGCCTACGGCGAGCGCGGGGACGTGTTCGCCGATGCGGCCCGCGCGATGGCCCGGGCGTGCGACGAGGCCGGGGTGCCGCTCGCGGCCGCCGCGCTGCAGTTCTCGATGCGCTCCCCGTCGATCCACTCGACCGTGGTCGGGATGTCGTCGCCGGAGCGGATCGAGGCGACCGTGCGGCTGGCGCAGGTCCCGATCCCGGACGGCCTCTGGGCCGAGCTCGACGCGCTCGCGCCGGCCGGCTCCGTCCTGCCCGCATGAGCGCCGAGGGGGGCTGGGCGACCTACCCGAGCCTCGCCGGGCGCACCGCCTTCGTCAGCGGCGGCGCGTCCGGCCTCGGCGCCGAGTTCGTCGAGCAGCTCGCCGGGCAGGGAGCGCGGGTCGGCTTCGTCGACCTCGACGTCGAGCGCGGCCGGGCCCTCGAGCAGCGCCTGGCGGCGGGCGGCGCCGAGGTCCGCTTCCTCGAGTGCGACGTCCGCGACGTGCCCGCGCTGCGGGCCGCGATCGGCCGGGTCGCCGGCGAGCTGGGCGTCATCCGCGTGCTCGTGAACAACGCGGCGAACGACCACCGCGACAAGGTCGCCGAGATGGACGAGGCGCTCTGGGACGACCGGATGGCGGTGAACGTGCGCCACCACTTCTTCGCCGCCCAGGCGGTCGCACCCGGCATGCGCGACGCGGGCGGCGGCTCCATCGTGAACCTCGGCTCGATCAGCGCGCACATCGACCTGATGGACCTGCCCGGCTACATCACCGCGAAGGCGGGGGTCGAGGGGCTCACCCGCACCCTCGCCCGCGAGTACGGGCCGTGGGCGATCCGGGTGAACTGCATCATCCCCGGCTGGATCATGACGGAGCGGCAGCTCGCCGACTGGGTGACGCCCGAGGCGGAGGAGTCGATCGCGCGCAACCAGTGCCTCCCGCAGCACCTGATGCCCGACGACGTGGCTCGCATGCTGCTGTGGTTGGCTGCCGACGACTCGCGATCCTGCACCGCGCAGCAGTGGGTCGTGGACGGAGGGTGGATGTGACCGCGTTGACCAGGGTGACGGACGTGGTGGCCTTCCACGGGGAGGGTCCGTTCTGGGACGAGGAGCGCGAGCGGCTCCTCTCCGTCGACATGCTCGCCGGCGCGGTCGTCGAGCTCGGCGCCGACGGCGAGCCGGTGCGGCACGAGTACGGCGGGGTCGCGGCCGTCCTGCGGCGCCGGCTCGACGGCGGGCTGGTGCTCGCCCGCGAGCACGGGCTGCAGCGGCTCGACGACGAGCTGCGCCCGGTCGGCGACGAGCGCCACGCCCTCGACGACCCCGCGATCCGGATGAACGAGGGAGGCTGCGACCCGCAGGGCCGGCTCTACATCGGCACGATGGCCTACGACGTGACGACCGGTGCGGGCACCCTCTGGCGGTTCGACGCCGAGGGCGGCATGGCCGCCGCGCTGACCGGGGTGACGATCTCGAACGGGCTCCAGTGGTCGGCGGACGGCGCTACCGCCTTCTACAGCGACACCCCGACCGGCCGCATCTCGCGCTACCCGTTCGACGGGGCGACCGGGGCCTTCGGCGACCGGTCGACCGTGGTCTCGTTCGCCGACGGCGAGGGGCAGTCAGACGGGATGGCGATCGACGAGGAGGACGGGCTCTGGGTCGCGTTCTGGGGCGGCGGCGCGGTGCGCCGCTACGACCCGGACGGCACGCTGACCGAGGTCGTCGAGCTGCCCTGCCGCAACGTGACGTCGTGCACGTTCGGCGGCCCCGACCTCCGCACCCTCTACATCACGACCTCGCGCGACGGCCTGCCCGAGGGCGAGGTCGAGCCCGAGGCGGGCTCGATCTTCGCGGTCGAGCCGGGCGTCACCGGCGCCCACCCGCACCGCTCCGCCGTCTGACCCCTGTTCGTAGCGCGATTCGAGCCGCCTGCATCGCTGCGAGGCGGCTCGAATCGCGATACGAGCGAGGTCGGGGAGGTCAGGGGCGGGTGCCGTCGATGCGCTGGGGGACGGCCCACGGGTTGCCGTCGCGCAGCGGCGGCGGCAGCAGGGCGTCCGGGAGGCCCTGGTAGGCGACGGGGCGGAGGAAGCGCTCCATCGCCGCGGTGCCGACGCTCGTCGTGCCGACCGCGGTCGTCGCCGGGTAGGGGCCGCCGTGCTGCTGCGCGTACGACACGGTCACCCCGGTCGGCCAGCCGCCCCAGAGCACGCGGCCGGCGCGCTCCGACAGCGTGTCGAGCAGCGCGGGCACGACCTGCTCGTCGGGCTCGCCGTGCACCGTCGCGGTCAGCTGCCCCTCGAAGGCGCGGACGGCGTCGAGCAGCTCGGCGTCGTCCGCGTACTCCACGACGAGTGCGGCGGGGCCGAACACCTCGGCCGTCAGCGGGCGCGGGTCGGCCACGACCTCCGCGGCGCTCGTGCGCAGCAGCGTCGGGGCGGGGTCCGCGTCGGGGTCGACGGAGCCCGCGAGCACCTCCACCACCTCGTGGGCGGCGAGCGCCTCGAGCGCCTGCCCGTATCCGTCCCGGATGCGTCCGTTCAGCATCGGTGCGCCCGCCATCGCGCCGAGTCGCTCGGCGACGAGCGCGGGCACCTCGGAGCCCGCGGGAACGAGCAGCACGCCCGGCTTCGTGCAGAACTGGCCGACGCCGAGGCTCATCGAGCCCGCGAAGCCCTCCGCGATCTCCGCCGCGCGCGCTCCCGCGGCGCCGCGGGTCACGACGGCGGGGTTCGTGCTGCCGAGCTCGCCGTAGAAGGGGATCGGCGCCTCCCGGCCGGCGGCGAGGTCGAAGAGGGCGCGGCCGCCGCGCAGCGAACCCGTGAACGCCCCCGCGGTGACCCGCGGGTCCTGGATCAGCGTGCGCCCGGCGTCCTGGCCCTCGACGAGGGCGAACACGCCGTCCGGGGCGCCGGCGGCGGTCAGCGCATCGCGGAGCACGCGGGCGGTGCGCTCCGACAGCCGCGGGTGGCCGGGATGCGCGACGAGCAGGACGGGGCAGCCTGCGGCGAGCGCGGACGCCGTGTCGCCGCCCGCGACCGAGAACGCGAACGGGAAGTTGCTCGCCGCCCACACGGCCACGGGGCCGAGCGGAACGAGCATGCGACGCAGGTCCGGCCGCGGGCCCATGCCCCAGTCGGGGTCGGCGTGGTCGATCACCGCATCGAGGAAGGCGCCGGTCTCGACCTCGTCGGCGAAGAGCCGCAGCTGGAACGTCGTCCGGGCCAGCTCGCCGGTCAGGCGGGGGCGGGGGAGGTGCGACTCCTCCTCCGCCAGCGGCAGCAGCGCCTCCGCGTCCGCGTCGAGCGCCTCGGCGGCGGCGCGCAGCCACGCGGCGCGCTCCGTCAGCGGGCGGTCGCGCAGCACGGCGGCTGCGGCGACCGCCGCATCGAGGAGGGCGTCGAGCTCGGCCGGTGCGGTGTCCGTCATCGCTCCATCCTCCCGGTCCCGCCCCGGAGGTCCCTCCCCACGGCGCGCACGGGGTTCTCGAGCACGCCGACGCCCTCGATCGCGACCCGGACGACGTCGCCCGCGGTCAGCGAGAACGACTCGTCCGGCACGATGCCGGTGCCGGTCAGCAGCACGACCCCGTCGGGGAACGGCATCGCGGCGAACAGCCAGGCGCCCAGGTCCTCCGCCGAGCGCGTCAGGTCCGCGGTGGTCGTGTCCCCGCGGAAGACGGCCGCGCCGTCCCGCTCGATCTCGAGGCGGATCGGGAAGGGGCCGTCGACGGCCCACGCGGGGACGATCGCCGGGCCGAGGGCGCATGCGGCCTCGTAGACCTTCGCCTGCGGCAGGTACAGCGGGTTCTCGCCCTCGATCGACCGGCTCGAGACGTCGTTCCCGGCCACGTAGCCGAACAGCTCGCCGGCCGCGTCGAAGACGAGCGCGAGCTCGGGCTCCGGCACGTCCCAGCCCGAGTCGGCGCGGACCCCGATCGCGTCGCCGGGTGCCACGACGCGCCAGGCCGGCGCCTTGAAGAACAGCTCGGGGCGCTCCGCCGCGTACACGCGGTCGTAGACCGACGCCTCCGTCGACTCGGCCATCCGCTCGTCCCGGCTGCGGGCGTAGGTGACGCCGGAGGCCCAGACCTCCTGCCGGTCGACCGGCGCGAGCACGCGGGAGCCGGGCTCGAGCGGGTGGTCGGCGGCCTCGAGCCGGGCGCGCGCCTCGGCCCGCGGCAGCGCGAGGAGGTCGGCGAGGCCGTCCTCCAGCAGGTGGTCGGCGCCGTCGCGGCGCACCGTCCAGCGGGTGCTCCCGTCCGGCAGCCCGACGCGCCGGATCGCGCCCTCGGGGACGTCAGTGGGACTCACGTGCGACCTCCGCTCCGCTCGCGCCGACCAGGAAGTCGAGGTCGGCGCCCGTGTCAGCACCCTGCACGTGGTCGATGTACAGCCGCTCCCAGCCGCGGGTCGGCTTCGCGAAGCCGGCGACGAGCGCCGCCGACGGCGTCCGCGCCGCGAGCTCCGCCTCCGGCACGTCGAGCACGAGGGAGCGGTTCGGCACGTCGAGCACGATCTCGTCGCCGTCCTGCACGAGCCCGAGCGGGCCGCCCGCGGCGGCCTCGGGGGAGACGTGCAGCACGACCGTGCCGTACGCGGTGCCGGACATGCGGCCGTCGCAGATGCGGACCATGTCCCGCACGCCGGTGGCGAGGATCTTCTGCGGCAGCGGCAGGTTCGACACCTCGGGCATGCCCGGGTAGCCCATCGGCCCGCAGCCGCGCAGGATCAGCACCGAGTCCGGCGTGACGTCGAGGTCGGGGTCGTCGACGCGGGCGTGGAAGTCCTCGATCGAGTCGAAGACGACGGCCCGTCCGCGGTGCACGAGCAGCTCGCCGGTGGCGGCGGCCGGCTTGATGATCGCGCCGTTCGGGGCGAGGTTGCCGCGCAGCACCGCGATCCCGGCGCCCGCAGTGCCCTCGCCCGCGGCGGGGATCAGCGGCGCCTCGCGGGTGGCGATCACCTGCGGGTCCCAGATCGGCTGGTCGTCCAGGTAGTCGACCAGCGGACGCCCAGTCACGGTGATCGGCTCGGGGTGCAGCAGGTCGCGCACCTGGGCGAGCACCGCGAGCAGCCCGCCGGCGTTGTACAGGTCCTCCATGAGGAAGGCGCCCGCCGGCTGCAGGTTCACGAGCAGCGGCACCGTCGCGCCGATGCGGTCGAAGTCCTCGAGCGTCAGCTCGATGCCGAGCCGGCCCGCGATCGCCATCAGGTGGATGACGGAGTTCGTCGAGCCGCCGCACGCCGCGATCGCGACGATCGCGTTCTCGAACGCCTCCTTCGTCAGCACGTCGCCGATCGTGCGGCCCTCGCGCACCAGGTCGACGGCGAGCGCACCGGTCGCGGTCGCCGCCTCGAGCAGGCGCGAGTCCGGCGCGGGCGTGCCGGCGGTCCCGGGGATCGTCATGCCGAGCGCCTCCGCCATCACCGCCATCGTCGAGGCGGTGCCCATGGTGTTGCAGTGGCCCTTGCTGCGGATCATCGAGCGGTCGGAGGCGAGGAAGGCCTCCTGCGACAAGGTGCCCGCGCGCACCTCCTCGGACAGCTGCCAGACGCCGGTGCCGCAGCCCATCCGCTTGCCGCGGAACATCCCGTTCATCATCGGGCCGCCCGGCACGACGACCGCGGGGATGCCGACGGAGGCGGCCGCCATCAGCAGCGCGGGGATCGTCTTGTCGCAGCCCCCGAGCAGCACGAGGCCGTCGATCGGGTTGGCGCGGAACATCTCCTCCATCGCCATCGCGGCCATGTTGCGCCAGAGCATCGCCGTCGGGCGCACCAGCGTCTCGCCGAGCGAGACGACCGGCAGGTCGAGCCCGATGCCGCCCGCCTCGGCGACCCCCGCCTTCACGGCGAGCGACACCTCGTCGAGGTGCATGTTGCACGGCGTCAGGTCGCTCGCGGTGTTCGCGATCGCGATCTGCGGCTTCGTGAAGCCGTCGTCCGCCACGCCGCGCCGCATCCAGGCCCGGTGGAGGTACCCGTCGCGGCCCTCGCCGCCGTACCACTGCTGACTCCGCAGCTGCGTCATCGCCTCTCCCGTCGTCGTCGCCGGTGGGTGCTGGGGTTCATGTGCTCAGGGGGTCAGGATGCCGCGGCCCGACCCGCCCGCACGGAGCGCCTCGACCGCGTCGTTCACGCGGTCGAGGGGACGGCGGGCGCCGATCAGGTCGTCGAGCGGCAGCCGGCCCGCGAGGTACAGCGCGAAGATGCGCGGCAGGTCGATGCGCGGGCTGCTCGCGCCGTAGAGGGCGCCGACCACGCGGCGCTGGCGCTGCACGAGCTCGTTGACGGGGATCGAGAAGGTCGCGCCGGCGCGGGCCAGCCCGATCGCCACCAGCGTGCCCTCGGGGGCCAGGCAGGCGAAGGACTGCGCCATCGTGGCGGGCGCGCCGACGGCGTCGATCATCCAGGGCACGCCGTCGCCGGTGATCGCCCGCACCCGCTCGACCACGTCCTCGCGGCCCGCGTCGATGACGTGCGTGGCGCCGAAGCGGCGGGCGAGGTCGAGCTTCACGGGGTCGAGGTCGGCCACCACGATCGGCTCCGCGCCGACGAGCCGGGCCCCCATCACGGCGGCGAGGCCGACGCCGCCGGCGCCGAGCACCCCGAGCGGGCGGCCCGCGGCGGAGTCGACCGCGTTCATCACCGCGCCGACGCCGGTGATGACGGCGCAGGCGGAGATCGCCGCGACCTCGGCCGGCACGCCGTCCGGCACCGGCACGGCGCTCGAGGCCGACACCACGACCTGCTCGGCGAAGCAGGACACGCCCATCAGGTGGTGCACCCGCTCCTCGCCGTCGTGCAGGCGCGTGGTGCCGTCGAAGAGGCCGTTCGTCTCGGCGAAGACGCGGCCGACCCGGCAGAGGGCGGGGTTCCCGCGGACGCAGGCGTCGCACTCGCCGCAGCGGGGACGCCAGAGCAGCGCGACCCGGTCGCCGACGGCGAACCGGTCGACGCCGTCGCCCAGCTCCTCCACGATGCCCGCGCCCTCGTGGCCGACGACGATCGGCAGCCGGGCCGGCAGGTCGCCGGAGAGGTAGTGGAGGTCGCTGTGGCAGACGCCGGCGGCCTCGATGCGGACCCGGATCTCACCGGGACCGGGTGGGTCGAGCTGCAGCTCCTCGACGGCCAGCGGCTCGCCCACGGCCCGCAGCACGGCGGCTCGGATCGTCTCCATCCCACGCCTCCTTGCGAAAGTTTTCCTGCGCCGTGACGCAACTTCCCCCAAGGGTACCGGGGACCCGCGCGGCACGCCGCAGCCGGAAGGGCGGCTGCGGCGTGCCGCGCAGGGTCGCCGGATCAGTCGACGGGGACCGCCCGCTCGACCTCCGCCGTCGCGAGGCGCTCGTCCTCGGCGCCGACCTCGTGCACGGCGCCCGTGATCTCGATCGAGGCGGTCGTCTCCTGCTCGGCGACGGAGCCGCCCACCCACAGGTCGATCGCGCCCGGCTCCACGACGCGCACGAGGCGGCGGTCGCTGAACGCGAGGCGTGCCGTCGGCACGCGGAAGCGCACCACGACCTCCTCACCGGGCTCGAGGTGCACGCGCTCGTAGGCGAGCAGCTGCGCGACCGGCCGGGTGACCGAGGCCACGACGTCGCGGGCGTACAGCTGCACCACGTCGGTGCCCGCCCGGTCGCCGGCGTTGCGCACCCGGACCGACGCCGTGAAGGCGCCGCCGGCGCGCACGTCGCCGTCCGCCTCGAGCCCCGAGCGCTCGAAGCGCGTGTAGGTGAGGCCGGCTCCGAAGGCGAGCGGCGGCGTCGGGTCGACGCTCGTCACCTCCGACGGACCGCCCAGCACCGGGTGCAGGTAGGAGTACGGCTGCGCGCCGGCCGCGCGGGGGATCGACACGGGCAGGCGGCCGGACGGCGCCGTCGCGCCGGAGAGGATGCGGGCGATCGCGGTGCCGCCCTCCTCGCCCGGGAAGAACGCCTGCAGCACCGCGGCGGGCGCCGCAGCGCCCTCGAGCGCCCAGCCGATCGCGTACGGGCGGCCGGTCAGCAGCACGAGCACGGTCGGGGTGCCGGTCGCGACGACCGCCTCGACCAGCTCGCGCTGCACGCCCGGCAGGTCCAGCGACTCCGCGTCGTTGCCCTCGCCGACCGTGCCCCGGCCGAAGAGCCCCGCCTGGTCGCCCGCCACGACGATCGCGACCTCGGCGCCGGACGCCGCGGCGACCGCCTCGTCGAAGCCCGAGCGGTCGTCGCCCTCGACCGCGCAGCCGGCCGCGAACACGGTCTCCGCGCCGTCGAGCTCCGCGGTCAGCGAGGCGAGCACGTCCGGGATCTCGAAGCCGAGCGGCACGTCCGGGTGGTGGGCGAGCACGTGGTTGGCGAACGAGTAGCAGCCCATCAGCGCCTCGGCGCGGGCGGCGTTCGGGCCGAGGACCGCGACGCGGGCGGGCGAGCGGAGCGGCAGCAGGCCGTCGCGGTTCGCCAGCAGCACCACCGACTCCTCGGCGAGCCGCAGCGCGACGTCCCGGTGGGCGGGGGAGTCGAGGTCCACCGCCTCGGGCTCCGCCGCGAAGTCCGCGTCGAGCAGCCCGTGCGCCTCCTTCTGCGCGAGCACCCGGAGGACGGCCCGGTCGACCAGCGCCTCGTCGGCGAGCCCCGCCTCGAGCCGCTCGGCGAGCGGGGCGAGGAAGGCGTCACCAGTCGGCAGCTCGACGTCGACGCCGGCGGCCAGCGCGAGCGCCGCCGCCTCGCCGCGGTCGGCGGCGACGCGGTGCATGATCGCGAGGAACGCGACGGCGAAGTAGTCGCTGACCACCACGCCGTCGAAGCCCCAGACGTCGCGCAGCTGCTCGGTGAGCCACCGCGGGGTGCCCGCGACCGGCTCGCCGTCGATCTCCGTGTAGGAGTTCATGACGCTGCGGGCGCCGCCGTCGCGCAGCGCCATCTCGAACGGCGGCAGGAACACGTCCTGCAGCTCGCGCGGCCCGGCGTGCACGGGGGCGTGGTTCCGCCCCGCCTGCGAGGCGGAGTAGCCGACGAAGTGCTTCAGCGTCGCGTCGACGCCGGTGGACTGCAGGCCGCGCACGTAGGCGCTGCCGATCGTCCCGACGACGTACGGGTCCTCGGCGATGCACTCGTCGACGCGGCCCCAGCGCGGGTCGCGGATCACGTCGAGCACCGGCGCGAGGCCCTGGTGCACGCCGAGGTCGCGCATGGACCCGCCGATCAGCGCCGCCATCTCCTCGACGAGCGCGGGGTCGAACGAGGCCCCCCACGCCAGCGGCGTCGGGAAGGTGGCGGCCTGCCAGGCGGCGAGCCCGGTCAGGCACTCCTCGTGCACGAGCGCGGGGATGCCCAGCCGCGTCTCCGCGATCAGCCGCCGCTGCTCGTCGCGCAGCCAGCGGGCGCGCTCGAGCGGGTCGACCGGCCGGGTGCCGTAGACGCGCGTCAGCTGGCCGAGGCCGTGCCGCGTCGCCTCCTCGTAGGCGCCCGAGGAGGCCATCTCGCCCTGCATGGGCGCGACGACCTCGCCGCCCTGGTCGACCCAGAACCCGACGAGCTGCGCCAGCTTCTCCTCCCGCGTCATGCGCGCGAGCAGGTCGAGCACGCGGGCCGAGTACGCCTCCGCGTCGATGGAGTCCGTGGTCATGGTCATCCCTTCACGGCCCCGGTGAGGCCCCCGACGATCCTTCTCTGGAACACGCTGAAGAAGATCAGTGCGGGCAGCATGGACAGGGAGGTGAACGCGAGCACCCGCGCCGTGTCGACGGAGTACTGCGACGAGAACTGCTGCACGCCGAGCGGCAGGGTGAACGTGTCCGGGTTGTTCAGGATGAACAGCGGCAGCAGGTAGGCGTTCCAGCTGCCGATGAAGGCGAGGATGCCGACCGTGACGACGCCGGGCACGGCGAGCGGGATCACCATCCGCCAGAAGAAGCCGAGGCGGCTCGCGCCGTCGATCTCCGCAGCCTCCTGCAGCTCGACCGGGATGGCCCGGAGGAACGGCACGAGGATGATCACGGTGGTCGGCAGGCCGAAGGCGATCTGCGGCAGGATCACGCCGGCCAGGGAGTTCGCGAGCCCGAGGTTCTTCACGACGATGTAGAGCGGCGTGATCGCCACGGTCACGGGGAACATGAGTCCGGCGGCGAAGAGCGCGTACATCGCGCCGCGGAGGTGGAACTCGTAGCGCGCGAGCACGAAGCTGACCATCAGGCCGAGCACGACGACGCCGAGGGTCGTGAAGCCGCCGACGATCACCGAGTTCAGCACCAGCCGCCAGAACAGGCCCCCGCCGAGCACGTCGAGGTAGTTGCCGATCTCCCACGGGCCGGGGAAGCCGGCCGGGTTCGTGGTGATCTGCGAGTTCGTGCGGAAGCCGCCGAGGACGATGTAGGCCACCGGGGCGAGCATCAGCGCGATCACGACGACCGCGACCACGTAGACGACCGCGTTGGACCCGGCGCCGGGCTCGCCGTGCCGGCCCTTCCTGCGACGCGGCCCGAGGACGGCGTCCGAGGGCAGAGCGGTGATCGCCATCAGCGACCCCTTCCGGTCAGCGCGCCCGCGGTGTCGCGGCGCAGGACGAAGCGCTGGTAGGCGAGGGCGACGACCAGCGAGATGAGGAACAGGACCACCGCGACCGCGTTGCCGTAGCCGTAGCTGCCGGCGTTGCGGCCGTTCACGACGAGGTAGGTCGCCATGGTCGAGGTGCCCGCGGTCGAGGCGACGTACTGGCCCCAGATGATGTAGACGAGGTCGAACAGCTGCAGCGCGCCGATGATCGACAGGAACGCCCAGATGCGGATCGTCGGCCCGAGCAGCGGCAGCGTGATGCGCCGCTGGATCTGCCAGAAGGACGCGCCGTCGATCGCCGCGGCCTCGTTCAGCTCCTCCGGGATGCCCTGGAGGCCCGCGAGGAAGAGGATCACGGCGAAGCCGATGTACTTCCAGGTGATGATCGCCATGAGCGACCAGAGCGCGATCGACGGGTTCGCGATCCAGTCGGCCCGCAGGAAGCCGAGGCCGAGCTGCTCGAGCGCGCTGTTCAGCGCGCCGGTCGTCTGCAGGATAAGGCTCCAGCCGGTGCCGACGACGACCTCCGAGATCACGTACGGGACGAAGATCA
This sequence comes from Amnibacterium endophyticum, assembly GCF_042680685.1. Classification (NCBI taxonomy): domain Bacteria; kingdom Bacillati; phylum Actinomycetota; class Actinomycetes; order Micrococcales; family Microbacteriaceae; genus Amnibacterium; species Amnibacterium endophyticum. Next base: position 48,520 of record NZ_JBHUEA010000011.1, on the reverse strand, counting down.
GCACCCGGATCGCGCCCTGGAACCGCAGGCGCCGGTTCAGCAGCAGCGCCAGCAGGATCGCGATCGGACCCTGCAGCACCAGCGACAGCACGACGATCGCGCCGTTGTGCCGGACGGCGTCGATGAACGTCGAGTCCGTGAGGATGGTGATGTAGTTCTGCAGCCCGACGAACTGGGTCGGCACGCCGTAGCCGGCCCAGCGGAAGAAGCCGTAGTACGCCGCGGCCACCACCGGGAACACGACGAAGGTCAGGAAGACCGCCAGGGCGGGCACCGTCAGCACGGCGATCTCGAACCGTCCGCGCCAGTCGCTGCGGCGCGGGCGGCGGCCCGCCGGGGACGGCGCTGCTGCGCCGCCCCCGGCGGTCGATCGCGGTGCCGACGAGCGCTGGCCGGTGGCGAGTCGCTCGTCGACCGTCATGGGGTGCCGCCTAACCCTTCTTGGCGGCGTCGTTGGTCGTCTGGACGATGCCCTGCGGGCTGCCCTTGCCGGCCAGCAGGTTCACCACCGACACGTTCAGCGCGTTGCCGACGTTCTGGCCGTAGACGGTGTCGAGCCACTGCGAGACGAACGGCGCCTTGTTGTAGGCCGCGAGCACGTCCTTCAGGTACGGCTCGGTGACCGACTTCTGCGCCTCGGTGTTGACGGGCGGCGCGTTGAAGGCCTTGTAGTACGCGACCTGCTGGTCCTCGGTGGCGAGGTAGTTCAGGAAGTCGACGCACTGGGCGGGGGAGTTCTGCGAGCACGAGTACCCGTCGACCCCGCCCATGATCGAGCCCGGCTTGCCGTTGCCCCCGCTGATCTCGGGGAACGGGAACCAGCCGAGGTCCGGCAGCGGCTTCTCGTCCGGCGTGAGGGAGGCGATCACGCCCGGATCCCACGCGCCCATCAGCTCCATGGCCGCCTTCTTGTTGGCCAGCAGACCGGCGGAGCTGCCCGCGCCCTGCTGGGCCGCGGTGGTGAGGAAGCCCTGGTTGAACGGCTTCGTCGCGTTGAACCGCGCGAGGTCCTGCCCGGCCTTCAGCCAGCACGGGTCGGTGAAGGTCTTCGTCTTCGCGGCCTCCTCCATCACCGCTGGCGAGCACTCGCGCAGCGCGAAGTTGTAGTACCAGTGGGCAGCCGGCCAGGCGTCCTTCGCGCCGAGGGCGATCGGGTCGACACCCGCGTCCTTCAGCTTCTGGACGTCCGCGTCCAGCTCGTCCATCGTCGACGGGGTGCCGTCGATGCCGGCCTTCTTGAAGAGGTCCTGCGAGTACCAGATGCCGCTCGGCAGCACCGAGAGCGGCATCGCGTAGATCTTGCCGCCGATCGACTCCGCGCCGAAGGAGGCGTCCGGGATGCCCTGCTTCGCCGGGCCGACGCCGTCGGTGATGTCCTTCACCTGGCCGGCGTCGACCATCGCCTGCATCTTGCCGCCGCCGCGCTGCAGGAAGATGTCGGGGGCGCTGCCGGAGTTCATCGCCGTCTGCAGCTTGCCGTCGAAGTCCTCGTTCTGGACGGTCTGCACGTCGATGGTGACGTTCGGGTTGGCCTTGTGGAAGCCCGCCGCCGCGTCCTTCCAGAACTTGAGGCCGGGGCCGGTGGTGGCGTTCTGCCAGAGGGTCATCTTCACGGGGCCGTCGCCGTTGCCGCCGCCGCCGCCTCCGCCGGAGCCGCCGCTGCAGCCGGTCAGCGCCGCCGCGCCGGCGATCAGGACGGCCGAGGCCGCGAGGATCCGCTGTGGTCTCACTGGTGCACCTGTTCTCTTCATCGAGTGGTGACCGGGTCGCGCGGCGACGGTGACCGCCGCTGGTCGTCCCGGCCGGGACCGCACAAGGATCAGAAGTCGAAAGAGGAGTGTCAAACGTTTTCGAAAACGGTTGAAACTCCCCGGTAGCCTGGCTCGGGTGATCAAGCGCCGGACCATCGCCGACGTCGCGGCGGCCGCCGGCGTGTCGGTCGCGACGGTGTCGAAGGCGGTCAACGGCCGCTACGGCGTCGCGCCCGAGACGGCCGCGCGGGTGCTCAAGGCGGCGGAGGAGCTGGGGTACGGCTCGAGCCTCGGCGCGAGCAGCCTCCGCGGCGGCCGCACGGGGGTGATCGGCGTCTTCGTCGCGGCCTTCGAGCCCTGGGCGACCGAGGTGCTGAAGGGGGTCTACGTCGGGATGCAGGCGACGCAGTACGACCTGCTCGCCTACAGCGGCTCGTACAACGAGGACCACGACGGCTGGGAGCGCAGATCGCTCGCGAGGCTGAGCGGCACGCTGGTGGACGGCGCGATCGTCGTGGCCCCCTCGACGACCGACCTGCGGGTGACGGTGCCGGTCGTCGCCATCGACCCGAGCAAGGGGCCGGCCGGGCTGCCGGTGGTGGAGGCGGACAGCTTCGGCGGGGCCCGCATGGCCGTGCGCCGGCTGATCGAGCTGGGGCACCGCCGGATCGGCCTCGTCAGCGGTCGCGCGGACCTGCGGTCGGCGGCGCTGCGCGAGACGGGCTACCGCCGGGCGCTGGACGACGCGGGCATCCCGTTCGACCCCGCGCTCGTGCGGGTCGGCGCCTACGAGCAGCGGGCGAGCCGCGAGGCCGCGGGCGCCCTGCTCGATCTGCCGGAGCCGCCGACGGCGATCTTCGCGGCCAACGACCTCTCCGCGCTCGCGACGCTGCAGGTCGCGCGGCTGCGGGGCGTGGACGTGCCCGACTCGCTGTCGGTGATCGGGTTCGACGACGTGCCCGAGGCGGCCAGGAGCGACCCGCCGCTGACGACCGTGCAGCAGTCGATGCAGCGCATGGGTGCGGCGGCCGCCGCGATGCTGCTCGACCTGCTCGACGGCCGCGATCCGCAGGAGCGCCACCAGGTGCTCGGCACCCGGCTCGTGGAGCGGGCGACCACGGCGCCGCCCCCGGGTCTGTTGCGGCGCGCAACATAGGCCGTGGCAGGATGGACGGACTGCTCCACCGCGCGGCGGGGAGCCCCGTCCCCCTCGCGCGAAGGAGCGCCCCGTGCCCCGTGGCCCGCTGTCCGTCCAGCTGTACTCGATCCGAGACGCGATCGCCGAGGACCTCCCCGGCTCGCTCGCGCGGATCCGGGAGATCGGCCTCGAGGGCGTCGAGCCCTACGGCTTCGTCGAACGGGCGACCGACTACCGCGCCGCGCTCGACGCCGCCGGTCTCGTCGCGCCGTCGGCGCACGCGCCGGTGCTGAAGATGGACGACCCGCGCCGGGCGTTCGACGCCGCGAAGGAGATCGGCGTCGACTTCCTGATCGACCCCTCCACCGACCCGCAGCGCTGGACGAGCGCCTCGGGCGTCTCCGAGCTCGCGCAGCAGGTGAACGAGACCGCGGCGCTCGCCGCGGAGGCCGGGCTGACCTTCGGCTACCACAACCACTGGTGGGAGCTCGAGAACGCGGTGGGCCCCGTGCCGGCGCTCGAGGCGTTCGCCGCGCAGCTCGACCCGGCCGTGATCCTCGAGGTCGACACGTACTGGGTCGAGGTCGGCGGCGCGTCCGCCGTCGACGTGCTCGCCCACCTCGGCGAGCGGGTCCGCTTCATCCACGTGAAGGACGGGCCGCGGACCCGCGAGACCGAGGCGCAGCTGCCCGCGGGGCAGGGGTCGATGGACATCCCCGCGGTGCTGAACGCCGCGCCGGGCGCGGTCCGCGTGCTCGAGTTCGACGCGTACCGGGGCGACGTCTTCGAGGGCCTGGCCGAGTCCATGGCCTACGTGCTCGCCACGGACGAGCGCGCCGAGCAGGCCGGGAGCGCCGACTGATGGCGGCGTCGACCGGCCGCGTCGGCGTGGGCGTCATCGGCGCCGGTGTGATCAGCGCCCAGTACCTCGGCAACCTGACGACGTTCCCGGACCTCGAGGTGCGCTTCGTCGCCGACATCGACCTCGAGCGCGCGAAGGCGCGGGCCGACGAGTTCGGCGTGCCCGCCTCCGGCTCGGTCGAGGAGCTGCTCGCGGACGACGGCATCGACATCGTCGTGAACCTCACGCTGCCGTCCGTGCACGCGGAGGTGGACCTCGCGATCCTCGCCGCGGGCAAGCACGTGTGGAGCGAGAAGCCGATCGCCACGAACGCGGAGGACGCGCGCCGCGTGCTCGACGCGGCCGAGGAGGCCGGGCTCCGCGTCGCCGTCGCTCCGGACACGCTGCTCGGCGCCGGCCTGCAGACGGCCTTCCGCGCGATCGCGGACGGCCGGATCGGCCAGCCGACGACCGCCACGACGATGGTGCTGAACCCGGGCCCGGACCGCTGGCACCCGGCGCCGGAGTTCCTGTTCCAGGCGGGCGGCGGCCCCCTGCTCGACCTCGGGCCGTACTACCTGTCGACGCTCGTCACCGTCTTCGGCTCGGTCGTGCGCGTCTCCGCCATCGGCTCCATCGCCCGCCCCGAGCGGGTCGTCGAGTCGGGCCCGCGCGCCGGCACGACGTTCGAGGTGACCGTGCCGACGCACTCGGCGCTGCTGCTCGAGTTCGAGGGCGGCGGGTCGGCGCAGGCCACCTTCTCCTTCCAGTCCGCGCTGCCGCGAGCCGGCTTCTTCGAGATCACCGGCACGACCGGCGCGATCGTGCTGCCCGACCCGAACATGTTCGAGGGCGACAGCGAGCTCTGGACGCTCGAGTCGTGGAAGGGGATCACGGGTCAGAACAAGCCGGACCCGGAGCGCATCCCCGCCGAGGGCGCGACCCAGTCGCGCGGACTCGGCGTGCTCGAGCTCGCCCGGGCCATCCGCGACGGGGTGCCGGAGCGCGCCTCCGGGGCGCTCGCCGCGCACGTGCTCGACGTGATGCTCGCCGCGGCGGAAGCGTCCGAGAGCCACCGCGCGGTCGAGGTGTCGAGCCGCGTCGCGGCGCCCGCGCCGCTGCCGGCGGACTGGAACCCCACCGAGAGGACGCTCGCATGACGGAGCCGCTGCGCATCGGCGTGATTGGCGTGGGCGTGATCAGCGCCCAGTACTTCGACGCCTTCCCCTCGCTGCCGGGGCTGCGCCTCGTCGCGGTCGCGGACCTCGACATGGCGAGGGCCGCCCAGGTGGCCGAGGAGCAGGGGGTCGAGGCGCGGACGGTCGACGAGCTGCTCGCCTCCGACGACGTCGACGCGGTGCTGAACCTCACGATCCCGGCGGTGCACGTCGAGGTCGGGACCCGGATCCTCGAGTCGGGCAAGCACGTCTACGCGGAGAAGCCGCTCGCGCTCAGCCCGGACGAGGCGGCGCCGATGCTCGAGCTCGCGGAGCAGCGCGGGCTCCGCGTCGGCAGCGCGCCCGACACCGTCCTCGGCACCGGCATCCAGACCGCCCGGCGGCTCGTCGACGACGGCGCGATCGGTCAGGTGCTCACCGCGGACGCCCACTGGAGCGCCCCGGGGCACGAGCGCTGGCACCCGAACCCGTTCTTCTACTACCAGGCGGGCGGCGGCCCGCTGCTCGACATGGGGCCGTACTACCTGACGGCGCTCGTCACGATGCTCGGCCCGGTCGTCCGCGTCTCCGGCGTCAGCATCCGCTCGCCGCGCGAGCGCACCGTCGGCACCGGCCCGCGCGCCGGCGAGGCCGTGCCGGTCGCGGTCGACACCGGGGTCAGCGGGATCCTCGAGCACGCCTCCGGCGCGGTCTCCCGCATCTCGATGTCGTTCGACACCTGGGCGACCCGGATGCCGCTGTTCGAGGTGCACGGCACCGAGGGCAGCATCGCGGTGCCCGACCCGAACCGGTTCGCCGACCCGGTCGAGGTCTGGACGACGTCCGACCAGGAGTGGCGGACCGTCGAGCCGAACGCGGGCTACGAGGGCGCGGGCCGCGGCTACGGCCTCGCCGACATGGGGCACGCGATCGCGACCGGTCGGCCGCACCGCGCCTCCGGAGCGCTCGCGCAGCACGTGCTCGAGATCATGGACGCGATCCCGCGCAGCTCCAGCGAGCACGCGGTCATCACGCTCACGACGACGGTGGACCGCCCCGAGGCGGTCCCGGAGGGCGCGACCCCCGACACCTGGTAGCCGCCGCAACGGAGCCTCGAGACCTCCCCGGTTCGCGGGGGTGGTCTCGAGGCTCCGCTGCGCTCCGCACCTCGACCGACGGGGAACGGCCACCGCCTGACGGGCGGGGAGCGGCCTCCGCTGGTCGAGGTGCGAGCGAAGCGAGCCTCGAGACCACCTCGACCGGGCGAGCGGCCGCCGCTGGTCGAGGTGCGAGCGCAGCGAGCCTCGAGACCACCTCGACCAGCGGGGTCGGATCCGCGGGACCTAGAGGGAGACCCAGTCGCCCTTCGACGACTCGATCGCCGTGAGGATCCGCTGCACCGCGAGGCCGTCGGCGAACGACGGCTCCGGGTCGCGGCCCTCCACGATCGCGTCCGTGAAGTCCTTCACCTCGTGCGTGAACGTGTGCTCGTAGCCGAGGCCGTGTCCGGGGGGCCACCAGGCGCCGGTGTAGGGATGCTCCGGCTCGGTGACGAGGATGCGGCGGAAGCCGCTCTCCACCGCCGGCTCGGTGAAGTCGAGGAACTCCAGCTCGTTCATGCGCTCGAAGTCGAACGCGAGCGAGCCCTTCGAGCCGTTCAGCTCGATCCGCATGCCGTTCTTCCGGCCGGACGCGAACCGGGTCGCCTCGAACGTCGCGAGCGCGCCGCCGTCGGTGCGGCCGACCCACACGGCAGCGTCGTCGACCGTGACCTCGCCGCGCTCCTCGGAGCCCTTCGCGGTGAGGCCGCCGGTCTGCTCCGCGAGCTTCGGCCGGGTCTTCACGAACGTCTCCGTGATGCCGGTCAGCCCGGTGAGGCGCTGGCCGGTCAGGAAGGTCGCGAGGTCGATGATGTGCGCGCCGATGTCGCCGAGCGCGCCGGAGCCCGCCGCGTCCTTGTCGAGCCGCCACACGAGCGGGAAGTCCGGGTCCGCGATCCAGTCCTGCAGGTAGACGGCGCGGATATGGCGGATGTCGCCGATCCGTCCCTCGTCCACGAGCCGCTTCGCGTACGCGAGCGCCGGCGTGCGGCGGTAGGAGAAGCCGACCATCGAGCGGACGCCGCGCTGCTTCGCGGCCTCCGCGGCCTCGACCATGCGCTCCGCGCCTTCGACCGAGTTCGCGAGCGGCTTCTCGCAGAGCACGTGCTTGCCGGCCTCGAGGGCGCCGATCGCGATGTCGACGTGGCTGTCGCCCGGCGTGCACACGTCCACGACGTGGACGTCCGGGTCGGCGACCGCGTCGCGCCAGTCGGTGAGCACGTTCGGGATGCCGAACGCGTCCGCGAAGGCCCGCGTGTTCGCCTCGTTGCGCCCGATCACGTGGGTGACGCGGGCGGGGGTGCCGAAGAACTTCGCGGCCTGCGCCCACCCGGCCGTGTGGATGCGGCCCATGAAGGCGTAGCCGGCGACGGCGACGTTCAGCGTCTCGGTCACGGTCACGCCTTCGTGGAGAAGGCCGCGTCGAAGGCGGCGGCGGGCGGCTGGATGGTGTTCAGCTTCCGGACGATCTCGAGCGCCTCGGGCGCACCGACGGTGCGCTCCATGCCGGCGTCCTCCCACTCGACCGAGGTCGGGCCGTCGTAGCCGATCGCGTTCAGCGTGCGGAAGATGCGCTCCCACGGCACCTCGCCGTGGCCGACGGACACGAAGTCCCAGCCGCGGCGCGGGTCGGCCCAGGGCAGGTGGCTGCCGAGACGGCCGTTGCGGCCGTCGAGGTGCGTCACCGACTCCTTGCAGTGGACGTGGAAGATCTTGTCCGCGAAGTCCTGCAGGAACATCGACGGGTCCAGCTGCTGCCAGACGAAGTGGCTGGGGTCGAAGTTGAAGCCGAACGCCGGGTGGTCGATCGCCTCCATCGCCCGCTTCGCCGTCCAGTAGTCGTAGGCGATCTCGGTCGGGTGGATCTCGAGCGCGAACCGCACGCCCTGCTCCTGGAACGCATCGAGGATCGGCGTCCAGCGCGTCACGAAGTCGTCGAACCCCTTCTGCACGAACGCGTCGGAGGCCGGCGGGAACATCGCCACCGCGTGCCAGATCGACGAGCCGGTGAAGCCGGTGACCGTCTTCACGCCCATCGCCTTGGCCGCCTTCGCGGTCGTGATCATCTCGGCGGCCGCGCGCTGCCGCACGCCCTCGGGGTCGCCGTCGCCCCACACGCGGTCGGACAGGATGTCGCGGTGCCGCTCGTCGATGGGGGAGTCGCAGACCGCCTGCCCGAGCAGGTGGTTCGAGATGGTCCAGGTCTGCAGGCCGTTCTTCTCGAGGATCGCCTTCCGGTCGGCGACGTACTCGGGATCCGAGCTCGCGCGCACGACGTCGAGGTGGTCGCCCCAACTGGCGATCTCGAGGCCGTCGTAGCCCCACTCGCCCGCCATCCGCGCCACCTCCTCGAACGGCAGATCGGCCCACTGGCCGGTGAACAGGGTGACGGGTCGCGTCATCGCGATCTCCTCCTCTTTCTCGCGGTCGTTCAGTCCTGGGCCGGTCGGGCGGCCCAGAGCATGCCCTGCTCGATGATCCTGCGGACCGACGGGTCCTGCACGATCTCGAGCCGGTGCCCAGCGGTCGACACGACGATGTGCCCGTCGCCCCAGTGGCGGGTCCAGACCGCGGGGAAGGTGACGGGGCGGTCCCAGGCGTCCCAGTCGCGCTTCTTCTGCGTCGTGGTCGCCAGCACCTCGTTGTACTCGTCGGACAGCACCCAGTACTGCTCCGACGTGAGGGTGAAGTCGTCGACGCCCGCGGTGACGGGGTGGCTGCGGCCGAGCTCGGTGATCTCGGTCGAGTACTCCTGGTAGTTGTCGGACTGCTCGCCGCTCAGCTGCTCGGGCGGAGCGATGTTCGCGTGGTGCGCGAACTGGCCGCCGATCAGCTGCAGGTAGTCGGCGCTGTTGCGGTACGAGTCCGCGATGCCGCCGTGCCAGCCGACCATGCCCGTACCCGCCCGGACGGCGGCGATCAGGCCCGCGAGCGCCTCCTTGGAGATCTCGGACATCGTGACGACCTGCACGATGAGGTCGACGTCCGCCATGCGCTCCGCGTCGGCGTAGACCTCGTTCGACTCCTCGATGGTCACGGCGAAGCCGTTGTCCTCGAGGAAGCCGACGAACGAGTCGGTCGTCTCGACGGGCATGTGCCCGTCCCAGCCGCCGCGGACGATCAGGGCGTTGCGGGTGCTCATGCGGTCCTTCCTGCGGCGGCGGCCGGCCAGGTCGCCACCAGGTGCTCGGCGACGCGGAACGCGTTCGCCACGATGGTCAGCGTCGGGTTGACGCTGCCGTTGGTCGGGTGCAGCGACGAGTCGCACACGACGACGCGGCGCGACCCCCACGGGCGGCCGAACGGGTCGGTCGCGCTCTCGGCGGGGTCCGTCCCCATCCTCGCGGTGCCGCACGAGTGCTCGCCCGCCGCGGACGCGGTGGCCGTGCCCCGCTGCCGGAACACGTCGCGGACCCCGGCCTCGAGCAGCCACTCCTCGCCCCGGGCCGCCATGCCGTCCTCCACCTCGACCGAGGTGGCGTGCACGAGCTTGCGCAGGCCCGCGCCGGGGCGGCCCCAGCGGTCGCGGACATCGGCGAGGGTGACGCGCGAGGTCGGCATCGGGATCTCCTGGCCCATGCCGAAGACGCCGAAGGCGTTCGCGCGCGGGCCCGCCATCCACGCCTTGTGCCCGGCGCCCCAGCGCGGCACGCCCGGCATCGGGTTCGCGGCCCAGGTCAGCGGGAACAGGCTCAGCAGGTCGACGAGCACGCCTCCGCCCCACGGGATCGTGCCCGCGTGGACGTGGTCGAGCGTCGCGACCGAGTGGCCGGGGCCGACGTAGGGCTTCACCACGTGGTCGGCGTTCCCGAGCATCGACACGAAGCGGTGGTCGTGCAGGTGCCGGCCCATGTGGTCGTTGCCGATGCCGCTCGCGAGCAGCAGGCGCGCGGTCTCCACGGCGCCCGCCGCCACGACGACCACCTCCGCGTCGACCTCGAGCTCGACCGGCTGCCCGGAGGCGTCGGCCATCACGGTGACCGCGGCCCGGTCGGCGCCGTCCCGCACCTCGACCACCTCGGCGTCGTAGAGCACGTCGAGGTTCCCGGTCGCGGCCGCGCGGGGGAGGAACGTGTTGTGGCTGCCGTTCTTCGCATTCACGGGGCAGGCGTGGCCCACGCACTGCGGGCAGCGGACGCAGGCCGGCCGGCCGTCGTGCGGCACGCTGTTCAGCGCGAGCGGGATCGGGCCCCAGCCCCAGCCGAGGCGGTCCGCGGCACCCGCCAGCAGCTCGCGCGCGGGCTCCGTGCCGAAGGGCGGCATCGGATAGCCGGCAGAGCGCGGCGTCCGGGCGGTCAGCGCCCCCTCCTCGCCGGCGACGCCGAGCTCCTGCTCCGCGCGGGAGTAGTAGGGCTCCATGTCCTCGTACGAGACCGGCCAGTCGGCGAGGCTCGCCCCGTCCGGGTTGCCGTACACGGAGCGCATGCGGAAGTCGTCGGGCATGAACCGCCAGGCCATGCCCTGCCAGAGCCGGGTGCCGCCGCCCATCGCGTCGGCGTTCAGGCCGTACAGCCAGGCGTCGTCGGTGCCGTCCAGCACCCGGTCGCCCTCGGGGAGGATCGCGACGCGCGGGTGGCCGGCGCCCGGGCCGGCGGTGGGGCGGTAGACGGCGTTGCGCTTGCCGCGCAGGTGGTCGCCGCGCAGCGCCGCGCTCGGCACCCGGGCGGCGCGCTCGACGACGAGGACGCTGCGGCCCGCCTCCGTCAGCAGCTGGGCGGCGACGCCGCCGCCCGGGCCGCTGCCGATGACGATCGCGTCGTAGGAGCGCCGGACCCCGCGCGAGCCGACGTCCGGCACGAGGTCGGGCTCCACCGGCGTGACGCCCTCCGGCACCGCGCGGAAGCCCGCGAGCTCGAGGCCGGCGGGGGTCGCGTCCTGCCGGGCGGCGTAGTAGCCCTCGAAGACGACGCGGCGCAGCGCCGCGAAGTCGTCGTCGTGCTCGAGGCCGCGCAGCAGCTCGTCCTGCCGGCCCGGCTCGAGGTCGGCGAAGGGCCGCTCGCCCGCGAGGGCGTCCAGCCGCTCGGCGAGCCGGGCCAGCGCGGGTTCGGCCCAGCCGAGGTCGGGGGAGTCGGCGAGGTAGGCGGCGACTCCGCCGTCCCAGCCGCCGGGGCGGTCGTCGGCGGGGACGACGCGGTCCACCGCCGCGCGGATCGAGCTCGGGACGTGCACGGGTGCTCCTGACGAGGGCCGATCAAGGGAAACAGGCCGACACGTCGCGGGATCGAGCCGATCCCGCGACGTGTCGGCCTGGAGCGGGTCCGCACGAGGTGCGGACCCGCGGGCGGTCAGCGGCCGGCCAGCGAACCGCCGATGCCGCCGACGCTGAAGTACCGGTTCAGGAAGGCGAACACGATCACCGGCGGCAGCATCATGACCATGGCGACGGCCATGACCGAGCCCCAGTCCGTCGAGAACTGCTGGAAGAAGGTGTTCACACCGATCGGCAGGGTGTACTTCGAGGAGTCCTGCAGGAACAGCAGTGCGATCAGGTAGTCGTTCCAGGCGAGCAGGAACGTGAAGATCGCGGTCGACAGGATGCCCGGCAGCGAGTTGCGCAGCACGATCCGGCGGAACCCGCCGAAGACGCTCGCGCCGTCCATCCACGCGGCCTCCTCGAGGGAGATCGGGATGGAGTCGAAGTAGGCCGCCATCATCCAGATCGCCACCGACATGCTCGAGCCGATGTAGATGATCGCGACGCCCTGCAGCGTGTTGATCAGGCCCAGCACCGAGAAGGTGATGAACAGCGGGATGACCGCGGTCACCACCGGCAGCGCCTGCACGACGAACAGGATCAGGGAGTACCCCGACACGAGCCGGTTCCTGAGGCGCGACAGCACGTAGCCGGCGGGCGCCGCGATCGCGACCGCCACGACGACGGTCACCAGCGCGACGATCAGGCTGTTGCCGAGCCAGAGCAGCACGTCGCTGCCGGTGAAGATCCGCTGGAAGTTCTCCAGCGTCAGCCCGGTCTGGGTGCTGCCCTGCCCGGGCTGGATCGACAGCCACGCGACCGCGACGATCGGGATGATCACGATCGCGGTCACCACCAGGATCAGGGCGAAGCGCCACCACTGGCCCTTCGCGTCCCGCTCCTTCATGCTGCGGCGTCTGACCTGGCCGAGCGTCGCCCGGGTGGCGCCGCCGGTTGCGATTGCCTGAGTCATTCGATGTTCGCCTTCTGGATCTGCCGGTAGAGCACCGTCGAGACGATCACGAGGACGGCGGTCATCATGAACGCGATGGCGGTCGCGGGCCCGGTCTGCAGGTTCTGGAACGCGTACTGGTACGCGCGGACGATCAGGGACGAGGTCGCGCCCACGGGACCGCCCTGCGTGAGCAGGAAGATCGTCGGGAAGTCGTTGACGCAGAAGATCGTCATGAGCACCCACGAGATGTAGGTGGTCCTCGAGATGATCGGCAGCGTGACGCCGGTGAAGGCCTGCCACGGGGTCGCCCCGTCCATCTTCGCCGCCTCGTAGACGTTGACGTCGACGCTCGCGAGGGCGCTGGACATCATCATCATCATGAAGGGGAAGCTGATCCAGACCTTGAAGGTGCAGACCACGACCTGCGCCAGCACCGGGTCGCCGAGGAAGTTCACATCCCCGAGCCCGAAGTTGCCGAGGATGACCGGGATGGGCGACTGCGGCGTCGCGACCAGCCAGTTCCAGCTCGTGGACGAGACCACGACCGGCACGATCCAGGGCAGCAGCAGCAGCACCTTGAAGACGGCGCCGCCGGGGATCTTCGTGCGCAGCAGCAGCGCCAGCCCGAGCCCGATGATCCATGAGCCGAAGACGCCGGTCACTGTGAAGATCAGGGTGAAGATCGCCGAGTCGCGGAACTGCGTCGACGTGAGGACGTCGATGTAGTTCTGGAAGCCGACGAACGGCGTCTCCCACGGCAGCGTCGACGGCGTGCCCTGCTGCAGCGACTGCAGGAACGAGTAGACGACCGGGAAGATGTTGAGCAGGACGAGCAGGATCAGTGACGGCAGCGCGAAGAGCGTCAGCGTCAGCCCCGCTCGGGCGAGCGGGGAGCCCGAGCGCTTCTGGCGGGGAGCGGTGCCGCGGCCGCCGGGGGCCACGCCCCGTCTGGCCCGTTCGAGTCGCTCGGGAAGGGTGTCGGTCGTCATCGAGGACTCTCCTTCAACGGACACGCCGGATGGCGGGGGCCGCGTGCGCGGCCCCCGCCACCCGGATCGAGTTGGGACGGTTCAACGGATCAGGCGGACTCGAGCGCCTTCTGCAGGGTCTCGAGCGCACCCTTCGCCGTGACGTTGCCGCCCAGCACCGACTGCGCGAAGTTGATCGTCGGCTGCGTGCCGTCGACCTTCGTGACGTTCAGGAAGACGGTGTTCTGCCCGGGGGCGCCCCACGTCTTCGAGATCGGCTGCCAGACGTTCAGGATCTTCGTCGCGTCGGGGTCGTCCTTGTACGCGGCGTTCGCGATGGACTTGAGCACGGGCAGGCCGATGCCGGTGTTCTTGGTCCAGAGCGGCGCCATGTTCTTGTAGTAGTACGTGAGGAACGCCTCCGAGGCCTCCTGGCTCGGGGTGTTCTTGTACATCATGATGTTGTTCGGGAAGTAGAGCGCGCCCTTGTCGCCGCTCGGGCCCGTCAGCGGGTCGCCCACGATCATGTCCTTGGCGACGGCCGCGTCCACGTTCGGCTTGAGGCCGGCGCCGTCCCACGCGCCGCCGAACTTCTTCGCGCTGACCTGCGAGTAGAAGTTGTCGCTCGTGTAGGTGGCGGCGCGCGGGTCGGAGTACCCGTTCTTCACCATCCCGAGCACCCACTCGATCGCCTGGATGTTCGGCTCGGTGACGACGTCCGGCTCCTGGTCGGAGTTGAAGAGACCGCCGCCGTTGTTGATCATGTGCGCGACCATCTGGTGGAAGCCGGTGAAGGCGCCGGCGCCCGAGCGGGTGCCGTAGCCGTAGACGCCGATCTTCTTCAGCTTGCGGCACATCTCCTCGTAGGAGTCCCAGTCGGTCGGCACGTCGGCGCCGGCCTGGTCGAGCAGCGCCTGGTTGTACCAGACGAGGCGCATGTCGAGGTTGTAGGGGACGGCCGCGTAGCCCTTGTCCGTCTTCAGGGTGTCGACGACGCCCGGCAGGAAGTCGTCGTAGATCCCGTTGCTCTTCCACGAGTCGAGCAGGTTGTCCGCGTACGCGATCTTGTCCTGGCTCGCGAAGAGGAACGCCTGGGTGCCGCCGCCGGAGCTGACGGCGGGGCCGTTGTTCGCCGCGACCGCGGTCGAGAACGACTGGATGAAGTTGGCCCACTGGATCTGCTGGTACTGGGCCTTCCCGAAGCCGTCCTTCGGCTGGTAGGCCGCGGTGATCCGCTTGTCCTCGGTGAGGAACGCCGGGGCGCCCCACGGCATGTTCCAGAACTTCAGCGGCTTGGAGGCGTCGCCGCCACCGCTGCCGCTGTTGCCGCCGGAGCCTCCGCTGCAGGCGGCCAGCAGGCCGACCGCGGCGGCGCTGACGCCGGCGCCGAGCAGGGTCCGGCGGGTGAAGCCGGAACCGGAAGGAAGAGTCGTCATCGTCGATGTCCTCTCCGACGCCGGGCTCGTGCCCAGTGATGGCGTCGTCGTTCCTCGTTGAACTTGCTGTGCTTGGTAGCGCCGCCGGAGCACGGATGCGCCGTCGGCGGGGGTCAGTTTTGTTGCGGGTCGCCACGATGTCAACGAAAACTTCCGCGCGTCTTCATCTCGATCGCATCACGGCCCCGTCGTGCGCGCCGTGCGGCGGTGCCGTGCTGTCCCGGACGACGAGGTGGGTGGCGAGCTCGAGGCGGGGGCGCTCGGTCGACTCGCCCGCGGCCAGGCGGAGCACGATGCGCGCCGCCTCGGCCGCCATCAGGCGGATCGGCTGGTGCACCGTCGTGAGGCGCGGCCTGGCCCAGACCGCGACGTTCGTGTCGTCGTAGCCGACGACCGAGAGGTCCTCGGGGACGCGCAGCCCGAGCTCCGCCGCGACCTCGATCACGCCGAGCGCCTGCAGGTCGTTGCCCGCGAAGATCGCGGTCGGCCGGTCGTCGGTGCCGAGCAGCCTCGCTGCCGCGACGCGTCCGCCGCTGACGAGGAAGTCGCCCATGTGCACCTCGTCGTCGCGCACCCGGAGGCCCGCGGAGCCCATCGCGGAGCGGAAGCCGTCGAGGCGCGCCCACGAGCAGAGCATGTGCGCATGGCCGCTGATCGCGGCGATCCGGGTGTGGCCCAGCTCGATCAGGTGCCGTGTGGCGGCGAAGCCGCCCGCCCAGTTCGTCGAGCCGACGGAGGCCACGCCGGGCGGCAGCTCGCCGGCGGGGTCGATGACCGCGTAGGGGATGCTCCGCGACGTCAGGCGCTCCCGCATCTGCCCGGACGGGTCGGTCGACACGAGCAGCACGCCCGCCGGGCGCCGCCGCAGCACGCCCGAGAGCCAGTCCGGGGTCGGCGCGTGGTGCTCGCCGCTCGGCGACAGCACGACGCTCATCCCCTCCGGGTGGGCGACGCCCTGCACTCCGGTGAGGATCTCGGCGCCCCACGGGTTGGCGAGGTCCGAGAACACGAGCTCGAGCAGGGTCGAGCCCTTGGCGACCGTGCCGCGGCGCCGGTAGTCGTGGGCGTCGAGCAGCAGCTCGACGCGCTGCCGGGTGCCGGCCGCGACGTCCGCGTGCCCGTTCAGCACCTTCGAGATCGTGGAGAGCGAGACCCCCGCCTCGCCCGCGACCATCGCGAGGGTCGTCCTGGAGCCGCGCCCCCCGTCGTCGTCGCTCATCCGGTGTGCTCCGCCCCTCGGCCCCGATCCGCCGTCGGATCGTTCGGGCATCCTGTCGAAACTTTCGGGGCTCGACAAGACCCCCGTTCCACCCCGGCCGTCCGGCGAGGGGTGAGGATGAGGGCGGGACCGGCCGTCCGGCCGGCCCGCTGAGGAAGGACCCCCGTGCGGATCAGCGCCCTCGAGACGATCGTCGTCGACTTCTACCGGACGAACCTCGTGCTCGTCGTGCTCCGCACCGACGAGGGCGTGACCGGCGTCGCCGAGGCGACCCTCGAGGGCCAGGAGCACGCGGTCCTCGGCGCCCTGCGCCTGCTCGCCGAGAAGGTCGTCGGGCTCGACCCGACGCGGATCACGCGCACGGTCTACGAGCTGGGCCGGGACGCCTACTGGCGCGGCGGGCCCGTGACGATGACGGCGCTCTCCGCGCTCGAGACCGCGATGTGGGACGTGTCCGCCCGGGCCCTCGGCGTGCCCGTGCACCGCCTGCTCGGCGGCCGGGGCAGGGACCGGGTGCGCGCCTATGCGAACGGCTGGTTCTCGGGGGCGAGGACGCCCGAGGACTTCGCGGCCGCCGCCCTCCGCACCGTCGACCAGGGCTTCCGGGGCCTCAAGTGGGACCCGTTCGAGGCGGCGGACCAGACGCTCGCGCCGCGGGACCTCGCCCGCATGCTCGAGCCGGTCGCGGCCGTCCGCGAGGCGGTCGGCGACGACGTCGAGCTGTTCATCGACGCGCACGGCCGGTTCGACGTGCCCACCGCGATCCGCGTCGCCCGCGCGCTCGAGCCCCACGGCATCGTCTTCCTCGAGGAGCCGACGCCGCCGCTCGGCCTCGACGCGCTCGCCGAGGTGCGGTCGCGGTCGCCGATCGCGATCGCCGCGGGGGAGCGGCTGTTCGGCCGCGACGCCTTCGTGCCGCTGCTCGCCCGCGGCGCGGTCGACTACGTGCAGCCCGACGTGACCCATGCCGGCGGCCTGTCGGAGCTCGCGTTCATCGCGACGCTCGCCTCGGCGCACTCCGTGCCGTTCGCGCCGCACAACCCGAGCGGCCCGCTCAGCACCGCGGCGACCCTGCAGCTCGGGGCGGCGGCGGCGGACTTCCGGTACCTCGAGATCATGGCGGTCGACGTGCCGTGGCGCGCCGACATCTCCGACGAGCACCTCGTGCTGACGGCCGAGGGCGACGTGATGATCCCGGAGGGCCCGGGGCTCGGCGTCGAGCTCGACCTCGAGGCCATCGCGGAGCACCCCTACGTCCCGCACCCGATGCGGATCTTCGACGACGCGGTCGCCGACATCCGACCGCCGGACGCGCGGAGCTACTTCCACCGGGCGTGACGGGGGAGCGGCCGCGGGGAGCGGCTTTCCTACACTGACGCCGTGACCCGCCTCGACGCCCCGCTCGCGCTGGGCGCCTCGGGGCGTCGCCGCAACCTCGCGCTGCTGCTGCGCCGCGTGCACGCGGCGCCCGCCACCCGCAGCGAGCTGACCCGCACCAGCGGCCTCAACCGCTCGACCGTCGGCGCCCTGGTGGCCGAGCTCGCCGAGCGCGGCCTCGTCGTGGAGGACGAGGCGGCGCCGCTCGGCCAGGTCGGACGGCCGAGCCCGCTCGTGCGGACGGGGGAGCGGCCGGTCGCGATCGCCGTGAACCCGGAGGTCGACGCCGTCACCACAGCGCTCGTGCGCCTCGGCGGCCGCGTCCTCGCGGTCGAGCGCACGCCGTTCACGAGCCCGCCGGGGGTCGACGACGCGGTCCGCGCGGCCGGCGACTCCGCGGCTCGGCTGCTCGCGGCGCATCCCGACCGCGACCCGCTCGGGGCGGGGGTGGCGGTGCCGGGGGTGGTCGCCACGGCCGACGGCGTCGTCCGGCTCGCCCCGCACCTCGGGTGGCGGGACGTGCCGCTCGCCGCGCTGCTCGAGCACGCGCTCGACGTGCCGGTCGCGATCGCGAACGACGCCGCGCTCGGCGTCCGCGCGGAGTGGCTCTTCGGCGCGGGCCGCGGCGTCGAGGACCTCGTCTACCTGAACGGCGGCGCGAGCGGCATCGGCGGGGGCATCGTCGCGGGCGGCCGTCCGCTCACCGGATCGAGCGGGCACGCGGGCGAGTTCGGGCACGCGGTCATCGGCGGCGCCGGCGAGCGGGACACGCTCGGCGTGCCCGGCACGCTGGAGGCGCTGGTGCGCCGCTCGGCGCTCCTCGACGTGCTGGGGCTCGACGACGCGGGGCCGGACGAGCTCGAGGCGGCGCTCCTCGCCGCCGCCGAGGAGCCGGCGGTGGCCGCGGAGGTCGAGCGGCAGGCGGCCGCGCTGGCCGTCGCGATCGCGAACACGGTCGTCGTGCTGAACCCCGCGCGGGTCGTGCTGGGCGGCTCGCTGTCGGCCCTCGCGGCGGTGGCCGGGCACCGGATCGAGCAGCTCGTCGCGGGCACGGCGCTGCCGGGCGTCGGCGACCGCGTGGAGCTGCGGCGGGGCGAGCTCGGCTCGGGCATCCTCGTGATCGGGGCCGCCGAGCTCGCCTTCGCGCCCCTGCTCGACGACCCCGCCGCCTACCGCTCCTGAGTCGCGGCGCGACCGGCCGCGTCCTGCCGCACCCCCTCGAGACGGCAGGATGGGGCGGGCGGACGAGGAGGACCGAGATGCGCAACTGGTCAGGCACCTACGAGTACCGGGCGGGCGAGGTGATCTCGCCGGCCACCGTGGAGGAGCTGCAGGAGGTCGTGGCGTCGCACCGGCGGATCCGGGCGCTCGGCACCCGGCACTCCTTCAACGACCTCGCGGACACCGACGGGGCGCTCGTCACCGCGACGGGCATCGACCCCGGCTTCGCGATCGACGCCGATCGCGGCGTCGTGGCCCTGGGCGCGGGCACGCGGTACGCGGCCGTCGCGACATTCCTCGAGGACGAGGGCTGGGCGCTGCACAACATGGGCTCGCTGCCGCACATCTCCGTCGGCGGGGCGATCGCGACCGGCACCCACGGCTCGGGCGACCTGAACGGGAACCTGTCCACCGCGGTGCGCGGGCTGCAGATCGTCGGGCCGGACGGCGCGCTGCGCTGGGTGCGGCACGGCGACGCCGACTTCCCGGGCTCCGTCGTCGCGCTCGGCCTGCTCGGGGTCGTCGCGCGCGTCGAGCTCGCGATCCAGCCGACCTTCCTCGTGCGGCAGGACGTCTACACCGGCATGCGCTGGGACGCGCTGCTCGCCGACGTGCCGGCCGTCACGGGCGCCGGGTACAGCGTCAGCGTCTTCACCGACTGGTCCGGCGACACGATCGGCCAGGTCTGGGTGAAGCGGAAGGTCGCGACCGCGGACGAGCAGGTGCCGGACGAGCTCGCGGGCGCGCCCCGGAACCCGTCGGGCACGCTCATGATCATCGAGGGTCCGGACGACAACACGACGCAGCAGGGCGTCGCCGGCGCCTGGTCGGCGAGCCTGCCCCACTTCCGGATCGACTCGACCCCGAGCAGCGGCGACGAGATCCAGACGGAGTACTTCATCGACCGGGCCGATGCGGCCGCCGCGCTGTCGGCCGTCCGCGAGCTCGCCTCCGACATCACGCCGCACCTGCTCATCACCGAGCTGCGGACCATCGCGGCCGACGACCTGTGGCTCAGCCCCGCGGCGCGCCGGGAGTCGATGGCGATCCACTTCACGTTCAAGAACGAGCCGGAGGCGGTCGTCGCACTCACGCCGCGGATCGAGGCGGCGCTGGGGCCCTTCGCGCCGCGGCCCCACTGGGGCAAGGTGCACACGGTGCCGCCCGAGCAGGTCGTCGCGCAGTACCCGCGATTCGGCGACTTCCGCGAGCTCGTCGCGCGGGTCGACCCGGACCGGAAGTTCGTCGGGCCGCACACCGCCGCCCTGCTCGGGGCCTCGGCGTGAGCGGGCTGCCCCTCAGCGGCGCGCAGGTCGCGCTGCGCCACGGCGACTACGCCGCCGACGTCGCGACGGTCGGCGCCTCCCTGCGGCGGCTCGCGTCCGGCGGCCGCGACCTCGTCGTCCCCTTCGCGGAGGACGAGGTGCGGCCGCTGTACCGCGGCGTCGTGCTCGTGCCGTGGCCGAACCGCGTCGTCGACGGGCGCTACGCCTTCGACGGCGAGCAGCAGCAGCTCGCGCTGACGGAGCCGGAGCGCGGTCACGCCCTGCACGGCCTCGGCTGCTGGACCGACTACCGCGTCGTCGACCGGCACCACGACCGCGTGCTGCTCGAGGCGGAGGTGCCGGCGCAGGCCGGCTACCCGCACCGGCTGCGGATCCAGGTCGAGTACGTCCTCGACGACGACGGCCTCGCCACGCGCATCACCGCGACGAACACGGGGCCGAGCGCCGCGCCGTACGGCACGAGCGCGCACCCGTACCTGGTCGCCGGGCCGGGGCGCGTCGACGACTGGACCCTCGGCCTCCGCGCCGGCCGGGTGCTCGAGGTCGACCCCGAGCGGCTGATCCCGCAGGGCCTCGCGGACGTCGCCGGCGGCCCGTTCGACTTCGCCGAGCCGCGGACGATCGGCGACCGCTTCGTCGACCACGCCTTCACGGGGCTCGACGGCGTCGTGACGCTGACGGCCGCCGACGGCCGCGGCGTGCGGATGACCTGGGACCCGGCCGTCGCGCCCTGGGTGCAGGTGCACACGGGGGACCGACCGGAGCCGGACTGGAACCGGGCCGGCCTCGCGGTCGAGCCGATGACCTGCCCGCCCGACGCGTTCAACAGCGGCACGGACCTCGTCGTGCTCGAGCCCGGCGCGGCGCACACCGCGGGCTGGACGATCGCGGCCGTCTGACCCGCGCCCCGCCCCGGACCGAGGGGGTCAGCCCTGGCCGGGCTCGATCTCCTCGGGGCCGGGGTCCGGCTCGCCCTCGATCTCGATGCCCGAGGTCGGGGCGTCGTCGCCCTCGCCCGTCGAGGGCTCCTCCCGGTCGCCCGAGAAGGCGCCGTTCGTCGTCATCCCCGTGAGGGCGCCGTCGCCCTCCTCCGCCAGCGGATCGCTCATGCGCCGCTCCTCCCGTCCGGGCGCCCGGTGCGCCGTCGGGGCGACCCTACGCGGCGCACCCGCGCACCGGCCCGGCCCGCACGCGCCCCGCGTCCGCACCGCCGCTCCGGGGCGCCCGACCGCCGTCACGGTCGAGTGAGCGCTCATAACGGACGCGTCACGATGTGCGACGCGCAGTGCGACCCGCTTGACCTCGGCAGCCGGGACGGGCACCATCTCCTCCGGATGTGACCGATCAGACGGTGCACACGGACGGCGAAGAAGGCGTCGATCGGCGACAGGGCCGGTCTCCTTGCGCGCCGCCCGCGACATCGTCCCCGGCGGCCCCTCCACGCACCACATGGTCCCGCGCGGCTGACGCCGACCGGGGCGCGTTCCTCGGACACGAGCGATACGACGACGTCCGCCCAGGACAGAAAAGGAACCACAGTGAAGTTCAAGAAGGTGGCCACCGGCGCTGTCGCCCTCGGCCTCGCGTTCTCCCTCGCGGCCTGCTCCGGCGGTCGCGGCGGCGGCGCCCCCGCCACGGGCTCGGCGGCCGCGGAGGGCGCCAACAAGGGCGCGCTCGTCGGCGTCGCCATGCCGACGAAGACCTCGAGCCGCTGGATCTCCGACGGCAACGAGGTGAAGAAGGACCTCGAGAAGGCCGGCTACAAGGTCGACCTCGAGTACGCCAACGACTCCATCCCGACGCAGGTCCAGCAGGTCGGCAACATGATCACCAAGGGCGCGAAGGTCCTGATCATCGCCTCGGTCGACGGCACCGCCCTGACCGACCAGCTCGAGACCGCGGCGAACAAGGGCGTCAAGGTCATCGCCTACGACCGCCTGATCAACGGCTCGCCGAACGTCGACTACTACACGACGTTCGACAACTACAAGGTCGGCGTGCAGCAGGCGACGAGCCTGCTGACGGGCCTCGGCCTGGTCGACGAGAGCGGGAACAAGACGGACGAGAAGGGCCCGTTCAACATCGAGCTCTTCGCCGGCAGCCCCGACGACAACAACGCGACGTTCTTCTTCAACGGCGCGATGGACACCCTGAAGCCGTACCTGGACGACAAGACCCTCGTGGTCGGCTCCGGCCAGACCGCCTTCAACCAGGTCGCGACGCTGCGCTGGGACCCGGCCACGGCCAAGGCCCGCATGCAGAACCTGATCGCCAAGTCCTACTCGGGCGGCAAGAAGGTCGACGCCGTGCTCTCGCCCTACGACGGCCTCTCGATCGGCATCATCTCCGCCCTCACCGGCGCGGGCTACGACTCGAAGCGGTCCGGCAGCAAGCCGCTGCCGATCATCACGGGCCAGGACGCCGAGGTGCCGAGCGTGAAGTCGATCATCGCCGACGCGCAGTACTCGACGATCTACAAGGACACCCGCAAGCTGGCCGTCGAGGCCGCCTCGATGGCGGACGACATCCTGACCGGCAAGACCCCCGAGGTGAACGACACCAAGTCGTACAACAACAAGGTCAAGGTCGTCCCGTCCTACCTGTTCCAGTCCACCGTGATCACGAAGGACAACTACCAGAAGGAGCTCGTGGACAGCGGCTACATCAGCGAGTCCGACCTCAAGTAGCAGCAGTGCGGCGCGGCGGGTCGGGACGCTCCCGGCCCGCCGCGCGGCGCGGACCAGACGAAGGAGTCCTCGTTGGCCACGATCCTCGAGATGCGCGACATCACGAAGACGTTCCCCGGCGTCAAGGCGCTGTCGGACGTCTCCATCAAGGTCGAGCGCGGCACCGTGCACGCCATCTGCGGCGAGAACGGCGCCGGCAAGTCGACCCTCATGAAGGTGCTGTCCGGGGTCTACCCGCACGGCAGCTTCGACGGCGAGATCCTCTTCGAGGGCTCGCCGGTCGAGTTCCGGTCGATCAACGACTCCGAGCACGCCGGGGTCGTCATCATCCACCAGGAGCTCGCGCTCAGCCCGTACCTGTCGATCGCCGAGAACATCTACCTCGGCAACGAGCAGGCCAAGGCCGGGATCATCGACTGGCACCGGACGAACCTCGAGGCGCGCAAGCTGCTGCAGCGGGTCGGGCTCAAGGACAACCCGCAGACCCGGGTCATGGACATCGGCGTCGGCAAGCAGCAGCTCGTCGAGATCGCGAAGGCGCTGTCGAAGCGCGTGAAGCTGCTGATCCTCGACGAGCCCACCGCGGCGCTGAACGACGACGACTCCGCGCACCTGATCGGCCTGATCAAGCAGCTGCGCGAGCAGGGCATCACCTGCATCATCATCAGCCACAAGCTGAACGAGATCGAGGCGATCGCCGACGCGGTGACGATCATCCGCGACGGCCGCACGATCGAGACCCTCGACATGCACGCCGGCGAGGTCAAGGAGGACCGCATCATCCGCGGGATGGTGGGCCGGGACCTCGAGAGCCGGTATCCCGACCACACGTCGCACGTGGGGGAGGAGCTGCTGCGGATCGAGGACTGGACCGTGCACCACCCGATCGACCGCAGCCGCCGGGTCGTCGACGGCGCGAACCTCAAGGTGCACGCCGGCGAGATCGTCGGCATCGCGGGCCTGATGGGCGCCGGCCGCACCGAGCTCGCGATGAGCGTCTTCGGGCACAGCTACGGCACGAACATCTCGGGCCGGCTGTACAAGCGCGGTCGCGAGATCAAGGTGACCTCGGTGGCGCAGGCCGTCGCCGCGGGCATCGCCTACGCGACCGAGGACCGCAAGCGCTACGGCCTCAACCTCATCGACGACATCAAGCGGAACGTCTCCGGCTCGGCCCTCGGGAAGCTCGCGAACGGCCTGGGCTTCGTGAACGCGCTCGAGGAGACGCAGGTCGCGAACGGCTACCGCAAGAGCATGAACATCAAGGCGCCGACCGTCGCCGCGATCACCGGGAAGCTCTCCGGCGGCAACCAGCAGAAGGTCGTGCTGTCCAAGTGGATGTACGCCGACCCCGACGTGCTGATCCTCGACGAGCCGACCCGCGGCATCGACGTCGGCGCGAAGTACGAGATCTACACGATCATCAACAAGCTCGCGGACCAGGGGAAGGGCGTGATCGTCATCTCCTCGGAGCTGCCCGAGCTGCTCGGCATCTGCGACCGCATCTACACCCTCAGCGAGGGCCACATCACCGCCGACGTGCCGCGCGAGCAGGCCACGCCGGAGCACCTCATGCAGTACATGACCACCTTCCGGGAGACGACGGACGCATGACCACCACCAAGTCGCCGGAGGGCGTGAAGCCCCAGGCGATCGACCCGCACGAGCGGCCGAGCAGCCCGGTCGGCGGCGCGATCGCCTACCTCACCGGCCAGTTCCGGCAGATCGGCCTGTTCCTCGCGCTGATCGTCATCGTCGCGTTCTTCCAGATCACGACGGGCGGCATCACGCTGCAGCCCGACAACGTGTCGAACATCATCATCCAGAACAGCTACATCCTGATCCTCGCGGTCGGGATGGTGATGGTGATCATCGCCGGGCACATCGACCTGTCGGTCGGCTCCGTCGTCGCCTTCGTGGGCGCGATGGCCGGCGTGATGATCACCCGCTGGGACCTGCCCTTCGGGCTGGCGATCGTGCTCTGCCTCGTGCTCGGCGCCCTGATCGGCGCCTGGCAGGGCTTCTGGGTCGCCTACTTCGGCATCCCCGCCTTCATCGTCACCCTGGCCGGGCTGCTGATCTTCCGCGGCGCCGCGTTCATCGCGCTCGGCAACCAGCAGATCTCGCCCTTCCCGGTCGGCTTCCGCGCGATCGGCTCCGGCTTCCTCCCCGCCTTCGGCGACACGGGCTACGAGCCGCTCACCATGGTGCTCGGCCTGCTCACGATCGCGGCGCTCGTCGCGGCCGGCGTCCGCGGCCGGCTCACCCGGGCCAAGTACGGCCTCGAGGAGGAGCCGATCTGGTGGTTCGTGCTGAAGCTGGTCTTCACCGCCGGCCTCGTGCTGCTCGTCACGCTGCTGCTCGCGAGCTACAACGGCACCCCGGTCGTGCTGATCATCCTGGGCCTGCTCGTCGTGATCTACACCGCGGTCATGTCGAGGACCGTCTTCGGCCGCCACATCTACGCGATCGGCGGCAACCTGGCGGCGGCGACGCTCTCCGGCGTCAAGACGAAGCGCGTCACGTTCCTGATCTTCGTGAACATGGGCGTGCTCGCCGCGCTCGCCGGCATGGTGTTCACCGCCGGCCTGAACCTCGCCTCGCCGAGCGCGGGCAACGGCTTCGAGCTGGACGCGATCTCCGCGGTCTTCATCGGCGGCGCGGCGGTCACCGGCGGCATCGGCACGATCCCGGGCGCGATCGTCGGCGGTCTGATCATCGGCGTGCTGAACAACGGCATGTCGATCCTCGGCATCGGCATCGAGTACCAGCAGCTGATCAAGGGCCTGGTCCTGCTCGGCGCCGTGGCGTTCGACTTCTACAACAAGCGGCGCGGCGGCCGCTGAACCACCGATGACGACGCCGTCCGCCCGAGGCCACTCGGCGGACGGCGTCGTCGTCGCGCGTACCGTCAGCGGGAGGAGGCACGATGTCGACGGAGTCGAGGCCGGGCCGCGCCCCGTCGATCCGTGACGTCGCGCGCGCCGCGGGGGTCTCGCACCAGACGGTCTCCCGCGTCCTGAACGATCACCCCTCCATCCGGGACGAGACCCGCAGCCGCGTGATGGCCGCGATGGCCGACCTGCACTACCGGCCCAACGCGGCCGCGCGGGCGCTCAGCAGCAGCCGCTCGCGCACCATCGGGGTCCTCACCTCCGCTCGGGGCCACTACGGGCCCGCCCGCAGCATCGAGGCGATCGAGGCGGCGGCGCGCCGCCGCGGCCTCTACGTGACGACCGCGTCGACCGGCGCCGCCGACGACCGGGCGGTGCGGGAGGCGCTCGGCACCCTGCTGGCGCAGGACATCGAGGGGCTCGTCATCGTGGCGCAGCAGCAGCGGGTGTTCGAGGTCATCGCGGAGGCGGGCCCCGCCGTGCCCGTGGTCACGCTGCGGCCCGACGTCACCGACGGCACCGCGCCGAGCGCCGACGAGATCGCGGGCGCGCGCGCCGCGACCCGGCACCTCATCGAGCTGGGGCACACCTCGATCCGCCACCTCGCCGGCCCCCGCGACTGGCTCGAGGCGGACGCGCGGATGCAGGGCTTCCTGCACGAGCTGTCGGCCCACGACCTGCCGGTGACGGTGCCCGTCCTCGGCGACTGGTCCGCCGACTTCGGCTACCGCGCCGGGCTGCAGCTGCTGCAGTGGGGCGACGTCACCGCCTACTTCTGCGCCAACGACCACACCGCCCTCGGGCTGATGCACGCGGCCCGCGACCTCGGCGTCGACGTGCCCGGCGACGTCAGCGTCGTCGGCTACGACGACGTGCCCGAGGCGGCGCACCTCTGGCCGCCGCTCACCACGGTGCGGCAGGACTTCGCCGGGCTGGGACGCCGGTGCGTCGCGCTGCTGCTCGGCCCCGAGGACGGCGAGCCGGGGACCTCCGCCACCGGTCCGGAGCTGGTCGTGCGCGCCTCCACCGCCCCGCCGCGCTCCTGACCGGTCGTCCCGGAGATGACGGAAGGGGGCCGGGCGTGCGCCCGACCCCCTTCTCGCACGACTGCCGCGTCAGGCTCCTGAACGCACCCGCGAGCGGCGCGACAGCGAGTCGACGATCACCGCGAGCAGCAGCACCGCACCGGTCACGATGAACCGCGTGTTGGTGTCGATCGAGATGAGGTTCAGGCCGCTCGCGATCGACTGGATCACGATCACGCCGAGCAGCGCCGACCAGGCGCTGCCGCGGCCGCCGAACAGGCTCGTGCCGCCGATGACCGCCGCGGCGATCGCGTTCAGGTTGACGTCGCCGGTGCCCGACTGGGCGCTCGCCGTCGCGCCGTAGCCCGCCGAGAACAGGCCGCCCACGACCGCGAAGGTGGAGCAGAGGATGAACACCGAGAAGTACACGGCGCGCACCTTGAGGCCCGCGCGCCGGGCCGCCTCCACGTTGCCGCCGATCGCGTAGACCGCCCGGCCCCAGCGCGTGCGCTGCAGCAGGTAGTTCATCGCGACGACCAGCAGCACGAACACGACGAACATCAGGCTGGTGCCGCGGTCGGTCGCGAGGTACGCCGTGACCGCCAGCAGCACGACCGCGAGCGCGATCGACTTCACCAGCGTGATGGACAGGGCCATCGTGGACAGGCCCGCCTTCCGGCGGCGCCGGTTCCGCAGCAGGTCACCGACGAGGATGCTCGCGCCCGCGACGATCGCGAGGGCGTAGGCGAGCCACGGCGGCAGGAAGCTGTACGCGGCGAACTGCACCAGCGACGAGCTCTGCGGCAGGTTGATGGTGCCGTCCGGCCCGAGCACGATCACCTGCGCGCCGAGGAAGGCGAGCAGGCCGGCCAGGGTGATGACGAAGCTCGGGACGCCGAACCGGTTGTAGAGGAAGCCGTACAGCAGGCCGATCAGGATGCCGACGGCGAGCGACGCCACGATCGCGAGGCCGATCGGCACGTTCGAGTTCACCGCCATCACGGCGAGCACGGCCGCGGCGAGACCGCTGACCGAGCCGACGGAGAGGTCGATCTCCCCGAGCAGCAGCACGAGGACGATGCCGATCGCGATCGGCCCGACCGCGGCGATCTGCACCAGCAGGAACACGAGGTTGTTCGCCGACAGGAAGACGCCCTGGGACAGGATCTCGAAGATCACCCAGATGACGATCAGGCCGACGACGACCGGCAGCGAGCCGAGGTCGCCCGCCCGGACGCGGTCGATGAAGCCGGTGGCGGCGCCCTTCAGGCCCTCGCTGCGGCGCAGGCGCTCGTCCTCGAGGTCCGCGAAGGCGGGCCCGGTCTCCGGGGTCGGCGCAGCGGTGCGCTCGTACGTCATTCCGTCGGCTCCTTCGGGGTCCGCGCGCTCGCGCGGCGCGTCACCGCGTTGTCGGTCGCCCCGGTGATCGCGGCGATGATCTGCTCGTAGGTCACGTCCTTCATGCGGAACGTGCCGTTGTTGCGGCCGAGCCGCAGCACCGCCACCCGGTCGGCGACGGCCTGCACGTCGGCCAGGTTGTGGCTGATGAGGATGACGCCGAGCCCGCGCTCGCGCAGCCGCTCGACGAGGTTCAGCACCTCGGCCGTCTGCGCGACGCCGAGCGCCGCGGTCGGCTCGTCGAGGATCACGACCTTGGGCTCGCCGATCAGGCTGCGGGCGATCGCGACCGTCTGCCGCTGGCCGCCCGAGAGGGAGGCGATCGGGATGCGCACCGAGGGGATGCGTGCCGAGAGCTGGCGCAGCAGCTCCCACGAGCGCCGCTCCATCTCCTCCTCGTCCATCACGCCGTGCACGACCTCGCGGCCGAGGAACAGGTTCGCGACGACGTCGAGGTTGTCGGCGAGCGCCAGGTCCTGGAAGACCGAGGAGATGCCGAGGTTCCGCGCCGCGGACGGCGACGGGATCGTGACGTTGCGCCCGTCGAACGTGACGACGCCCTCGTCCGGCGTGTACACGCCGGCGAGGATCTTGACGAAGGTGGACTTGCCGGCGCCGTTGTCGCCCACGAGGGCGACGACCTCACCGGGGTAGACGTCCAGCTCGACGTCGGTCAGCGCCTGCACGGCGCCGAACCGCTTGCTGATGCCGCGGAGCGACATCACCGGGTCGCCCTTGCCCGCGGTCCTGGTGGTGCTCTCGTCGGTGATGGTCACGATGCCTCCTCGGATCGGACGCGTCGCACGCGCGGCGGCTGCCGTCCCGGGTTCCTCCCCGGGAGGGCAGCCGCCGCGGTGCGACTCGACTGCTCGACTAGTTGATGCCGTTCTTGCTGCACGCGGCCTTGAGGGCCGCGGAGGTGCAGACCTGCGACACCTTGTAGGTGCCGTCGGCGATCACGGTCGACTGGATCTTGTCCACCGTCACGGCCACCGGGTCGAAGAGCTTCGCCGGCACCTTGTAGCCGGACGCGCTGGTCGCGGTGTCGGTGAGGTCGAGCTTCTTGCCCTGCAGCAGGTCCACCGCGTACTCGGCGGCGGTCTCGGCCTCGGGCTTCGGCGCCTTGTAGACGGTCATGTACTGCGTGCCCAGCAGGATGCGCTGGATGCCCGCGAGGGTGGCGTCCTGACCGGTCACCGGGGGCAGCTTCTTCACGCCCGCGGTCTGCAGGGCGGTGATGACGCCGGCGGCGGTGTCGTCGTTGGCGGCGTAGACGCCCTTGATCTTGTCGGTGCCGAGCTTGGAGGCCTCGCTCGTCGCCCAGGCCTGGGCCTTCGCGGGCAGCCAGTCCGGGGTGTCGTACTCGGCGAGGACCTTGTAGTCGCTCTTGTCGATGACGGAGTGCGCGCCCTTCTTGAAGTAGGTCGCGTTGTTGTCCGTCGGCGAGCCGTTGACCATGATCAGGCCGGAGCCGGCCGGGTCGTTCAGCTCCTTCATCCGGTCGACCAGGCTGGTCGCCTGCAGCTCGCCCACCTTCTCGTTGTTGAACGAGATGTACGCGGCGAGGTCGGGGCTGTCGACCAGGCGGTCGTAGGAGATGACGGGCACGTTGCGCTGCTTGGCGAGCGTGACGATCTGCGCCGCGGCCTTGCCGTCCTGCGCGTCGAGCACGAGCACCTTGACGCCCTGCGTCAGCATCGACTGCGCCTGCTGCTGCTGCGTCGACGCGCTCGCGGCGGCGTTCTGGTACAGCACCGTGCAGTCGGGGCACAGCTCCTTGACCTTCGCCTCGAACAGGGGCTTGTCCTGCGCGGCGTAGCGGTAGGTGACGTTGTCGGGCAGCAGCAGGCCGATCTTGCCGCTCTGCGTGCCCGAGGACGCTCCGCCGCCGGACGTGCCGGCGGAGGCGCCAGAGCTGCTGGCGCCGTTCGAGCATGCGGTGAGGGACCCGATGGCGAGGAGCACTGCGGCTCCGGCCATCGCGACCCGCTTGGTGGCTGTCTTCATCGAGAGTCCTCCGGTCGAGACGTCGCCCCCTTCGGCGACTGCGCGACTCTGCCAGCGCCCTTGATTGGCGTCAAGTTGTGAACGCAAGCAACGGGCCGTCCCGCTCGATCGTGACCGGTTCGTGACCTCCGACCGGCAGCTCGGCCCGCTCGATCGCGAGCAGCGCCGCCCCGAGCGCCGCCGCGCCCTCGCCCAGCTGGCCGGTCACCACGTCCGGCGCGCCGTGCGGCGCAACGAGCAGCCCCGCCTCGAGCGCGTGCCGCAGCGGCCCGATCAGCAGCTCGCCGGCGCGGGCGAGCTCGCCCGAGACGACGATGCGCTCGGGGTCGAGCAGGTTGCAGGCGGTGACCGCGGCCAGCCCGAAGGCGCGGCCCGCGTCGCCGA
The DNA here is from genome assembly GCF_042680685.1 of Amnibacterium endophyticum. Classification (NCBI taxonomy): domain Bacteria; kingdom Bacillati; phylum Actinomycetota; class Actinomycetes; order Micrococcales; family Microbacteriaceae; genus Amnibacterium; species Amnibacterium endophyticum. The sequence goes on along the minus strand of NZ_JBHUEA010000011.1, from coordinate 18,482 downwards.
TGGCGCGGATGGACTCCTGCTCGCCCGCGACCGCGCGGATGAGCACGTCGGTGAGCTTGGTGATGCGCGGGTCGTCCAGGCCGTCGACCACCGCGGGGGCCGCGGCGAGCGCCTCGAGGCAGCCGCGCGCGCCGCAGCGGCACGACGGCCCGTGCGGATCGACCACGACGTGACCGAGCTCGCCCGCGACGCCGCGGTGGCCGCGGAGCAGCCGCCCGGCGACGACGACGACCGCGCCGATGCCGTCGCCCGCCTCGATCACGATCAGGTCGTCCTTGCCGCGCCCCGCCCCCAGCCGCCACTCCGCGAGGGCGATCAGGTTCGCGGAGTTGTCCAGGTGCACGGGGCGGGCGAGGCGCCTGCCGAGCCCCTCCGCCGCGTCGACCCCCGACCAGCCGCGCAGCGCGGCCGTCGACGCGATCCGGCCCGCCGCGGCGTCGACCGGCGCGGCCACGGCGAGGCCGACGCCGACCAGCTCGTCGAGCTGCGCGTCGACCGATTCGAGCATGTCGGCGACGAGCATCGACGCGGTGTCGAGCCCCTGGTCGGGGCGGTGGTGGCGCCCGAGCGGCATGTGGTGCTCGGAGACGACCGTGGCGCTGAGGTCCGACAGCACCACGCGCAGGTGGCGCTCCGTGACGTGCACGCCCGCCACGAGGCCGAGGCCGTGCGCGAGGGTGACCCGGATCGCCCGTCGCCCGCTCTGCGTGGTCGGCGCGGTGTGCAGGACGCCCGACGCGACCAGCTCCTTGACGATGTTGGACACGGTCGCCGGGGAGAGCCCGGTGCTGCCGGCGAGCTCGACCTGGCTGAGGCCGCCGTGCTGCTTCACCGCGGCGACGATGCGTGCCCGGTTGGCTTCACGAAGTGAAGCCTGGTTGCCGGTCTTCCGTCGACCCTCCTGCACGGCGACACCATAGCCACGGCGCGGACCGGGGCCTTCCCCCGGTCCGCGGGGCGGCCGCCCGTTAGCCTCGGCCCCGATGGACGGCGGAGAGGGACTGCTCGGTGCGGGGGACGTCCGGCGGCTCGCCGCCGCGCTCGGCGTCGCGCCGACGAAGACGCTCGGCCAGAACTTCGTGCACGACGCGAACACGGTGCGGCGCATCGTCCGCGTCGCCGGCGTCCGGCCGGGGGAGCGCGTGCTCGAGGTCGGGCCGGGGCTCGGGTCGTTGACGCTCGGGCTGCTCGAGGCGGGGGCGGCGGTGACGGCCGTCGAGATCGACCCCCGGCTCGCCGCCGGGCTCGCCGCGACCGCCGCCGAACGGCTGCCGGAGGCCGCGGGGCGCCTCGACGTGGTGACCGGCGACGCGATCCGCGTCGACGTGCCCGGCGTCCCCGCCCGACTGGTCGCGAACCTGCCCTACAACGTCGCGGTGCCCATCCTGCTGCGGCTCCTCGCGGACCTGCCCTCGCTCGCGGCCGGGGTCGTCATGGTGCAGGCGGAGGTGGGGGAGCGGCTCGCCGCCGACCCCGGCTCGAAGGTCTACGGCGTGCCGAGCGTCAAGGGCGCCTGGTACGGGCGGTTCGCGCTGGCCGGCACCGTGCCGCGCGGGGTGTTCTGGCCCGTGCCGAACGTCGACAGCGTGCTCGTGCGCTTCGAGCGCGGCGAGCCGCGCGGGGACGAGGCGCTGCGCCTGAAGGTGTTCCGGCTGGTCGACGCCGCGTTCGCGCAGCGCCGCAAGACGCTGCGCCAGGCGCTCGCCCCCGCCGTCGGCGGCCCCGGCGAGGCGGAGCGGCTGCTCGAGGGCGCCGGCATCGACCCGTCGCGCCGCGGGGAGTCGCTCGGGATCGACGACTGGGTCGCCCTGGGCCGCTCGTGATCGGCTGGACGCCCCCGGACGGCAGCGGCCGCACGCCCACCCCCGGTGACGAGGCGCGGCGGGCCGCGTTCATGCTGTTCGCGTTGCTCGCGGCGCTCGCCGGCGTGCTGGCCTTCGCCCGCGACCTCGCGCTGCTGTGGGTGGCGGTGCCGTGCGCGGTCGCCGCGCTCGCCCTGCTGCTCGCGCCGCTCGTCCTCGACCGCCGCCGCTGACCCCGCGTCCTCAGGGCTCCTCGGCGGCCTCGATCACCTCGCGCCAGACCTCGCCCTCGACGTCGCGCTGCTCGGTGACGACCTCGCGGACGAGCCGGATGCGCTCGACGGGCACGACCTCCGTCGTCACGACGACGCGCTCCTCGTGCAGCACGACGTGCTCCTCCGCGTCCTCGAAGACCACCCCCGGCACCGCCTCGGCGTCCTCGATCGGCTCGCGGACGACCCGCAGCTCCTCCCGGCGCACCGGGACGGTGATGGTGCGCTGCTCGGTCACGACCACCTTGCGCAGCACCACGCGGCTGCGCGGCACCGGCTCGGTCGACGCCGACATCCGCTGCTCGGAGCGGGCGATGGTGCCCGTCGGCGGGGTCGCCGCTTCGGCGGAGGCCTCCGTGCGGCGCACCGCGAGAGGGCGCCGCTGGGGCTCGTCGCCCGTCCGCTCGGGGCTGCTCGCCGCGGCCGCAGCAGCGGGCTCCGGCTCGGGCTCGGGCTCGGGCTCGGGCTCGGGCTCGGGCTCGGGCTCCGGCTCGCGCCGGTAGAAGTCGCGCAGCCGCTCCCGCTCCTCGTCGTCCATCGGCGCGTCCGGGGTGCGGCGAGGGGCGGACAGGAAGCGGGACCGGGTGATCGGCAGGGAGATCACGTCGTCCTCGAGGTCCGCCTCGTCGAGGGGGACCAGCGCCTCGGTCGTGCCGATGAGGTTGCCCCGCACCCCCGCCCAGCCGAGCGCGCCGCCGTCGGGGTAGACCTGCCGCACGCGGCCGATGCGCTCCCCGTCGCGGTCGACGATCTCCAGGCCGGCGAGGTCGGCGGGGTCGGTGTCGGGAGCGAGCATGCGGTGCCTCACGAGGGGTCTCGGCGCGGGTCGGGTGCGACGCGAGCGTAGGACATCGTCCCTGCTCAGGGCGAGGATTCCGATGCCCGGGCGGGCGCCGCCCCGGTCGGGATAGTCTCGCCGGGTGGCTCGTCGTGTGATGGTGCGAGCGCCGGGCAAGCTGAACCTGTCGATGCGCGTCGGGTCGCCGAAGCCCGACGGCTACCACGACGTCGCGACCGTGTACCAGGCGGTCTCGCTGGCCGAGGAGCTGACGGCCGAGCCCGACGGCGGGCTGTCCGTGGCGTTCGAGGGGCCCGCCGCGACCGCGGCGCTGCCGGTCGACGGCACCAACCTCGTGATCCGGGCCGCGGAGCTGCTGCGCGAGGCGACCGGGGCCACCGGCGGCGCGAGGATGCGCGTCGTGAAGCGCGTGCCGATCGCCGGCGGCATGGGCGGCGGCTCAGCGGACGCCGCGGCGGCGCTCGTGGCGCTCGACGCGCTGTGGGGGCTGGGGCTCGGGCGCGACCGGCTGCTCGAGCTCGGCGCGGAGCTCGGCGCCGACGTCCCCTTCGCGCTGCTCGGCGGCACCGCGGTCGGCACGGGGCGCGGCGAGGTGCTGGCGCCCGTCCTGACCTCCGGCGCCTTCCACTGGGTCCTGGCCGTCGCGGACGAGGGCCTCAGCACGCCCGCCGTGTACCGGGAGCTCGACCAGCTGCGTGCGGCGGCGGGCGAGGTCCCCGACGCGGCTCCGGAGGTGGACGCCGGGGTGCTGCAGGCGCTCCGCGGCGGCGATCCCGTGCAGCTGGCGGCGGCGCTGCACAACGACCTGCAGACCGCGGCGCTGCACCTGCGGCCGGCGCTCGCGGACCTGCTGGCGCTCGGCCTCCGCAACGGCGCGCTCGGCGGGCTGGTCTCCGGCTCGGGGCCGACCGTCGCCTTCCTCGCCGCGGACCTCGACGGGGCGCTGTCGCTGCAGATCGCGCTCTCGGCCGCGCGCTACACGGCGCTGCGGGCGACCGCGCCCGCCGCGGGCGCCCGCCTCGTCGGCTGACCGCTCCGCTCCGCCCGGTCCCCCCGCCCGGACGCGCGCGGTGCGAGTCCTTGAGCAGGAACAGGGAGCGTCGGCAGGAACCGATCGCCTGCTTCTTCCTGCGGAAGCGCGTCGTTCCTGCTGCAGGTCTCCGCGGCGGCGCGGGGGAGCGCGCGACGGGGGCGGGAGGGGCGGACGCGACGAGGGCCCGTCCACCTGCGGTGGACGGGCCCTCGTCGTGCTGCGGTGGAGGGGATCAGCTCGCGGCGGTGACCGTGAGCTTCGCGATGCCGACCTTCAGGTCGCCGGTCACCGCGTCGGTGCCGTAGGTGTCGTTCAGCAGCTTCGCCGCGTCGTCCGACACGTAGACCGTCGTGCCCTCGAGCACGTACGCGTCGCCGTCCTGGGTGACCGGGTTCAGGGTGCTGCCGTCCAGACGGAACAGGTTGACGTCCTTCGCGACCGACTTGCCGTTCAGCGACACGTCGCCGTTCACGTGGCTGTCGTTGCCCGGGTCGATGACGAAGTTCGTCAGCTCGACCTTCTTGCCCCCCGCGGAGAGCGACAGGCCGGAGCCCTGGTGGTCGATCTCGCCCTGGACGTAGGGGCGGACGCCGGTCGACGGGTCGTAGTAGGTCACGTTGCCGCCGGTGATCGGGAAGGTGAGGACGCCGTCCTTCAGCGTCGCGTCGCCGACGACGCCCGGCTTCAGCTTGAGGGTGTTCAGCGCCTCGACGAAGCCCGGGTCGAGCGTGATCTGCGTCGTCTTGCCGCCGATCGCGGTCTCGAGCGCGGGGGTCGGGCTGGCGCTCGGCGTGGCCGAGGCGGACTCGGACGCGGTCGCGCCGGTACCGGCGCCCGGGTTGGTCTGGTTGCCGTTGCCCTGCTGCGCGCAGCCGGCGAGGCCGGCGATCAGCAGGCCGCTGGCGGCGAAGGCGACAAGGCTCTTGCGGGTGGTGCGCATGATGCGTTTCCTCTCAGTGGACATCCGGTGCGTGGACGGTCCGTTCTCGGTGACTCCCCGCCTGTGGTGCAGGTCGTGACGGAGGTTCGGTGGCCTCCCCGGATCGGATCGGTGCTGTCAGTCGGTTCTCAGACTTCGACGGCGGCGCAGCACCCCCGCCGTCACCACGACGACCACGACGAGCAGGAGGCCGACGCGGAACGGCACCGGCTGCCCCGCGATCACCGGGATCGAGAACAGGATCACGGCCGCGAACCACTCCCAGCGCCCGCTCATCGCCATGAACGGGACGAGCAGCAGCGCGTACCACGCGTACCGGGGGCTCGCGAGCACGAGCGCGCCGCCGATCACGAGGACCTGCGCCGCCCACGGATCCGCCGGGTCGGCGCGCAGCAGCACGACGACGGCCAGCGCGAGGAGCAGCACGGCAGCCCCGACCGTCGCCGCGGTGTCGGGCAGCACCGCCGACAGGAGCGCCGAGCGGCTGCCGCCGTCGTACCCCTCCTCGTCCAGGTAGCCGGGCAGGTAGCCGATCACGGCGTCGCCGGCCGCGATCAGGTGGGGGACGTAGACGGCGACGACGACCGCGACGGCGGCGCCCGCCAGCCGCACGGGATGCCGCTTCAGCAGCGGCGGGACGACGAGGACGGGCAGGAACTTCGTCGCGATCCCGAGCCCGATGAGCGCGCCGGCGCCGAGCGCCCGCCCGCGCACGGCCAGCACGGTGCCGGCGAGGGCGAAGAACGCCGCGGAGCCGTCGATGTGGGCGTTGCCGATCGCCTCCATCGTCACGAAGGGGCACCAGGCGAAGGCCGCGGCCCAGCGCGGATCGCGGTCGAGCGAGCGGAGGGTCCGCAGCAGCAGCAGGGTGGTCGCGACGACCGCGACGAGCCCGAGCACCTGCGTCGGCGAGTAGGCGACGGCGCGCGGCACGAAGAACCGGGCGACGGCGAAGAGCGCCTCCGCGACCGGCGGGTAGATCGTCGGCACCGTCGGACGGTTGATCGCCGTGCAGACGAGGCCCGGCGCGCCGACCTGCTCCGCCGGCCGGGCGCGCAGCCCCGGGCACCGGAGCCCGCCCGAGTCCGTCGGGGTGCCGTCCGGGAAGAGCCACTGCGGTCGGAGCGGTTGGAGCGCGGTGTCGGTCGGCACGTACCGGTACGGCGAGATGCCGGCGTTCTGCACGATGCCGTCCCAGTTGTACCGGGCGGAGTCGGTGCTCGTGTTGGGCTGCCCGGTCAGCGCCGCGAGCCCGATCACCACCGCGCCGATCGTCACGATCGCCGGGACGAGCCGGTCCGGCACCCGCTTGACCAGCAGGCAGGCGGCGCCGAAGAGGATCCAGCACGCGCCGTGGAGCGCCGTGTAGGACGGGCGCCGCTGCGGGGTGACGATCCCGACGTCGGCCATGATCCAGACCGTCAGGACCGTGATCGCCACCAGCAGGAGCGCGACGGGAAGGACGCGGGGGAGGGCGGCGCGCACCCCGTCATTCTCCCGGGCCGCTCCGAATGAACCGATGTGCGGCACGAGGCGGGCAGGATCGAGCGGTGAGGACCGCCTTCGACCTCGTGCGCCGCGCCGCCGCGTCACCGGCCCGGCACCCGCGGGTCGCCGTGGTGCTCGGACGCCTGCTCGGGATCGGCTTCCTCGTCTGCTTCGGGACCGGGCTCTACAGCCACTTGCTGCAGGACCCGCTGCCCTGGATGACGTTCCCGACCCGTCCGTCCTGGCTCTACCGCGTGACGCAGGGGATGCACAACGCGGTCGGCACCGCCCTGATCCCCCTGCTGCTCGCGAAGCTGTGGACGGTGCAGCCGCTGCTGTTCCAGTGGCCGCCGGTCAAGGGCGTGCGGGGCTTCCTCGAGCGCGCCTTGATCGCCCTGCTCGTCGCCGCCGCGCTCGTCGAGCTGGCGATCGGCCTGATGAACACGTTCCAGTGGTACCCGTGGACGTTCCGCTTCCGGCAGACGCACTTCGCGCTCGCGTGGGCGATCATCGGGGCGCTCGCGATCCACATCGGCGTGAAGCTGCCGGTGATCGTGCGGTGGTGGCGGAGGCGGGACAGCCTGGACGCCGACGGCGCGCTGCTGGTGCCGCGCGAGGGCGAGGGCGAGCTCGGCCGGCCGCGGCCGACCGCGCGCGGGCTGACGGGCGCGATCCAGCGCCGGCTCGACGGGGGGCCCACGCCGCCCTCGACGGTCAGCCGACGCGCCGTGCTCGGTGCGACCGGCGCGGCCTCGGCGGTGCTCGTGGCGACCACCGCGGGGCAGACGACGCCCGCGCTCGCCCCGCTGAACGCCTTCGCGCCGCGGCGGCTGCGCTACGGCCCGCAGGGGCTGCCGGTGAACCGGACCGCGGCCGAGGCGCGGGTGCGGGAGAGCGCGCAGGATCCGTCCTGGACCCTCCGCGTCGCGGGCGCGGACGGCGAGCGCGTCTTCTCGCGGGCCGACCTGCTCGCGCTGCCCCAGCACTCCTCGTCGCTGCCCATCGCGTGCGTCGAGGGATGGAGCACGCAGGCGAGCTGGCGCGGCGTGCGGGTCGCGGACCTGCTCGAGCTCGTCGGCAGCGCGGGCCGCGAGGTGGTCGTGCGCAGCTTCGCCGCCGGCGCCTACAGCACGGTGCTGCTCGGCCCGGAGTTCGCGCGCGACCCGCTCACCCTCGTCGCGCTCGAGCTGAACGGCGAGACCCTCCACCTCGACCACGGCTACCCGGCGCGGCTGATCGCGCCCGCGCGGCCGGGGGTGCTGCAGACCAAGTGGCTCGCGGCGCTGGAGGCGCGGTGAGCGCCGCGGCCCGGGTGCTGGTCGCGCTCGCGACGCTGCCGCGAGCGATCGGCCGGGCGCGTGTGACGCCGGAGCCGGACACGGAGGGAGCCGCGCCGGAGCTCCGACCCGCCCCGCCTCCTGGCCGCGGTCTGCAGACGGCGCGGGGCGTCCTGATCGGCCTCGGGGTGCTCCTCCTCGCCGTCGCCGGCGGCGCGCTGGTCTCCGGGGTGCCGACCGGGCAGTGGCCCGCGATCGGCGTCTGGCTGGCCGTCGCGCTGGTGCTGCACGACGGGCTGCTCGCGCCGCTGCTCGTCGTCGGGGCCCGCCTGCTGCGCCGCGGCAGCGCCCGGCTGCCGTGGGGCGCGCTCGCGGCGGTGCAGGCCGCGGTCGCGGTCGGCTTCTGCGTCACCCTGCTCGCGATCCCGGCGATCCGGGCGCAGCAGCTCGGCGCGCGCAACCCGACCGTGCTCGTCTTCGACTACGCCGCCCATCTCGCGGCGGCCTGGGCGGTCGTCGGCGTCGTGGTCGCGGCGGCGATCGTGCTGGGAGCGATCAGGAGGTCGCGCGCGGACTGACCCGCCCGACCCGCCGCCGGGCGTCGCGGCGGCGGTCAGACGGCGCGGAAGCGGAGGAAGCGGCGGTCGGCCGCGGTCCAGGCGGCCTCGAGCGCCAGCGGCCCCGCGGCGTCGACGAGCGCGTGCTCGCCGGCCTCCGCCCAGCGGAACGGCGCGCTGCTGCGTCCGTCGCGCACGACCCGGCCGGTGAACACGACGTCGCGCCGGGGGTCCGGGTGCGCCTCCGCGACGACCGCGCCGCCGGGAGCCAGCAGGGCGGCGCAGCGGGCGAGGAGCGTCGCGGGGTCGCCGCCGATCCCGACGTTGCCGTCGATCAGCAGCACCGACCCCCACGCACCCTCGCGCGGCAGCGGGTCGAAGACGGACCGGTGCAGCACGGGCAGCAGCAGGTCGCGGCAGTGCCGGACCGCCTCCTCGGCGACGTCGATGCCCGTCGCGGCGAGGCCCGCGTCCAGCGCGGCGCGGATCATCCGCCCCGGGCCGCAGCCGACGTCGAGCACGGGGCCGCGGAGGCCCTCGATCGCGGAGCGGTCCGCGTCGTCCGCGACCCCGCTCCACCGCGAGACGTCGAGATCCTGCGCGACCCCGCCCTCCGGCACCAGCGCGAGGGCGCCGCCGTCGCGGAGCGAGCGCGCCCAGGGCTCAGCGCCCCCGGCGCCGAACGATCCGGAGGCGTCGGCGGCCTCGGCGGGCTCCGCACCGGGCAGGACGGTCACGCGACCGCTCCGTCCCGCACGGCGGCGAGCGCCGAGGCGAACGCGCTGCCGGGCGCTGCCGCGGCGACCTCGCGTGCGGACTCGACGGTGTCCACGTCGGTGAGCGGCGGCAGGTCGCGCACCGACAGCCCCGCCTCGACCAGCCGGGCGCGCTGCGCGGCGCCGGTCTGCGCGGTCGACATGGGGACGCCGCGGACCAGCGCGCCGTCCGGGCGGTCCAGGCCGAGCGCCCAGAACCCGCCGTCGGTCGCCGGGCCGAACCAGGCCTGCGCGCCGCTGTCGTCGTCGAGCACCGCCTGCAGCACGGCCGGGTCGGCCTGCGGGGTGTCCATGCCGATCAGCACCGTGCGGCCGCGGCAGGCGTCGAACGCTGCGGCGATGCGCTCGTCGAGACCGCCGGCGGGCTGCGGCCGCGGCTCGAACCCCGCGGCGGCGGGCGGACGGCCGTCGAACCAGAGCAGGCGGCGGTCGCAGCGGACCGCCTGCGCGATCGCGAGCGTGTCGTCGAGGCTCGCCGCGGCGAGCCGGGCGGCCTCCTCCAGGCTGAACGGCGGGTGCAGGCGGGTCTTCACCCGGCCCGGCAGACACTCCTTCGCCAGCACGATCAACGTGGTCATCATGATCCGTTCGGTGCGGTGGCCGCGGGCGATGGGCGCTCGCGGTGCTCCTGGAGCATGCGCCGCATGTCGGCGATCGCCGTCGCCGTGCCGCGGACGGTCCCGGTGACCTTCGAGCGCCCGACGCGCGGGGCGTACGGCACGTCCAGCTCGCGGATCCGCCAGCCGGCGGCGGAGGCCGCGAGCAGCATCTCCAGCGGGTAGCCGCTGCGCCGGTCGCGCAGCCCGAGCGCGAGCAGCGGCTCGCGGCGCGCGACGCGCATCGGCCCGAGGTCGTGCACCGCGACGCCCGTCGCGCGCCGGATCGCCCGCGAGAGCGCCCGGTTCGCGAGCCGGGCGTGCAGCGGCCAGGCGCTCCGGGCGGAGGGGCGGCGCCGGCCGAGCACCAGGTCCGCGTCGCCCGCGAGCACCGGCGCGACGAGCGGTGGCAGGTCGGCGGGGTCGAGCGAGCCGTCGGCGTCGAGCACGGCGACGAGCGGCGCGTCGGCGGCCTCGATCCCGGCGTGCACTGCGGCCCCGAAGCCGCGCCGCGGCTTGCGCACGACCGTCGCCCCGTGCGCCACCGCGACCTCCGCGGAGCCGTCCGGCGACCCGTCGTCGACGACGATGGCGCGGTACCCCTCGGGCAGTCGCGCGAGCACCCCGGGCAGCGCCGCGGCCTCGTCGAGGCAGGGCAGAACCACGTCGACCGCCGCGGTCACGGCGCCGACCGCAGCGGCGCCGTCGCGAACTCGGCCACCCCGGTCTCGAACGGGACCGGCGGCGGCACATCGAGCTCGGCGCGGAGGCGCGACGAGTCGGCCGTGATGTGCCGCACGTCGCCGAGGCGGAAGCCGCCGGTGACGACCGGGTCCGGGCCGCCGCGTGCCGCCGACAGCGCGGCGGCGAGGTCGCCGATCGTGTGCACGACGCCGCTGCCGACGTTGAAGGCGCGCACCGCGCCGGCCGGCTGCCGCGCCGTCCAGTCCAGCGCCGCGAGGTTCGCCGCCGCGACGTCGTCGACGTGCACGAAGTCGCGGCGCTGCCGCCCGTCCTCGAGCACGGTCGGCGCCTCGCCGCGCTCCAGCTGCGAGCGGAAGAGCGCCGCGACGCCCGCGTAGGGCGTGTCCCGCGGCATGCCCGGGCCGTAGACGTTGTGGTACCGCAGCGCGGCCACCCGGCCGCCGGTCTCGCGCGCCCAGGCGGCGGCGAGGGCCTCCTGCTGCGCCTTCGTCGCGGCGTAGACGTTCCGCGGGTCGATCCGCGCGTCCTCGGCGACGAGCCCGGGCTCCAGGTCCTCGCCCGTCTCCGGGTCGACGGGCTCGAACCGGCCCGCCACCAGGTCCTCCTCGCGACGGGGCGGCACGGGGACCGGCCCGCGGGACGACCGGTAGGCGCCCTCGCCGTAGACGACCATGGAGGACGCCAGCACGAGTCGGCGGACCCCGGCGGCCGCCATCCCGGCCAGCAGCACGGCGGTGCCGAGGTCGTTGCTGCGCACGTAGTCGGGGGCGTCGGCGAAGTCGACGCCGAGCCCCACCTTGGCGGCCTGGTGGCAGACGGCGTCGACGCCCTCGAGCGCCGCGGCGACCGCGTCCGGGTCGGTCACGTCCCCGCGCAGGAACCGCACGCCGTCGGGTGCGGCCGAGCCGGGCCCGTGCACGTCGCCGCGCAGCGAGTCGAGCACCCGCACCTCGACCCCGCGCTCCAGCGCGCGGCGCACGACGGCGGCTCCGATGAACCCGGCGCCGCCGGTGACGAGCAGCGCCTGCATCCGCGCAGTCTGGCAGGGCGACTCCCTCGACGGCTGAGGATCTCGCGCGACCGATGCGGCCGGCGCCGTCGTGCGGTCGCCAGGTGCAGTTGCGGCGGCACGTGCCGCCGCAACTGCACCTGCGGACCGCACGGGAGGCTCGCGCCCGGCTGCTCGACCCCGTGGCGGCCCGTGCGCTGCCTAGGCTCGGACCCCGTGGCACATCTCATCGGCGCCGAGCGCATCCGCTTCGAGGTGCCGACCAAGGTCGTGCTCGACGACCTGTCGCTGGGCCTCGAGACGGGCGACCGGATCGGTGTCGTCGGCCGCAACGGCGAGGGCAAGTCGACGCTGATGCGCATCCTCGCCGGCGTGCTCGAGCCCGACGGCGGCCGCGTCACGCGACGCGGCGGCATCACCGTCGGCGTGCTCGACCAGGGCGACTCCCTGCCCGACGGCACCGTGCTGCACGCGATCGTCGGGGACCGGCCGGAGCACGAGTGGGCGGGCGGCCGCCGCGTCCGCGACGTGCTGAGCGGGCTGCTGCACGGCATCGACGCCGAGACGGACGTCGCCGCGCTCTCGGGCGGGCAGCGGCGCCGCACCGCGCTCGCGGCGCTGCTGATCGGGGACGCGGACGTGCTGTTCCTCGACGAGCCGACGAACCACCTCGACATCGAGGGCGTCCGCTGGCTCGCGGCGCACCTGAACGCGCGGTGGTCGTCCGGCCAGGGCGCGCTCGTGACCGTCAGCCACGACCGCTGGTTCCTCGACGCGGTCTGCACGCGGATGTGGGAGGTGCACGACCGGGAGGTCGACGCCTTCGAGGGCGGGTACGCCGCGTACGTGCTGCAGCGGGTCGAGCGGGACCGCCAGGCCCGGGCGACGGAGGACCGCCGGCAGAACCTGCTGCGCAAGGAGCTCGCGTGGCTGCGCCGCGGCGCGCCCGCGCGCACGTCGAAGCCGAAGTTCCGGATCGAGGCGGCGAACGAGCTGATCGAGGACGTGCCGCCGCCGCGGGACGCCGTGCGCCTGCACTCGATGGCGGTCGCGCGGCTCGGCAAGGACGTGGTCGACCTCGTCGACGCAGCCGCGTCCTACGACGGCCGGCCGGTGGTGGAGCACGTGGAGTGGCGCATCGCGCCGGGGGAGCGGACCGGGATCCTCGGCCGCAACGGCGCCGGCAAGTCGACCCTGCTCGGGCTCGTCGACGGCACGATCCCGCCGTCCTCCGGACGCGTGAAGCAGGGGAAGACGGTGCGGGTGCGGCGGCTGACGCAGCAGCTCTCGGAGCTGGACGAGGTCGCCGGCGACCGGGTGCTCGACGTGATCGGGCGCCTCCGGACCACGTACGCGGTGGGCGATGCGGAGCTCGCGCCCGGGCAGCTGCTCGAGCGGCTCGGCTTCCCGTCCTCGCAGCTCTCGACCCGGGTCGGCGAGCTGTCCGGCGGGTGGAAGCGGCGGCTGCAGCTGCTGCTCGTGCTGCTCGACGGCCCGAACCTGCTGATCCTCGACGAGCCGACGAACGACCTCGACACCGACATGCTGACGGCGATGGAGGACGTGCTCGACACCTGGCCGGGCACGCTCGTCGTCGTCAGCCACGACCGCTACCTCATCGAGCGGGTCACCGACCAGCAGTACGCGGTGGTGGGCGGCCGCCTCCGGCACCTGCCCGGCGGGGTCGACGAGTACCTGCGCATGGGCGACGTCGAGGCCGCGGTCGTGGAGGACGCCCCGGCCGCGGGCGTCTCGGGTGCCGAGCGCCGCGCGCTGGAGAAGCAGCTGTCGTCGCTCGACCGCCGCATGGCGCGGCTGACGGACGAGGTGCGGGCAGACCACGACGCGCTGGCGGCGCACGACCAGGCGGACTACGTGGGCCTCGAGTCGATCGCGGCCCGAATCCGGCAGCGCGAGGCCGAGCGCGACGACCTCGAGCTCGAGTGGCTCGACACCGCGGAGCGCCTCGAGTCCGCCTGACCCCGCGCGTTCCCGGGCGGGTTCCGACAGGACGGGCGCCTGTTCGCGCCCGTGCTGTCGGGACTCGCCCGTGCGCGGCTCCGTCGTCCGGAGCCGGGAGGCGCGGGCCCGCTCGCCCTCGGCGCCGTCCGGCGTCGGGTCCGGTGCACGCGCGTCGGATGCGGAGCCCCGGCTTGGGCGATCTCTGCACCGGATCCGGCGTGAGGGCACCGCATCCGACGGCGAGGCACGGCTGATGCAGGCCGATGCGGCAGGTGCAGGACGTGCGGCGCCGATCCGTCCTGCATGCGAGACATCAGCCTGCCTCCACCACGCCGCCCATGCCGTCCCTCCCGGTCTCGGCGCCCCTCCGTGGCGGATGCGGTCCGGCGGGGCTGCGTCCGGCGCCGGATCACGGGCCGGTTTCCGACCGCTGCTGCGAGCCCGGGTACGGGCTAGGAGTCGCCTGGGAGACCTCCCGAGAGCGGCCCGGCACCGCCACCCTGAGCGGCACGACGACCGAGGGAGGCCCGGGGATGTCCGCGACGACGAGCGCACCCGCGCAGGCGCAGCACCAGCCGGAGCTGAAGCGGGCGATCGGCCCGAGGCTGCTCCTGCTGTTCATCATCGGCGACATCCTCGGCACCGGGGTCTACGCGCTGACCGGCCAGGTGGCGGGCGAGGTCGGCGGTGCCGCATGGGCGCCCTTCCTCATCGCCTTCGCGGTGGCGACGCTGACCGCCTTCTCCTACCTCGAGCTGGTCACGAAGTACCCGCAGGCCGCCGGTGCCGCGCTCTACGTGCACAAGGCGTTCGGCATCCACTTCGTGACGTTCGTCGTGATGTTCGTGGTGATGTCCTCCGGCATCACGTCCGCGTCCGCGGCCTCGGTCGCCTTCGCGGCGAACTTCGAGGCGGCGTTCGGCATCGACGCCGGGGCGGGCGGAGCGCTCGCCGTCGCGCTCGTGTTCATGCTGCTGATCCTCGCCGTCAACCTCCGCGGCGTCGCGGAGGGCGTCGGGCTGAACGTGGTCTTCACCCTGATCGAGCTGTCCGGCCTGCTGCTCGTGCTGCTGCTCGGCTCCTTCGCGATCTTCGGCGGCCAGGCGGACTTCTCCCGCGTCGTGCTCTTCGAGACGGAGGAGGGGCGCTCCGTCTGGCTCGCGCTGTCCACCGCGACCAGCCTCGCCTTCTTCGCGATGGTCGGCTTCGAGGACAGCGTGAACATGGCGGAGGAGACGAAGGACCCCTCGAGGACGTTCCCGCGGATGCTGCTGACCGGGCTGTCGCTCGCCGCCGTGCTCTACGTGCTCGTGTCGGTCGTCGCCGTCGCGGTGGTACCGGTCGGCGAGCTGGCCGCGTCCGAGACGCCGCTCACGACGGTCGTCCAGACCGCGGTGCCGGGCTTCCCGATCGCCGCGCTGCTGCCCTTCATCTCGATGTTCGCCGTGGCGAACAGCGCGCTGATCAACATGCTGATGGCGAGCCGTCTCATCTACGGGATGAGCCGGCAGGCCGTCCTGCCGCCGCTCCTCGGCCGGGTGCTGCCGCGCCGCCGCACCCCGTGGACCGCGATCGTCTTCACCACCGCGCTCGCGATGGGGCTGATCACCTTCCTGTCGCTCGGCACCGACAACCCGGTCGTCGGCCTGCTCGGCGGCACGACGTCGCTGCTGCTGCTCAGCGTGTTCGCGGTCGTCAACGTGGCGGTGCTCGTGCTGCGGCGGCAGCCCGTGGACCACGCGCACTTCCGCACCCCGACGGCGCTGCCGATCGTCGGCGCGGTGGCCTGCGTCTACCTGGTGCTGCCCTGGACCTCCGGCCGCGACCCGCAGCAGTACTCCATCGCCGCCGTGCTGCTCGTCATCGGCGTCGCGCTCTGGGTCGTGACCGTGCTCGCGAACCGTCGGCTCCGCGCCGCCAGCGGGGACCTCTCCGACATCGGCTGACCGTCGGGCCGCCGCGGATTCGCCCCGCGGTGACATGTCTGCACGCCGGCAGGGGCGGATCCGTCACCCGTCGCCGAAGGAGCAGGCGGGGAGCGCGGGGCGGGCCGCGCGCGCTGCGGCAGACTGGACGCGGCCGATCCGCCCTGGTGTAACGGCAGCACGACAGCCTTTGGAGCTGTGAGGACCAGGTTCGAATCCTGGGGGCGGAGCCCTCACCGGCGCCCCCGTAGGCTGTGCCAGCCGCCGACCGCGTCCGACGTGAAGGAGTCGCGTGACCACCTCCCCGCTCGCGGTCGTCGTCCTCGCCGCAGGCCAGGGCACCCGCATGCGCTCGACCCGGCCGAAGGTGCTGCACGAGCTGGCGGGCCTGCCGATGCTCGCCCACGTGCTGCGGGCCGCGCAGGACCTCGCGCCCGCCCGCCTCGCCGTCGTCGTGCGGCACGAGCGCGAGCTGGTCGCCGCCGCCGTCGCGGAGCACGCGCCCGAGGCCCTCGTGGTCGACCAGGACGAGGTGCCCGGGACGGGGCGCGCGCTCGAGGTCGCGGTCGCCGCGCTCGACGGCTTCGAGGGCGACGTGCTCGTGCTGTCGGGCGACGTGCCCGCCATCGGCGCCGCGACCCTCGCACCGCTGCTCTCCCTGCACCGCGGCGGCGGCCTGGGCGTCTCGCTCGTCACCGCCCGCCCCGCCGACCCGACCGGGTACGGCCGCGTGCTGCGCGACCCGTCCGGGCTGGTGGAGCGCATCGTCGAGCACCGCGACGCCACCGAGGCGGAGCGGGCGGTCGACGAGATCAACGCGGGCGTCTACGTGTTCCGCAGCGCCGGCCTGGCCGAGCGCCTCGGCGCCCTCGGCAGCGGCAACGCGCAGGGCGAGCGGTACGTCACCGACCTCGTCGCCGCGGCCCGTGCCGCGGGCGAGTCGGTCGGCGCCGTCGAGGCGCACGTCGACGAGGTCGCGGGCGTGAACGACCGCGTGCAGCTCGCCGCGGTCGCGAGGCGGATGAACGACGCCATCGTGCGGGGGCACCAGCTCGCCGGCGTGACGGTGCTGGACCCGCTGACGACCTGGATCGACGCGGAGGTCGTGCTCGCGGAGGACGTCGAGGTGCTCCCGAACACGCAGCTGCGCCGCGCGACGATCGCGGGCCGGGGTGCCGTGATCGGCCCCGACACGACGCTCGTCGACTGCGAGGTCGGCGAGGGCGCCCGCGTGAACCGGGTCGACGGCACCCTCGCGGTGATCGGCGCGGAGGCGGAGGTCGGCCCGTTCGCGTACCTGCGCCCGGGCACCGTGCTGCACGCGCACGGGAAGATCGGCACGTTCGTCGAGACGAAGAACGCGGAGATCGGCACCGGCTCGAAGGTGCCGCACCTCTCCTACATCGGCGACACGACGGTGGGGGAGGGCTCCAACATCGGCGCCAACACCATCACCGCGAACTACGACGGCGTGCACAAGCACCGCACGACCGTCGGCGACGCGGTGCGCACCGGGTCGCACAACGTCTTCGTCGCGCCGGTGACGATCGGGGACGGCGTCTACACGGGTGCGGGGACGGTGGTCCGCAAGGACGTGCCGCCCGGGTCGCTCGCCGTGAACGTGGCGCCGCAGCGGAACATCGCCGGCTGGGTGGAGCAGCACCGGCCGGACACGGAGGCCGCCCGCGCTGCAGCGCGGGCGCAGGAGGAGGACGCCGGGGCATGACGGGCATCAGGACCAAGGGCGAGAAGCGCCTCGTCGTCATCGCGGGGCGGTCCCACCCCGAGCTCGCCGAGGCGGTGGCGGCCGAGCTGGACACCGCGCTGCTGCCGGTCGAGACGCGCACCTTCGCCTCCGGTGAGATCTACACGCGGATGGAGGAGAGCGTGCGCGGCTGCGACGCCTTCGTCATCCAGTCGTACGGCGGCCCGGTCAACGAGTGGCTGATCGAGCAGCTGATCATGATCGACACGCTGAAGCGGGCCTCGGCCAAGCGCATCACTGCCGTCGTGCCGTACTACCCGTACAGCCGGCAGGACAAGAAGAGCCGCGGGCGCGACCCGATCAGCGCGCGCCTGATCGCGGACCTGTTCAAGACCGCGGGCGCGGAGCGGATCATCTCCGTCGACCTGCACGCCGCGCAGATCCAGGGCTTCTTCGACGGCCCGCTGGACCAGCTGTTCGCGATGCCGGTCCTGGTCGACCACATCGAGCGCACGGTCGACAAGTCGAACCTGATGGTCGTCTCGCCGGACATGGGGCGCGTCCGCGTCGCCGACGTCTGGAGCGACCGGCTGGACGTCCCCCTCGCGATCATCCACAAGCGCCGCGACCCCGCGGTGCCGAACCAGGTGACGGTGCACGAGATCGTCGGCGACGTGCGGGGCAAGATGTGCCTGCTCGTGGACGACATGATCGACACCGGCGGCACGATCGTGAAGGGCGCGGAGGCGCTGAAGGCGAACGGTGCGACCGGCGTGATCGTCGCGGCGACGCACGCGATCTTCAGCGACCCGGCCGTGGAGCGGCTGACCTCGCCCGCCATCGACCGCGTCATCGTGACGGACACGCTGCCGATCACGCCCGACAAGCGGTTCGACTCGCTCGAGGTGCTGTCGATGGCGCCGGTGATCGCGCGGGCGATCCACGAGGTCTTCGAGGACGGCAGCGTCACCAGCATGTTCAACGGCGCCGCCTGACCCCCTTGGTCGGTGCTCGTGCTGCTCCCAGCGCCTGAGAGCAGCACGAGCACCGACCGCCCCTGGTGCGGGAGGCTCGCCGAAGCGAGGATCGACCTGTGACGCCGCCCGGGGTCCAGGTCGAGGCCGCCCGGCTGCTCGGGCAGGCGCCCGCCGCGCGGGCGCACGGGTCCGCGCGCTTCGGCGGGGCCTGGGACGTGGAGTCGCTCGCGGTCGGCGCGGTCGCCGCGTTCGTCGATTCGGTCGCCGCGCTGACCGGCACCGCGGCCGAGGTCGACGCGGCGGCGGTCACCGCCTGGTTCCGGCAGGCGGTGACACCGGTCGGCTGGAGCGTCCCGTCGCCGTGGGACGCGGTCGCGGGCGACTACCGGGCCCGCGACGGCTGGATCCGGCTGCACACGAACGCGCCGCGGCACCGCGCCGCCGCGCTGGGCGTGCTCGACGCGCCCGCCGAGCGCGAGGCGGTCGCGGTCGCGGTGGCGGGGTGGAGCGCCGACGCCCTCGAGACGGCAGTGGTCCGGGCCGGCGGCGCCGCGGCCGCGGTGCGTCCCCCCGCCGCCCCGGCCGGGCCCCCGCCGGGCGCCGCGGTGCGGCGCGCGGCGCTGGTCGCCCGCGCGCCCCGCCCCGCAGCAAGTCGGGGG
>NZ_JBHUEA010000010.1:0-102450 GCF_042680685.1 Amnibacterium endophyticum | reverse complement strand
TGCACGCTGTTGAGTTCTCAAAGATCGACCACCCATCCCCCGCCCGACTCACGCCAGACGACCAGAGGTGCCTCGATGATCTTCGGCCGGCCCCTGAGGGCCTCGACCAGATCCGCCACCACTGTGGCCCGGAGAGCCTTGCTCATCCGTTCGTCGCAGTGACAAGAGAAGACATTACGTGCCCGGCGGGCGCTTCGCAACCTGCGCGAAACACACGGGCGTGTCGCGCTCCTGAGCCCCTCCAGGGAGCCGCTGACACGCGCTTCTCGGCGCCGAACGGCGCGTCGGAGCGCGCGAACGGCACGGCTCGTGCGATCGCGCGCGAGCGGACCGAGGAGGGCCCGGGCTCCCGCGCCGAGGAGGGTCCGCCGTCGGGCGGGCGGGGTGCCCGGCCCGGCGCGACGACGTGTCGGCGCAGGCCGCCCAGGGAGGATCGCGGCGGGTGAGAACGCGGGGTCTCGGCGCCTCGGGCCGCCTCACCGGGACGCCGACGGCTGCCGTCCCTCGTCCTGGAAGGCCGGTCAGCCGGTCCCCCCACCAGCCCGAGGGTCACCCCGTGGCGCGGCCGGCTCGCATGAGGACCGGCGTCGCCGTCAGCGCCGGTGGGCCGCCGCGAGCGTGCGCTTGCCGCGTCGCAGGACCGCGACGCGGCCGTGCAGGAGGTCCTCCTCCGCCAGCACGGCGTCCTGGTCCTCGATCCGCCGGTTGTTCACCGACACCCCGCCCTGCGCGATCGCGCGCCGCGCCTCGCCGACCGACTTCGCCACGGTGCGGGACAGCAGCAGGTCGACGCGGTCCCCCGGCGCCGCCTCGGTGCCCGGCAGCTCCGCGACCGCCGCGAGCAGGGTGCCCTCGTCGATGCACGTCAGGTCGCCGGTGCCGAACAGCGCGGCCGACGCGTCGCGCGCCCCGTCCGCGGCCGCGTCCCCGTGGACCAGCGCGGTCACCTCCCACGCCAGCCGGCGCTGCGCCTCGCGCGCTCCCGGCCGTTCGACGCGGGCGCCCTCCAGGCGCTCGAGCTCGTCCCGGGTCAGGAACGTGAACGCCTTGAGCCGGTCGAGCACGTCGTCGTCCGTCGTGTTGAGCCAGAACTGGAAGAACGCGTACGGGGTCGTGAGCATCGGGTCGAGCCAGACGGCGTTGCCCTCGCTCTTGCCGAACTTGGTGCCGTCGCTGTTCGTGATCAGCGGGGTGCCGAGCGCGTGGACCGCCGCGCCCTCGGCGCGGTGCACCAGGTCCACCCCGGCGGTCAGGTTCCCCCACTGGTCGCTGCCGCCCGTCTGCAGGGTGCACCCCCTCGTGCGGAACAGCTGCAGGAAGTCGTAGGCCTGGAGGATCTGGTAGCTGAACTCGGTGTAGCTGATGCCGGCGTCGGAGTTCAGCCGGGCCGACACCGCGTCCTTCTTCAGCATGGTCCCCACGCGGAAGTGCTTGCCGACGTCGCGGAGGAAGTCGATCGCCGACAGCCCCGAGGTCCAGTCGAGGTTGTCGACCATCTCGGCCGCCCCGTCCCCGTCGAAGTCGAGGTACCGCTCGACCTGCTCACGGATCAGGCGCACGCGCTCCGCGACCTGCTCCTTCGACTGGAGCACGCGCTCCGCGGTCGGCCGGGGGTCGCCGATCAGTCCCGTCGAACCACCGACCAGGCCGACCGGGCGGTGGCCGGCGAGCTGCAGACGACGCAGCAGCAGGATCTGCAGCAGGTTGCCGAGGTGCAGGCTGGGCGCGGTCGGGTCGAACCCGCAGTAGGCGGTGAGGCCCCCGCCGGCGAGCGCCTCGGCGAGCGCGGCCTCGTCGGTCGAGACGTGGACGAGCCCGCGCCAGCGCAGCTCGTCCCACAGCGACGGGAACGACGCGTCGTTGTGCTGTCGGTCGAGCGCGGTCTTCGGCACGTGTGCGACGGTACCAGCGGGAGCGGAGGGCGCCCTGGCCGGACAAGGCCGAGGGCTTGATCTGGGCCCATCAAGTCGTGATACTTGATGGGTGTTCGTCCTCACGGTGGACCAGGTCGGCAGCCAGCAGGACGTCGACCGCGTCGGTGCGCTCGAGGACGACGCCGAGCGCTGGCGCGCGGCCGGTGCGGTGCTCGGGCCCGACCGCACCGCCGGCGACGAGTTCCAGCTCGTGCTCCCGGAGGCGGAGGCGGCGCTGCAGGCGGTGCTGGAGCTGACGCGCGACGCCGGGTGGAGCGTCGGCGTGGGGGTCGGCGGCGTCGCCGAGCCGCTGCCGGCGTCCACGAGGGAGGCGCGCGGGCCCGCGTTCGTCGCGGCGCGCGCCGCCGTCGAGGCCGCGAAGCGCGCGCAGCACCGGGTCGACGTGCGAGCCGACGACGAGACGGCGGCCGGCGACGCGACGGCGCTCCTGCAGCTGCTGCTCGACGTGCGCGCGCGGCGGTCCGAGGAGGGCTGGGCGGTCGCGGACCGGCTCCGGGCCGGGCTCACCCAGGCGCAGATCGCCGACGAGGAGGGCGTGACCCCGCAGGCGGTCAGCCAGCGGGCGCGCGCCGCGGGCATCCGGCTCGAGGAGGCGGCCGTGCCGGCGCTCGCGCGCCTGCTGGCGCGGCTCGACGGCGCGGCCTGACCCGTACCCTGGTCCGCCGTGGACGTCTACGGCCCGTACGGCCTGCTGGTCGCGCTGGGGTGGTTCCTGTTCGTGCTCTGCCCAGTCGCGGCGGCCGTCGCCGCGGTGCTCGCCTGGCGCCGCCCGAGCCGGCTGCTCACGATCCTCGCCGGAGCCCTGCTCGCGGTCTCGCTGCTCGCGGCCGCCCTCCCGGCGGTGCCGGCGCCGACGGTCGTCACGGCGATCACGACCGTCGCCGTGCTGGTCGCCGCGGTCGCCGGCGGCAGCCCCGCGGTGCGCCTGCTGCTCGACCGGGCGGTGGTCGACGAGCGCGAGGGCGCGAACGGCGGGGTCGTGGTCGGCGAGCGGGAGGTGCTGCGCGGCGGCGAGGTGATCGGCCTGCTCGAGCGGTTCGCGGTCGCGGGCGCGATCGTCGCCGGCGTGCCCGAGGCGCTCGCCGTGGTCATCGCGATCAAGGGCGTCGGCCGCTTCACCGAGCTCGAGAACGGCGCGGTGCGGGAGCGCTTCATCATCGGCACGCTGGGCAGCTGGATCTGGGCGGCCGCGGCGGCGGGCGTCGTGCTGCTGGTCCGCACCTGACCCGCGCCCGAGCCGGCTACCGCGCGGCGCCGGGACCGCGGGCGGCCCCCGCCGGTCGTCTGCGGCCGCCCGGCCGGTAGGCGGAGACGGTCGGGTCGCCGTCGATCCAGAACCGCCACGGGAAGCGGCCGCCGTCGCCGCCGTCGCCGGCGACCCCGACGCGCGGCCCCCGCACGGCCTCGGCCGGCTCCGGGGCGGGGTCGAGCGACCAGCCGCCGCCGCCGAGCAGGTCGGCGCCGTCGTCGGCGAGCGCGATGCCGAGCGCGACGACGAGCCTCGCGGGCCCCCGGGCCAGGTCCCGGTCCCGCGCTCCCCCGCGCCGCCGGAGCGCGAGGTCGTGCCCGGCGACGACCTCGCCCGCGCGCAGCAGGACCGCGCTCGCCGCCCCCTCGGGCCCGCAGACGACGTTCGCGCAGGTGTGCATCCCGTAGGTGAAGTACGCGTAGAGGTGCCCCGGCGGACCGAACATCGCCCGGTTGCGGGGGCGCTCGCCGCGGAAGGCGTGGGAGCCCGGGTCCTCCGCTCCCCCGTACGCCTCCACCTCGGTGAGCCGGACGGCGACCGGGCCGTCGTCCGTCGTGCGCGTGAGGACGGCGCCGAGCAGCAGCGGCGCCGCCTCCAGCGCGGGCCGCGCGAGCAGCGCGCGGTCGATCACCGCCCGTTCGGCGTCGTGAAGAGCGTCCCGGTCGCGATCGTGACGACGAGCGCGGCGACCACGACGAGGACCGCCACGACGACCACGGCGCGGACGAGCCACGCCGGGCCGGGGTCGCGGCGCGGCCGCTCGCTCACGGCAGGCGCTCCTTCGCGGCGCGGGCCTGCCGCGTGAGGCTCGCGAGCTGCTCGCGCACCCGCTCCGGCGCGGTGCCGCTGCGGCCCGTGCGGCTCGCGACCGAGCCCTCGACGGTGAGGACCCGCCGCACCTCCGGGGTGAGCGAGGGCGACACCGCCGCCATCTCCTCGTCGGTCAGGCCGTCGAGGTCCGTGCCGCGCGCCTCCGCGGCGGCCACGAGCGCACCGGTGATCTCGTGCGCGTCGCGGAAGGGCGTGCCCTCCCGCACCAGCCACTCGGCGACATCGGTGGCGAGCGAGAAGCCCTCGGGGGCGGACGCCGCCATCCGCTCGACGTCGAACCGGAGGGTGGCGACCAGGCCCGTCACCGCGGGCAGCAGCACCTCGAGGGTCGAGACCTGGTCGAAGACCGGCTCCTTGTCCTCCTGCAGGTCGCGGTTGTACGCGAGCGGCAGGCCCTTCAACGTCGTGAGCAGCCCCGTGAGGTCGCCGACGAGCCGGCCCGCCTTGCCGCGCGCGAGCTCGGCGATGTCGGGGTTCTTCTTCTGCGGCATGATCGACGACCCGGTCGACCAGGAGTCGTGCAGCCGGGCGAAGCCGACGTCGCGGGTCGACCAGAGGATCACGTCCTCCGCCAGGCGGGAGAGGTCGACCCCGATCATCGCGGCGACGAAGGCGAACTCGGCGACCACGTCCCGGGCGGCGGTGCCGTCGATCGAGTTCTCGACCGTGCGGGAGAACCCGAGGCGCTGCGCGACGAGGTCGTCGTCGAGCCCGAGGCTGCTGCCCGCGAGCGCGCCGGAGCCGTACGGCGAGGCGTCCGCGCGGCGGGCCCAGTCGCCGAGCCGGTCGAGGTCCCGCACCAGCGGCCAGGCGTGCGCCAGCAGGTGGTGCGCGAGCAGCACCGGCTGCGCGTGCTGGAGGTGCGTGCGGCCGGGGAGGATCGCCTCCGGGTGGGCCTCCGCCTGGCTCGCCAGCGCGTCGACGAGGTCGGTGACGGCGAGGCCGATGACCCGGGCGTGGTCGCGCAGGTAGAGGCGGATCAGCGTGGCGATCTGGTCGTTGCGGCTGCGGCCCGCGCGCAGCCGGCCGCCGAGCTCCGGCCCCGCCTCGGCGATGAGCGCCTGCTCGAGCGCCGCGTGCACGTCCTCGTCGTCGGGAGCCGGCGTGAGCGAGCCGTCGGCGACGCGCTCCCCGATCCGCTCGAGCGCGGCGGTGATCGCGGCCTCGTCCTCCGCCGTGAGCAGGCCGGCCGCCGCGAGCGCCGCGGCGTGCGCCCTCGACCCCGCGAGGTCGTAGGGCGCGAGCGCCCAGTCGAAGTGCGTGGAGCGCGAGAGCGCCGCGAGGGCGTCCGACGGGCCCTCGGCGAACCGGCCGCCCCACAGTGATCCGGCGTTGGTCGCGTGGCCCTGGTCGCTCATGTCGTCCTCCAGCGTACTGAGCGCCCCGTCGGCCCGGTCCGCCTCGCGGCTCGGCCCGGTCAGGCGCGCTCGAGCAGCCAGGCCAGCAGCGCCTTCTGGGCGTGCAGCCGGTTCTCCGCCTCGTCCCAGATCACGCTGCGCGGCCCGTCGATCACCTCGGGCGCGACCTCGTAGCCGCGGTCGGCGGGCAGGCAGTGCAGGAACACGGCGTCGTCCTTCGCGGCCGCCATCAGCGCCTCGGTCACCTGGTAGCCCGAGAGCGCCTCGATGCGGACGGCCTTCTCGTCCTCGCGGCCCATCGACACCCAGGTGTCCGTCACGACGACGTCGGCGCCCGCGACCGCCGCCTCGGGGTCGTGGGTGAGCACGACGGAGCCGCCGGTGCCCTCGGCGATGCGCCGCGCGTCGGCGACCACGGCCTCCGACGGCGCGTACGCCTCCGGGAAGCCGACCCGCACGTGCATGCCGGCGGTGGTGCAGGCGAGCAGGTAGCTGTGGACCATGTTGTCGGCGCCGTCGCCGACGAAGGCGACGGTGAGCCCCGCGAGCTCCCCCTTGTGCTCCCGGATCGTGAGCAGGTCGGCGAGCAGCTGGCACGGGTGGAAGTCGTCGGAGAGCGCGTTCACCACCGGCACGCGCGTGCCGGCAGCCATCTCCTCGAGGCCGGACTGGGCGTAGGTGCGCCAGACGATCGCGGCGACCATCCGCTCCAGCACGCGGGCGGTGTCCGCGGGCGTCTCCTTGCCGCCGAGCTGGCTGCTGGCGGTCGAGATGATCAGCGGGCTACCGCCGAGGTCGGCGACCCCGACGGCGAAGCTGACCCGGGTGCGCGTCGACGACTTGTCGAAGATCACCGCGACCGTCTGCGGGCCCTCGAGCGGGCGCCGGCCCCAGCGGTCCGCCTTCATCGCGGCGGCGAGGTCCAGCACCTCGGCCTGCTCGGCGGGGCTCAGGTCGTCGTCGCGGAGGAAGTGACGGGTCATGCGGGTCGGGCTCCTCGGTCGGTGGCGGGAGGAGCCAGGCTAGGGGCGCGAGCCGGGCGCCTGAAATCGGCCGCCGCTCGCCCGATCAGGCGCTGACGACCTCGGGCACGACGAGGTGCAGCGCGGCCGCGAGCCGGATGCCGAGGTACTCCTGGCCCTGCGGGGTCGGGTGCGCGGTCGCCGGGTCGATGACCGCGTCCGCCCGGTCCTCGGGGATCCAGTCCTGCTGCAGCATCGACACGTACGGCACGCCGATCGCCTTCGCCGCGCCCGCGATGATCTCGTCGACGCGGCGCTGGCCGGAGGTGACCGGCAGCGGGTCCGGCCCGGGCCCGAGCAGGACGAGCGCCGCGCCGGGGAAGCCGGACTGCAGGCGTGCCACCGTCTCGCGGACGGCGCCCGCGAGCGCGTCCAGGTCCTGGGAGCCGTCGTTGCTGCCGCCCTGGACGACCACGAGCTGCTCGTCGCCGTGCGCCGCTGCCGCGCGGTCCGGGTACGTCCTCGCGCCGGCGGGGTTGAGGTAGCCCGTGCCCGAGATCGCGTCGACCCGGACCGAGGAGCGGAGCACCCGAGCGGCCACCTGCCCGAGCGCGTCGTCCGGGTCCGCGTGCAGGCCCGCGGCCCACGAGTCGCCGAGCACGAACATGCTCGGGCCCCGCATCCCGTCCGCCGGTGCGGGCGGGAGCACGGCCGCGGCGGCGGAGTCGACGGCCGGGCCGGCCGGCCGTGCGGCGACCGCCCCCGCCCCGGCGAGCAGGCCGGCGGCGGCGGCCAGCCCCGCGCGTCGGGTCAGCCGGCGTGGTCGCGACGAGCTCATCGCACGATGATGCCCCTCGCCGTCTCGGGACCGGCCGCGTCGGGCCGGTCAGGCCGCGGCGAGCGCCGCCCCGAAGACCTCGGTGAAGAAGTCGACCTCCGCGTCGCCGACGATCAGCGGCGGCGCGATCCGCACCGAGGTCGGGTTGATCGGGTTCACGATCAGGCCCCGCTCGAGCGCCGCCGCCGCGATCGCGGGCGCCGCGCCGTCGACGGTGCCGACGCCGATCAGCAGGCCGCGGCCGCGGACCTCGGTGACGAGGGACGAGCCCATCCGCGTCACCGCGGTGCGGAGCTGCTCGCCGCGGCGCGCGGCGTTGCCGATCAGGTCGGCGCGCTCGATCTCGTCGAGCACGGCGTTCGCCGTCGCGGCCGCGAGCGCGTTGCCGCCGAAGGTGCTGCCGTGGTCGCCGCGCTGCAGCAGGCCGCTCGCCGCGCCGAACGTCACCATCGCGCCGAGCGGCACCCCGCCCGCGATGCCCTTGGCGATCGTCACCGCGTCGGGCAGCACCCCCTCGTGCTGGTAGTCGAACCAGGCCCCCGTGCGCCCGACGCCGGTCTGGATCTCGTCGACGACCAGCAGGGCGCCGTACTCGCGGGTGAGTTCCCGCGCCTCCCGCAGGTAGCCCTCGGGCAGCGGCACCACGCCGGTCTCGCCCTTGATCGGCTCGACGACCAGGGCCGCGACGTCGTCCCGCATCGCCTGCCGCAGCGCCTCCACCGTCGAGTCGAGGTGCTCGACGCCGCCGGGCAGCGGCAGGAACGGCTGCTGCATCGCCGGCTTGCCGGTGAGGGCGAGCGCGCCCATCGTGCGGCCGTGGAACGCGTTCTTCAGGGCGAGGATCCGCGGTCGCCCGGTGCGGCGCGCGAGCTTGAAGGCGGCCTCGTTCGCCTCGGCGCCGGAGTTGCCGAAGTAGACCCGGCCCTCCTCCCCCGCGCCCGTGATCCGCTTCAGCCGCTCGGCGAGCCCGAGCTGCGGCGCGGAGGCGAAGTAGTTGGAGACGTGCACGAACCGCGCGGCCTGCTCCGCGATCGCGGTGAGCACCACGGGGTGGGCGTGACCGAGGGAGTTCACCGCGATGCCGCCGAGGAAGTCGAGGTACCGGGTGCCCTCGTCGTCCCACACCCAGCAGCCCTCGCCGCGCTCGAGCAGGCGCAGCGGCGGCGCGTAGCTGCCCATCAGGTCGTGGGCGTGGCGCTCCCGCCAGCCCGCCCGCTGCTGCACGTCCGTCATGGGACCACCTCCGTGCCGATGCCGCTGCCGGTGAAGACCTCGAGCAGGACCGAGTGCGGCACCCGCCCGTCGATCACCGCCGCCTTGGGGACGCCGCCCTCGACCGCCTCGAGGCACGCCGTCATCTTGGGGATCATGCCCGACTCGAGCGACGGCAGCATCGCCGCGAGCTCGGTCGTGCCGATGCTGGAGACCAGGGAGTCGCGGTCGGGCCAGTCCGCGTAGAGGCCGGGGACGTCGGTGAGCACGACCAGCTTCTCGGCGCCGAGCGCCACTGCGAGCGCCGCGGCGGCGCTGTCCGCGTTCACGTTCAACGACTCCCCCGGCGCGTCCGCGTCCGGCGCGATCGTCGAGACGACCGGGATGCCGCCGGCGTCGAGCTGGGCGACCACGGCGGTCGGGTCGACCGCGACCACGTCCCCGACCCGGCCGAGGTCCGTCTCGACGCCGTCGACGAGGGCCGTGCGGCGCCGGCCGCTGAACAGGCCGCCGTCCTCGCCCGAGATCGCGGTCGCCAGCGGGCCGTGCAGGTTGATAGCCCCGACGAGGTCGCGGCTCACCTGCCCGGTCAGCACCATCCGGACGACCTCCATCACCTCGGGGGTCGTCACCCGGTAGCCGCCGCGGAACTCGCTCTCGATCCCGAGCCGGGTGAGCATCGCGCTGATCTGCGGCCCCCCGCCGTGCACCACCACGGGCCGGACGCCGACCGTGCGGAGGAAGACGACGTCCTCCGCGAAGGCGGCCGTCAGCTCGGGGCTGACCATCGCGTTGCCGCCGAACTTGACGACGATCACGCGCCCGGCGAACCGCGTGATCCACGGGAGGGACTCGACGAGCACGGCCGCCTTGGCGGCCGCCTCCTCCGGCGTCGTCGTCTGGACGGGCAGGCTCACGACGAGTAGGCCGAGTTCTCGTGCACGTAGTCGTGCGTGAGGTCGTTCGTCCAGAGCGTCGCCGCGTCGAGCCCCGCGTGCAGGTCGACGACGACGGACACCGCCCGATCGGTCAGGTCCACGAGGTCGCGCGGCTGGTCCGGCTGGCCCGCCCGGCAGACCCGCACCCCGTTCATCGCGACGTCGATGCCGAACGGGTCGAAGGCGGCGGACGTCGTGCCGACGGCCGCGAGGACCCGGCCCCAGTTGGGGTCGTTGCCGAACACCGCGGCCTTGAACAGGTTGCTGCGGGCGATCGCGCGGGCGACCTCGACGGCGTCCTCCTCGCTGGCCGCGGAGCGCACCTCGATCGTGACGTCGTGCGCGGCGCCCTCCGCGTCCGACTGCAGCTGCACCACGAGGTCGCGGCACAGGTCGGTGAGGGCCGCGGTGAACGCGGCCAGGTCCGGCGCGACGCCGCTCGCACCCGACGCGAGGAGCGTCACCTGGTCGTTCGTCGACATGCAGCCGTCGGAGTCGAGCCGGTCGAAGGTGACGCGGGTCGCCGTGCGCAGCGCGGCGTCGAGGTCGGCGGACTCGAGGTCCGCGTCGGTCGTGATGACGACGAGCATCGTGGCGAGGCCGGGCGCGAGCATGCCGGCGCCCTTCGCCATGCCGCCGATCGTCCAGCCGCCACCGGTGCGCACCGCCTGCTTCGGCCGGGTGTCCGTCGTCATGATCGCCCGCGCGGCCCGCTCGCCGCCGTCGGCCGAGAGCGCCTCGGCGGCGCGGCCGACCGCGCTCACCATCTTCGTGGAGTCGAGCTGCTCCCCGATCAGCCCCGTCGAGCAGACGAGCACGTCGCCCGGGGAGAGGTCGAGCGCCCGACCGGCGGCCTCCGCGGTCTCGTGGGTCGTCTGGAACCCGAGCATCCCCGTGTAGCAGTTCGCCCCGCCGGCGTTCAGCACGATCGCCGACACGACCCCGTCGGTGATGACCTGCTTGCTCCACATGATCGGGTTCGCGGTGCAGCGGTTGCTCGTGAACACGGCCGCGGCCGACGCGGACGGACCGCGGTTCACGACGAGGGCGACGTCCGGGCCCGGGCCGCTGCGCAGCCCCGCCTCGACCCCCGCCGCCTCGAAGCCTGCAGCTGCGGTCACGCTCATGGGGCCACTCCGTCGATGGGGAGGCCCGCCGACTCCGGCAGGCCGAGGGCGATGTTCGCCGACTGGATCGCGGCGCCGGCCGTGCCCTTCACCAGGTTGTCGAGCGCCGCGACGACGACCAGCCGGCCCGCCGCCTCGTCGACCGCGAGGCCGAGCAGCAGCGTGTTCGCGCCGAGCGCGTGCTCCACCGCCGGGAAGCGGCCGGCCGGCAGCAGCCGGACGAACCGCTCGCCGCCGTAGGCGCGCTCGTACGCGGCGCGCACCGCGGCCTCGTCGACTCCCGGAGCGAGGCGGGCGGTGCAGGTCGCGAGGATGCCGCGCGCCATCGGCACGAGCACCGGCGTGAAGGAGACGGAGCCGCGCACCCCGGTCACCTGCGCCAGGTTCTGCAGGATCTCGGGCGTATGGCGGTGCGTGCCGCCGACGGCGTAGGCGTGGGCGGAGCCGAGCAGCTCGCTCGCGGACAGGTCGGGGCGGCTCGAGCGGCCGGCGCCGGAAGGCCCGACGGCGAGCACCGCCACGAGGTCGTCGGGGCCGACGAGCCCCTCGGCGACGGCCGGCGCGAGCGCGAGCGACACCGCCGACGCGTTGCAGCCCGGCGCCGCGATCCGCTTCACCCCCGCGAGGCGGTCGCGCTGGGCGCCGCCCGCGACCGGCAGCTCGGGCACGCCGTACGGCCAGGCCCCGTGCCACGGCCCCGGGTAGAAGGCCCGCCAGTCGGCCTCGTCGGCCAACCGGTGGTCCGCGCCCGCGTCGACCACCAGGACGTCGTCGCCCAGCTGCTCGGCGAGCGCGCCCGACTGCCCGTGGGGCAGGGCGAGGAAGACGACGTCGTGGCCCGCGAGCACCTCGGGCGTCGTCTCCTGGAGCACGAGGTCCGCGCAGGAGGCGAGGTGCGGCTGCACGTCCCCGACCCGCGAGCCGGCGCTCGAGTGCCCGGTCGCCGTCACGACGTCGAGGTCCGGGTGCCCGGCGAGCAGGCGGAGCAGCTCGCCGCCCGCGTAGCCGCTGGCACCGGCGACCGCCACCCGGAATCCCACCTGGGAACCCTACCGACCGCGCCCGGGCGGCTCCCCGGGCCGCCCGGCGCCGGTCACCCGCCGAGCACCGCCGCGGCGAAGCCGGCCGCCCGCAGCTGCAGCTCGACGATCCGGTCGTCGCGCGCCGCCTCCCGGTCGAACCCGGTGTAGGCGAGGGGCGGGAGGACGCGCACGTTGGCCGAGCACTGGAAGTCGCGGCAGACGAGCGTCCCGACCGTGTCGCCCCGGCGGCCCGCTGCGCCGGCACGCTTCGCGGCGTAGAAGACGACGTCGTTCGGCAGCCGGACGTCCTGGCACCAGGAGCACTGGGCCCGGGTGCGCGCGGTGGCCTCGGCCTGGCGCAGCAGCACCCCGACCGGTCCGTCGTCGGCGGGCAGGACGACGTAGGCGCGGCGGTCGCGCTTCGGGTCGCGCCAGCCGAGGTAGTCGAGCCGGTCCCAGGCGAGGTCGTCGAGGTCCGGCGGGGTCAGGTCGGCGAGCTCCTTGCGCGTCGTGTTGACGAACGACGTGAGGAGACCCGCCCGGTCGAGGGCGTGCATGCGGGTGTTCGCTTCCGGGAGCGGGCGCGGCGGAGCCGCGCGGGAACGGGTGGAGGTGTCGTCGGCGGCTCAGGCCGCCGTGCCGGCGGACGTGCCGCCGACGACCCCCTGCCGCGCCACCGGCGCCTGCGCGATCCCGTTCACGAGCGCGAGCCTACGCCGCCTACTCCCGCAGGCGCGCTCCGGTGCGCTCCGCCGCGAGCGCCACCCCGGCCTCCTTCGCCGCGGTCGCCTCCTTCGCCTTCAGCGTGCGGTCCGTCGCCCGGAAGCGCAGCGCGAAGGTGAGCGACTTGGTCCGCTCCGGCAGGCCGGCACCGCGGTAGTCGTCCGTCAGCAGCGCTGCCTCGAGCAGCTCGCCCGCGCCCTCGACGACCGCGGCCCGCACGGCCTCCGCCGGCACCGCCTCGTCGACGACGAGCGACAGGTCCTGCGTCGCGGCGGGCATCGCGGAGATCGGGTGGAACTCCACCGTGCGCGGCGCCGCGGCGATCAGCGCGACGACGCCGATCGCGACGGCCGCCACCCGGCCGGGCACGTCCTCGGTCGCGTCGGGGTGCAGCTCGCCGGCGACGCCGATGCGGACGTCGCCGACCAGCACCGCCGCGGTGCGCGTCGGGTGGAAGCCGGGCGCGGTCGCCTGCTCCAGCCGGACCTCGGCGCCGACGGCCGCGGTGACCCGGCGCGCCGCGTCGATCGCGTCGCGCCAGTCCACCGGCTGCGCGGGCAGGCCCGGCTGCCGCGGCGCCCGGTCGCCCGCGAGGACGACCGCGACGTGCTGCGGCTGCGGCGGCAGGTCCTCCGACAGCCGGGCGAGCATCGCGGGGGCGGGCCGCGCCCCGATCGGCGGCAGCTCGGCCGTGCCGTAGCGGCCCCCCGCGACGGGCAGGAAGACGGCGCCCGTCTCGTAGAGGGCGAGGTCGGTCAGCCCGCGGGCGCGGTTGCGCCGCAGCGCGTCGAGCAGCCCGGGCAGCAGCGTGCGCCGCAGCAGCGGCGCGGTCGCGTCGAGGGGGTTCGCGACGCGCATCGCCTCCCCCGGCGCGAACCGCTCCTGGTCCGCCTCGGAGACGAGCGGGTACGTCTGGATCTCGACGGCGCCGCCGGCGGCGAGCACCTGCCCCACGGAGCGGCGGAGGCGCTGCGTCCGGGTCAGGCCGCGCCCGGGCGGGGCGGTCGGCAGCTCGGACGGGATGCGGTCGTAGCCGACGACCCGGACGACCTCCTCGATCACGTCGACGTCCTCGGCGAGGTCGGGGCGCCAGGTCGGCGGGACGACGAGCAGGCCCTCCTCCCCGTCCTCGACGCCGCAGCCGAGCGCCGCGAGCGCGTCGCGCACCTCGGCGTCGGTGGCGACGACGCCGGTGCGGCGCAGCACGGCGCCGGGGGCGAGCAGGACCGCGCGCGGTGCGGGAGCCGTCTCGAGCCAGGTCTGGCCGGGGTCGGCGGTGCCGCCGGCGTGCTCCACGAGCAGGTCGACGACCCGCTGCGCGGCGGCGCGGGCGATCGCGGGATCGACACCGCGCTCGAACCGGCGGCTCGCCTCGGACGGCAGGCGGTGCCGCCGGGCGGTGCGCCCGATCGAGACCGGGTCGAAGTTCGCGGCCTCCACCACGACGTCCGTCGTGGTGGAGGACAGCTCGGTGGTCGCGCCGCCCATCACCCCGGCGAGACCGATCGCGCCGGAGCCGTCGGTGATGACGAGGTCCTCGGCGTCGAGGGTGCGGGCGACGCCGTCGAGCGTCGTCAGCGCCTCCCCCGGCCGCGCGCGCCGGACGCCGAGGGCGGGCCCGCCCGAGCCGGACGAAGGACCGGAGAGCCGGGCCAGGTCGTAGCCGTGGATCGGCTGCCCGAGCTCCACCATCACGTAGTTGGTGATGTCGACCGGCAGCGAGATCGAGCGGATCCCGGCGAGCCGCAGCCGGGCCGCCATCCAGTCGGGGGTCGTCGCGGCCGGGTCGATGCCGCGGACGACGCGGGTGACGAAGACCGAGGCGCCGACGCGCCCGCGGATCGGTGCGGCGTCGTCCACGACGACGGGCACGGGGCCCTCGGTCGCGTCCGGCGGCGTCACGGCGGCGGCGGGGTCGCGGAAGGCGGCGCCGGTCGAGGCGCCGTACTCGCGCGCGATCCCGCGGATCGACAGGGCGTAGCCCCGGTCCGGGGTGACGTTGATCTCGACGGCGGTGTCGTCGAGACCGAGCAGCGCGATCGCGTCGGTGCCGACCTCCGGGTCGAGGCCCAGCTCCGTCAGCCGCAGGATGCCGCCCGCCGACGCGGGCGCCGTCTCGTCGGGCAGGCCGAGCTCGCGCGCCGAGGCGATCATGCCGTCGGAGACGTGCCCGTAGGTCTTCCGCGCCGCGATGGGGAACAGCCCGGGCAGCACTGCGCCCGGCAGGGTGACGACGACCTTGTCG
Organism: Amnibacterium endophyticum; assembly: GCF_042680685.1. Lineage (NCBI taxonomy): Bacteria > Bacillati > Actinomycetota > Actinomycetes > Micrococcales > Microbacteriaceae > Amnibacterium > Amnibacterium endophyticum. The sequence goes on along the minus strand of NZ_JBHUEA010000010.1, from coordinate 88,011 downwards.
CCGGGGAAGAAGTTGCCGGCGCCGCACACGATGCCGTGCACGTCCTCACCGCCGTCCGCGGCGTGCTCGCCCTCGGGAGCGACGCGGACGCGGCACCAGCGGATCGTCTTGCCGTTTTTCTGCGGCTCGGCCGTGAAGTCGAGCACCTCGCCGACGACGACCGGGCCGGTCAGGTCGCCGCCGTGGACGGTCTCCTCCTCGAAGCCGACGCGCACGAGGGCCTCGTGCAGCGTCTGCGGCGTCGTGCCGGCGGGCAGGTCGGCCCACTCCGCGAGCCAGGACAGCGGGACCCTCATGACGTCACCTCTCGCGGATCCGTGCGGACGGCGGGGCTCATCGGGAGACCACGCCCCACTGGCGGGCGAAGCGGACGTCGCCCTCGATCATGTCGCGCATGTCGGTCAGGCCCTCGGCGAACTGGAGCGTCCGCTCGATGCCGAGGCCGAACGCGAAGCCCTGGTACTCGGCGGGGTCCACGCCCGCCGCGCGGAGCACGTTCGGATGCACCATGCCGCAGCCGCCCCACTCCACCCATCGGGCGCCGCCCTTCGCGTTCGGCTGCCAGACGTCCATCTCCGCCGACGGCTCGGTGAAGGGGAAGAAGTTCGGGCGCAGCCGGATCCGCGCGGCGTCGCCGAACATGATCCGCGCCAGGTGCTCGAGGGTGCCGCGAAGGTGCGCCATCGTCAGCCCGCGGTCGATCGCGAGGCCCTCGAACTGCGTGAAGACGGGCAGGTGCGTCGCGTCGACCTCGTCCGTCCGGTACACGCGGCCCGGCGCGAGCACGTAGACGGGGGCGCCGCGCTCGATGAGCGTCCGCACCTGCACGGGCGAGGTCTGCGTCCGCATCACCAGGTGCGCGCCCAGCGGCTCGACGAAGAGGGTGTCCTGCGGACTGCGCGCGGGGTGGTCCGGGTCGATGTTCAGCGCGTCGAAGTTGAACCACTCGTGCTCGAGCTCGGGGCCGTCGGCGATCTCCCAGCCCATCCCGACGAAGACGTCCTCGACTCGCTCGCGGACGATCGTCAGCGGGTGGCGGGCGCCGACCGCGTCGCGCACGGGCGCGGCCGTGACGTCGACGCGCTCCGCCTCGAGCAGCGCCTCCCGCTCCGCGACCGCGAGGACGCCCTCGCGGTCCGCGACGGCGGCGTTCACCCTGGCGCGCGCCTGCCCGACGAGCCGGCCGGCCGCGGGCTTCTCCTCGTTCGGCAGCCCCTTCAGCGCGGCGTTCAGGCGCGCGAGCGCGCTCCCCTCGCCCGTGTGGGCGATCCGGGCCGCCTTCAGGTCGGCGGTGGTCCCGGCGGCGGCCACGGCGGCGAGCGCGTCGGCGACGGCCTCGTCCACCGCCCCCTCGGTCAGGTGCATCGACACGGCGGTCGAGTCTATGGAGGTGCCGCCACGAGGGCGGAACCCGCGGAACGCCGCGTGCAGCCGCTCGGCGCTACTGTGCGCGGGAAGCACCCCTGTGAGGAGCACCCCGTGCCGCTGATCGAACGACCTCGGACCGGGCCGTCGGCCACCGCCCTCGCGCGCAGCCCGCTGCCGCCCGAGCGCCTGCTGCCGCTCGTGGCCGACCATCCGCTGCCCCGCATGTTCGACCGGTGGGGTCCGTTCCCCGCCGTCGAGCGCGTCGATGGGCAGGACGGGGCCTGGGACGCCGTCGGCAAGTCGCGGACGCTCCGGCTCGGCGACGGCGGCGCGGTCACCGAGACGCTCGTCGAGTTCGAGGCCGGGCGCTGCTTCGCCTACGAGCTGACGGGCTTCAGCGACGTCTTCGACCGGCTGGTGCGCGGGGTGCGGGGCGACTGGGGCTTCGAGCCGGACGGCACCGGCACGATCGCGCGCTGGACGTGGGAGTTCGCACCCCGGTTCGGTCGCGGCCTGCTCGTGCGCCTGGTCGTCGCACCGCTCTGGCGCATCAACATGCAGCGGATGATGACCGCCGCGGTGCGGGAGCTCTCGCGCTGACAGCGCCCGCCGCGGCCCGCGCCAGCAGCGCGGCGCGAACCCGCTCGTTCGCGGCGCGCTCCGCGGCCTCCGCGAACGCGGCGCCCGCCTCGCTCGAGCGGCCAGCCCTGCTGAGCAGCTCCGCCCGGACCGCCGGGACGAGGTGGCCGCCGCGCAGCGCGCCCTCGGCGGCGAGCTCCTCCACGAGGCGCAGGCCGGCCTCGGGACCGTCCGCCATTCCGACCGCGACGGCGCGGTTCAGGCGGACGACCGCGTTCGGCGCGATCGCGAGCAGCCGGTCGTAGAGCCGCACGATCGCGCGCCAGTCGGTGCGCGCCGCCGAGGGGGCGATCGCGTGCTGCTCGGCGATCGCCGCCTGCAGCGCGTACGGACCCAGGGGTGCCGCACGGGCGAGCGCCGCGCGCCCGCGCTCGATCTGGGCGCGGTCCCACCGCGTCCGGTCCTGGTCCTCCAGCAGCACCGGCGAGCCGTCGGAGGCGCGGCGAGCCGGGAACCGGGACGCCTGCAGCTCCATGAGCGCGAGGAGCCCGTGCACCTCGGGCTCGCCCGGCGCGAGCGAGGCCAGCACGCGGCCGAGCCGCAGGGCCTCGCCGGCGAGCTCCGGCCGCATCCACTTGTCACCGCTCGTCGCCGCGTAGCCCTCCGTGAACATCAGGGACACGACGACGAGCACGCTGTCGAGGCGCGCGGGCCACTCCGCCTGGTCCGGCGGCTCGAAGGGCAGGCCGGCCAGGGCCTTCTTCGCCCGGGTGGTGCGGGCCTGCACGGTCGGGACCGGCACGAGCAGCATCCGGGCCACCGCCTCGGCGGACAGGCCGCCGACCACGCGCAGCGTCAGCGCGACCCGCGACTCCCGCGACAGCACCGGGTGGCAGGCGGTGAACAGGAGCCGGAGCAGGTCGTCGGGGATCGGGGACCACTCGTCGTCGGCGACCTCCTCGAGGTCCCGCGCGATCGCCCGGTGGCGCGCGTCCAGCCGCTCGCGCCGCCGCCAGCCGTCGATCGCGCGCCGCTTCGCCACGGCGGTGAGCCAGGCGCCCGGGTTGGCGGGCGAGCCGGTCGACGGCCACCGCTCGAGCGCCTCGGCGACCGCCTCCTGCGCGACGTCCTCCGCGAGGCCGAGGTCGCCCGTGGTGCGCGCGAGGGCGCCCACGATGCGGGCGCCCTCGATGCGCCAGACGGCCTCGACCTCGCGGGCGACGTCGGTCACGCGCTCAGCCGATGCCGTCCGCGCGCCACTGCCGCTCCTTCTGCAGGTACTCGTTGTCCTCGTGCCCCGCGAAGTCGCTCTCGTCGGTGACGCGGCGCACCTCGATCTTGTTGCCGCGCGTCAGCGGCGCCCGCTTCGCCCACTCGACGGCCTCCTGGAGACTGCCCGCCTGGATGGTCCAGAACCCGTTGAACAGCTCGTGCGCCTCGCCGTACGGGCCGTCCGTGACGATCGGCGCCTCGCCGGTGAACTCGACCACCGAGCCCTGCGCGGCGTCGGAGAGGCCGTCGCCCGCGAGCAGCACGCCCGCCTCGATCATCGCCTCGTTGTACTTCCCCATCGCGGTGATCACCGCGTCGAAGTCCATCTCGTCGAACGACTGCTCCGAGCCGCTGTTGCGCATGATCAGCATGTACTTCGCCATCGTGTCCTCCTGGAGACCGGGGTGCGGGTCGCACCCTCCTGCCTACACGTCGAGCGGGGAGGCGCGCGATCGACATCGATCGCGGACGGATCTCAGCGGCGCTGGGCGAAGGCGGAGGCGTACAGGCAGACCGAGGCCGCAGTGGCGAGGTTCAGCGACTCGGCGGCGCCGTAGATCGGCACCGCGAGCGTGCGGTCGGCGAGCGTCCGGGCCTCGGCCGAGAGGCCGTGCGCCTCGTTGCCGAACAGCCACGCGGTCGGGCCGGCGAGGTCCGCGCTCGGCAGCGGCTCGCCGTGCATGTCCGCGGCCGTGAGCACGAGGCCCGCCTGCCGCACCGCCTCCGCGGCCGACTGCAGGTCGGCGCCCGTCGACACCCGCAGGTGGAAGATCGAACCGGTCGTCGCGCGCACCACCTTCGGGTTGTACGGGTCGACGGACGAGCCGGTGAGGATCACGGCGTCCGCGCCCGCGGCGTCCGCGGCCCGGATGATCGCGCCCGCGTTGCCCGGGTCGCGCACCTCGTCGAGCACGACGACGAGCCGGGTGCCCGGCTCGAAGGCGTCGCGGAGCCGCACCGGCGTCTGCCGACCGACGGCCAGCACCCCCTGCGGGGTGCGGGTGTCCGCCATCGCGGCGAGCGCGGCGTCCGAGGCGAACTCGACGTCGATGCCCGCGGCGCTCGCCGCCTCCGCGATGCCCGGGTGGCGCTCGAAGCCCTCGGACGTGAAGTACAGCTCCTCGATCGTGTCCGCGGCGTGCGCCACGGCCTCGCGCACCACCTGCGGGCCCTCGAGCAGCGCGAGCCCGGTCGCCTCGCGCTCCGGGCGCTGCTTCAGACGCGCGACGCGCTTCACGGTCGGGTTCTTCGTCGACTCGATCACGGGGACCTCCTGGAGACATGGAACGAGCCCGGTCCGTGGACCGGGCTCGTTCGCGACGCGGACGTGCGTCAGGCGGTGGCGGGCGCCGAGGTGTCGGCGGGCAGCGCGGCCTTCGCCGTCGCCACCAGGCCTGCGAACGTCGCGGGCTCGTTCACCGCGAGCTCCGCGAGGATGCGGCGGTCGACCTCGACACCGGCCAGGGTCAGGCCCTGGATGAACCGGTTGTAGGTGAGGCCGTTCGCGCGGGACGCCGCGTTGATCCGCTGGATCCACAGGCGGCGGAAGTCGCCCTTGCGCTGACGGCGGTCGCGGTAGGCGTAGACGAGCGAGTGGGTGACCTGCTCCTTCGCCTTGCGGTAGAGGCGGGACCGCTGACCGCGGTAGCCCTCGGCGCGCTCGAGGACGACCCGACGCTTCTTGTGCGCGTTGACGGCGCGCTTGACCCTGGCCATTGCTTACTCCTTCAGGTCCGTGTCGGGCTTACTTGCCGAGCAGCTTCTTGACGTGCTTCGCCTGGGGCGCCGCCACCTGGGCGTCACCGGTCAGGCGGCGCGTCAGCCGGCTCGACTTGTGCTCGAAGTTGTGGCGCTTGCCGGCCTGGGCCTTCATCACCTTGCCGCTGCCGGTGATCTTGAACCGCTTCTTGGCACCGGAGTGCGTCTTCTGCTTCGGCATCACTGCTCCTGGGATGTCGGGGCGTCGCCCGCACCGGTGGGTGCGGGGGTGTTGTTGTTCCGGGCCGCCGCGCGCTTCGCGTTCTGCTCCGCCTTCGCGTCGACCTTGCTCTTGACCGGGCCGATGACCATCACCATGTTGCGACCGTCGATCGTGGGGTTCGATTCGACGTTGCCGAACTCGCGGACGTCCTCCGCGAAGCGGGCCAGGAGGCGCACGCCCTGCTCGGGACGCGACTGCTCGCGGCCGCGGAACAGGATCATCGCCTTGACCTTGTCGCCGTCCTTGAGGAAGCCCTCCGCACGCTTGCGCTTGGTCTCGTAGTCGTGCGAGTCGATCTTCAGGCGGAAGCGGACCTCCTTGAGGACCGTGTTCGCCTGGTTGCGACGCGCCTCCTTGGCCTTCTGCGCGTTCTCGTACTTGAACTTCCCGTAGTCCATGATCTTGACCACCGGGGGGCGGGAGTTCGGGGCGACCTCGACCAGGTCGAGGTCCGCCTCGCGGGCAAGCCGCAGTGCGCTCTCGATGGGGACGATGCCGACCTGCTCCCCCGCGGGTCCGACCAGGCGGACCTCGGGCACTCGGATGCGGTCGTTGGTACGGGGATCGCTGATGCGCTGCTCCAAACAGTCGTGGTTTCTGTACTTCGAAGGACCACAACCGGCGAGCGCGCAGAAGGATTCCGAAGCGCGGCCGGGACGGACCCGTTCTGCACGCCTCTCGCACCCCGTCGCCCCGGTCGCCCGGAGGGAGGTGCCTGGACCTCGCCGCCCTGTCAGAGGTCGGGCGGGAGGTGGGATCGCTCCACTTGCACACCGGGCCGAGGCCCGGAACCGCAGCAGTGTAGCAGGCGCCGCGCCCGGCGGTCGAGGAGTCCTCGGGCGGAGGACCCACGACGGGGTGGAGGACGACACACCGGATCCCGTCCTCCACCCGCGCGCGGATCCTCCCGGCGGACGGGTTCCGGTCCTCCCCAGCCCCGCGAATCGGTGATCCTCGCACCGGAGGCGCGGAGGGACGCCGCCGGAGGGCCCTGCTCGCGATCATGCCGCGTCATGACGACCTTCTGGACCACTTGCGAGCTGCGCGGCCTCGGCAAGTCCGCGCACGAGATCCGGCAGGCCGCTGCCGCCGGCCGCATCGAGCCCGTCCGCCGCGGGCACTGGGTGGTCCCCGGCGCCGCGGCGGAGGTGGTCCGCGCAGCGCGCGTCGGCGGCGTCGCGACCGCGACGACGGCCTCGCGGGCGCTCGGGCTCTGGACCCCACCGGACCCCGAGCCCGGCGGCGACTCGTTCCGTCGCCGCCGCGACCGGCTGCAGGTCGCCGTCGCGAGCAGCTGCAGCCGTCTTCGGGACCCCGACGACGCGACCCGGTCCCTCGGCGTCCGACGCGACGTGGTCGTCCACTACGTGGCTCCCGATCTGCTGGCGGGGACCGGACGCACGCGCATCGCGGGTCCGCTGCTCCTGCTCTCCCACGTCTTCACCACGCAGCCGCCCGAGCGGGCCCTCGCCGTGCTGGACTCCGCGCTCCACCTCCGCCGCATCGGCGAGCGCGACCTGCCCGCGCTGGCGGCCCTGCTCCCCGCTCACCTGCGCCCGGTGCTGCTGGCGGCGGACGGGCGCGCCGATTCCGGGATCGAGACGATCGTCCGCCACCTGCTGCGCATGCGCGGGCTGAGGATCGAGGTGCTGCCGCGGCTCGACGGCATCGGCGAGGTCGACCTGCTCGTCGAAGGTCGGCTGATCATCGAGTGCGACGGCCGGGAGTTCCACGACGACGACGAGGCCTTCGAGCGGGACCGCGGGCGAGACCTGCGCGCGGCCCAGGGGCGCTACCGCGTGCTGCGGCTGACCTGGCCGCAGGTGCTGTTCGCCTGGGCCGAGGTGGAGGAGGCGGTGTTCGCGGCGCTCGCGAGCTGAAGCGGCGGACGCGGAACCGGGAGGAGGACGAGAAGACCGGATCCGTCCTCCTCCCCGTCATCCGTCCTCCACCCCGGCACGCGGGAGGATGGGGGCGTGAGCTTCACGTACGACGACGGGGTGCCCGGGGAGGCGGAGGCCGCGGACGCGCCCGACGCCGTGGCCGATGCGACGCGCGACATCGCGGACGTGCCCGCGGTCGAGGTGATCGGCGCGGCCGCCGTGCACCTGATGAGCGCGGCCGCGGTCAAGTGCGGGCTCGCGGACGACCCGGACGGGCAGCGCGACCTCGACGAGGCCCGCAAGCTGATCCAGGCGCTCGCCGGGCTCATCACCGCGGCCGCGCCCGAGATCAGCGACAGCCATGCCCGCCCGCTGCGGGACGGCCTGCGCAGCCTGCAGCTCGCCTTCCGCGAGGCCTCGACCGTGCCGGATCCCATCGGCAAGGGGCCCGGCGAGAAGTGGACCGGACCGGTCACCTGACCGGCGGGAGCGCCTCAGCCCCCGCCCGCCGCGGACGCCGAGATCCTCAACCCACCCGGGCGGCGCTCCGCTCGGCGGGCGGCACCCAGCCGATCGCCGGGGCCACGTGCTTCGCGACCGTCTCGAGCAGCCGGGCGTTGTACTCGACGCCCAGCTGGTTCGGCACCGTCAGCAGCAGCGTGTCCGCCGCCTGCACGGCCGCGTCCTGCGCCAGCTGCTCCGCGATCCGGTCCGGCTCCCCCGCGTAGGTCTTCCCGAAGCGGGCGTTGCCGCCGTCGAGCCAGCCGACCTGGTCCTCGCCGTCGACCTCGCCGCCGAAGTAGAGGCGGTCGACGTCGGACGTGATCGGCATGACGCTGCGGCTCACCGACACCCGCGGCTCGCGCGCGTGCCCGGCCTCGCGCCAGGCGTCGTGGAAGATCGCGATCTGCTCGGCCTGCAGCTCGTCGAACGGCACGCCCGTGTCCTCCGTCAGCAGGGTCGAGGACTGCATGTTCAGACCCTGCTCGGCGACCCACCGGGCGGTGCCGCGGGTGCCGCTACCCCACCAGATGCGCTCGCGCAGCCCGGGGGCCTGCGGCTGCACCGACAGGCCCTGCGAGACGCCGGTCATGCGCGGGTCGGAGGCGACGACCCCGGCGCCCTCGATCGCGGCGAGGAAGAGCTCGAGCTTGTGCCGGGCCAGGTCGGCGTCGGTCATGCCCTCGGGCGGCACGAAGCCGAACGCGTGCGCGCCGTTCAGCGCCGGCTCGGGCGACCCCCGGCTCACGCCGAGCTGCAGCCGGCCGCCGGAGATCAGGTCCGCGACCGCGGCCTCCTCGGCCATGTAGAGCGGGTTCTCGTACCGCATGTCGATGACGCCCGTGCCGAGCTCGATGCGGCTCGTCCGCGCCCCCATCGCCGCGAGCAGCGGGAAGGGCGCCGACAGCTGCGGCGCGAAGTGGTGGACGCGCACCGACGCGTTGTCGATGCCGATCTCCTCCGCCGCGACCGCGAGCTCGATGGTCTGACGCAGGGTGTCGGCCGCCGAGGGGGTCTGCGAGCCGCGCACGGCGCCCCAGTGCCCGAACGAGAGGAACCCGATCCGCTTCTGTGACATGTCAACAGTGTACGACGGCGGGCCGGGACCTGCAGCATCGGTGCATGGCCGATCTCGTCTACTTCCAGCCGTGCAGCCTCGATCTGCGGATCGCGGACGCGCACGGCGACTTCTCCTGGGCGGAGCCGACCGAGCAGGTGCACGCGTTCGCGAACGAGGTCGCCCGGCGCACGCCGACGCAGGTGCTCGGCCGGCGCATGTGGGAGGTGATGCGGTTCTGGGAGTCGATGCCGGACGAGGACGGCGTGATGGGCGAGTTCGGCCGCCTCTGGCGATCGGCCGACAAGGTCGTGGTCTCGACGACGCTGGACGCCGTCGACACGGCTCGGACGGAGCTGGTCCCGCGCTTCGACGCGGACGACCTGCGGCGGCGGAAGGCGGCGGCGACCGCGGACCTCGCGATCGGCGGCGCGACCCTGGCCGCCGCGGCGCTGGAGGCCGGCCTGATCGACGAGATCCACCTGCTCGTCGCGCCGGTGGTCGTCGGGTCAGGGCCGCGCGCGCTGCCGGACGGCGTCCGGATCGACCTGGACCTCGTGGAGCCGCACTCCTTCGACGGCGGCTGGACGTCGCTGCGCCACCGGGTGCGGAGCGCCCGATGAGGCGCAGGCGCGACGACCGGGCGCCGAGGATCGGTCCCGTCGACCCGCAGCGGCTCGACACCGGCTCCGCCGACGACGTGGTCGCGGGCGCCCGGCTCGACGGCCTGCTGATCGAGGGCCTCGACCTGGCCGGCTCGGATCTCGCCGGGCTCGCGCTCGACGAGTGCCGGTTCGGGCCGGCGCTGCTCGACGACGCCCGGCTCGACGGCCTCCGCGCCACCGACAGCGTGCTCGAGCGCGTCACCGGCACCGCGGTCCGGGCCCGCGGCACGACGCTGCGCGACGTGCGGCTCGAGGGCTGCCGGTTCGGGGCCGCGGAGTGGTTCGACGCGCAGTGGGACCGCGTGAACCTCGACGGGTGCCGCATCGACTACCTGTCGCTCGCGGACTCGAGGCTCACGGACGTGCTGCTGACGGGCTGCACGCTGGGCGAGCTCGACCTGCGCGGCGCGACCGTCCGCCGGCTCGCGCTGACGGACTGCCGGGTCGCGGACCTGTCGCTCGCCGGCGCCGACCTGCAGCACCTCGACCTGCGCGGGGCCGAGCTCGAGCGCATCGACGGCGTGCTCGCGCTGCGCGGCGCGATCGTGTCGGAGGAGCAGCTGGTGCGGCTCGCGCCGCTGCTCGCCGAGGCGGTCGGCGTCGAGGTCGGCTAGAGCGACGACGCGGCGAAGGTGTCGCAGCGCTGCGGGTCCCCCGAGTCGAAGCCGCGCTCGAACCAGCGCTGCCGCTGCTCCGACGTGCCGTGCGTGTAGGAGCCGGGGTCGGCCCGCCCGCCGCCCAGCTCGCGCTGGATGAAGTCGTCGCCGATGCGGCCCGCGGTGTCGAGAGCCGCGTCGACGTCGTCCTGCGTCACCGACTCGATCAGCGGCGACCCCGACCCGTCCGGAGTCGTGGTGGCGTGGTGCGCCCACGTGCCCGCGTAGCAGTCCGCCTGCAGCTCGAGGCGCACGCTGCCGCTGGTCGGCCCCGCCTCGCCCTGGCGCACGCGTGCCTCGGTGCCGAGCAGGTCCTGGACGTGGTGGCCGTACTCGTGGGCGAGCACGTACGCATTCACGAACGTGCCGCCCTCGGCGCCGAACCGGTCGCGCAGCTCCTGGAAGAACGACAGGTCGACGTAGACCAGCCCGTCGGCGGGGCAGTAGAACGGGCCGGTGCCCGAGGAGGCGCTCCCGCAGCCGGTGCCGGTCGATCCGGAGAAGAAGACGGTGTCGGTGTCCTGGTAGCGAGCGCCGAGCGCATCGGCCCAGTAGTCCTGGATCGACTGGATGGAGGCGACCGCGGCGCACTCCTCGCTGGCGTTCGCGTCCCGGCCCGTGCGGCAGGAGTCCGCCAGCTGCGAGCCGTCGGCCCGCTCGCCGGACTGCAGGCCGTCGAGGACCGGGCCCAGCTCGCGGGCCGCGTCACCGCCGGCGCCCCCGGTCCCGCCGAGCACGTTCAGCAGCAGCACGACGATCAGCCCGACCACCCCGAGCCCGCCGCCGCCGAGTGCGATCGCCCGGCCGCCGCCGCGCCGGTCCTGCACCTCGCCGGAGTCGATCCGGGCGTCGTCGCGGAAGCGCACGGCGGCCTCAGCGCGCCTGGCCGGTGGAGGCCGACGTGCCGCCGTCGACCGGCAGCACCGCCCCCGTGATGTAGGCCGCGTCGTCGCTCGCGAGGAACAGGACCGCCGGCGCGACGTCCTCCGGCCGCCCCGGGCGGCCGAGCGCGACCCGGTCGACGACCTTCGCCATCGCCTGGTCGTCGTCGGCCACCGCGGCCGTCATGCCGGTCACGGTGAACGCCGGCGCGACGGCGTTCACCCGGACGCCGCGAGCGCCCCAGTCGAGCGCGAGCGAGCGCACGAAGCCGTGGACCGCGTGCTTCGTCGCGTTGTACGCCGCCTGCCCCCAGTCGCCCCGGTCCCCGCTGGCGCTGCCGACCGCGACGAGCGAGCCCCGGGACCGCTCGAGGTGCGGCAGCGCCGCCTGCGCCAGGTGCAGGAACCCGTCGACGTTGGTGGAGCGCAGCCGCTCCCAGTCGGCGATCGCGAGGTCCGCGAGCTCGCCGCCGGCGTAGGCCGCCGCGTTGCTGACGACCACGTCGACGCCGCCGAACCCCTCCGCGACGGCCTCGACCATGCGCCGGGCGTCCGCCGCCGCGCCCACGTCGCCGACGACCGCGATCGCGCGCCCCTCGGGTGCGCCCTCGATCGTCCGCTCGAGCGGCTCCCGCCGCCGTCCCGCCACGGCGACGCGGGCGCCGTCGTCCAGGAAGGCCCGGGCGATGGCCGCCCCGATGCCGCTGCCGCCGCCGGTGACCAGCACCGACCTGCCCTCCATGCCGTACCGGTTCGCCGCCACGGCCGCGATCCTGGCGGATCCGGCCCGCGAGCGGACTGCGAGCGCGGATGCGTCAGGCTTGCGGTCATGGGACGACGCGTGGTGATCGTGGGCGGCGTGGCCGCGGGGATGTCGGCGGCGACGCGGCTGCGGCGCCTGGACGAGGAGGCATCGATCACCGTCCTGGAGGCGGGCGACCACGTCTCCTTCGCCAACTGCGGGCTGCCGTACCACGTGGGCGATGTGATCCCGGACCGCGGGGCGCTGCTGCGCGACGCCGGGCAGATCGCGGAGCGCTTCCGCCTCGACGTGCGGCGCGGGCACGAGGTCGTCGCGCTCGACCGGGACGCCCGCACCGTTCGCGTGCGCTCCGCCGACGGCGAGACGGACGAGCCGTACGACGTGCTCGTCCTCGCCTCGGGCGCGGCGGCGTCGCCGCTGCCGACCGACGGCTCGGTGCCGACGCACACCCTCCGCACGGTGGAGGACATGGACGCGATCCGCGCCGCGGTCGACGGCGGCGTCCGCCGCGCCGTGGTGGTCGGCGGCGGCTACATCGGGCTGGAGGCCACGGAGAACCTCGTGCGGCGCGGCGTCGAGGTCTCGCTCGTGATCCGCGGCGACCAGGTGCTGCGCACCCTCGACGCCGAGATGGCCGCGCCCGTGCACGAGCACCTCGTCGCCCACGGCGTCGCGCTGCGGTTCGGCGCCGCCGCGGAGCGCGTCGACGCCGGGCACGTCGTGCTCGACGACGGCGAGCGCCTGCTCGCCGACCTCGTCGTCGACGGGACGGGCGTGCGGCCGGCGTCGTCGCTCGCGGAGCGGTCGGGGCTCGACATCGGTCCGACCGGCGGCATCGCGGTCGACGCCCGCCACCGCACGAGCGACCCGGCGATCCTCGCCGCGGGCGACGACGCGGAGAAGCAGGACGCGATCGGCGGCGAGCCCGCCCTGGTGGCGCTCGCCGGCCTCGCGAACCGCCACGGCCGAGCCGTCGCCGACGTGATCGCGGAGGCGCCCGCGGCGACGGACGCGCCGCCGGCGCTCGGCACCGCGATCGTGCAGGTCTTCGGCCTCGCCGTCGCGACGCTCGGCTGGACCGAGGCGCGGCTGCGGGAGGCCGGGCGGGCGATCCGCGTGGTCCACACGCACCCGATCGACCACGCCGCCTACTACCCGGGCGCCGAGCAGATGACCGTCAAGCTCATGATCGACGCCGAGGACGACCGCCTGCTCGGCGCGCAGATCGTGGGCCGGGCCGGGGTCGACAAGCGCATCGACGTGCTCGCGACCGCCATCGCGGGCGGCATCACGGCCTCCCGCCTGTCGCAGCTGGAGCTCGCCTACGCCCCGCAGTTCGGCAGCGCCAAGGACCCGGTGAACCTCGCCGGGTACGTCGCCGAGAACCTCGCGCTCGGCCAGGCCGCGGCGGTGCAGTGGCACGAGCTGCCCGGCCTGCTCGCGGACGGCTGGACCCTCGTCGACGTCCGCTCGCCCGGCGAGTTCGCCCGCGGCGCCATCCCGGGCGCCGTCAACCTGCCGCTCGACGAGCTGCGCGCGCGGCACGGCGAGCTGCCGGCCGACCGCGTCGTCGTGCACTGCCAGGTGGGCCAGCGCGGGTTCACCGCCGCCCGCCTGCTCGGGCAGCTGGGCCACGACGTGGCGAACCTCGACGGCGGCTACCGCACCTGGCGGGACGGCGAGGCGACGCGTCGCCAGGAGACGGACGCGGAGGCCGCCGAGCAGCAGGGCTGACCGCCACACGTCGCCGCGCCACCGCGTGCGGCCGCCGCGCGACCGCGATATGGTTACTTCTCGGCAAGCAATGATCCGGCCGACGGCGTCCTGGTCCCGTCACCGATCGGAGCACCGTGAGCGCCATCGCGCCGAGCCCCCGCAGGGCCCTCTTCACCAAGGACCACCCGCGCTACAAGTGGGTCGCCCTCAGCAACACGACCCTCGGCATGCTGATGGCGACGATCAACTCGTCGATCGTCCTCATCTCGCTGCCGGCGATCTTCAACGGCATCCACCTGAACGCGCTCGACCCCGGCAACACCAGCTACCTGCTGTGGATGCTGATGGGGTTCATGCTCGTCACCGCCGTGCTCGTCGTCGGCTTCGGCCGCCTCGGCGACATGTACGGGCGCGTGAAGATCTACAACGCCGGCTTCGTGCTCTTCACGATCGGCGCGATCGCGCTGTCGCTCGACCCCTTCGTGGCCGGCGCCGGCGCGCTCTGGCTGATCCTCTGGCGGGTGTTCCAGGGCATCGGCGCCGCGATGCTGTTCGCGAACTCGACCGCGATCCTCACCGACGCCTTCCCCGCGGAGCGCCGCGGCATGGCGCTCGGCATCAACCAGATCGCCGCCATCGCCGGCTCGTTCATCGGTCTCGTCCTCGGCGGTCTGCTCGCCGTCGTCGACTGGCGCGCGGTGTTCATCGTCTCGGTCCCGATCGGGATCCTCGGCACCATCTGGTCCTTCAAGTCGCTGCACGAGGTCGGCCAGCGCAACCCCGGCTCGCTCGACATCCCGGGCAACCTCCTGTTCCTGCTGGGCCTCACGTCGCTCCTCACCGGCATCACGTACGGCATCCAGCCCTACGGCGGCGCCGCGACCGGGTGGCTGAACCCCTGGGTGCTCGGCAGCATCATCGGCGGCGTCGCGCTGCTCGCCCTCTTCGTCGCCGTGGAGCTGCGGAGCCGCGCGCCGATGTTCCAGCTGCGCCTCTTCGAGTCCCGGCCCTTCGCGATGGCGAACCTCGCGGGCATCCTCGCCTCGGTCGGCCGGGGCGGGCTGCAGTTCATGCTGATCATCTGGCTGCAGGGCATCTGGCTGCCGCTGCACGGCTTCTCCTACGAGGACACGCCGCTCTGGGCCGGCATCTACCTGCTGCCGCTCACCGTCGGGTTCCTGATCTCCGGACCGGTGTCCGGCATCCTGTCCGACCGCTGGGGCGCCCGCGGGCTCGCGACCGGCGGCCTGCTGCTGACCGCCGCCACCTTCGTCGCCCTGCTCCTGATCCCGGTCGACTTCGCCTACCCCGTGTTCGCCGTCATCACCTTCCTGAACGGCGTCGGCTCCGGCATGTTCGGGGCGCCGAACCGCGCGACGATCATGGGCAGCGTGCCGGCGAACCAGCGCGGCTCCGCGTCCGGGATGGCGGGCACGGTGCTGAACGCGGGCTCGTCCCTGTCGATCGGGGTCTTCTTCTCGCTCATGGTCGCCGGGCTCGCCGGGTCGCTCCCGCCGGTGCTCAAGGCGGGGCTGACCGCGCACCACGTGCCCGCGCAGGCCGCGGACGCGGTGGCGAACATCCCGCCGGTGGGCAGCCTCTTCGCGGCCTTCCTCGGCTACAACCCGATCCAGACCCTGCTGGAGCCGACCGGCGTGCTGCGGGCCGTCCCCCACGCGGACGCGGCGGCCCTGACCGGCAAGCAGTTCTTCCCGACGCTGATCTCCGGCCCGTTCCACGACGGCCTGGTGATCGTCTTCGTCGCGGCCGCCGCGATGTGCGTCATCGGGGCGATCGCGACGCTCGCGGGCGGCAAGCGCGTCGTCGCACCCGTCGCGGCCGGCGGCGGGGCGGCCGAGGCCCGCGGGGAGGCGCTCCTCGCCGAGGCCGGCGAGAGCTTCGACCCGGCGCCCGAGGCCGAGGGCCGCGTCGGGTCCGGGAGCCCGCGGTGACCGGGGACCGCGACGACCTCGCGGAGCGCCTCGCCTTCGTCGTCGGCAGCGTGAACCGGCGGCTGCGGCCGCCGGCGGAGGCGCTCAGCCATGTCGCCGTCTCCGCGCTGGCCTCCATCGAGCGCCTCGGAGACGTGCGGCCGGGCGACCTCGCCCGCGTCGAGGGCGTCGGGGCGCCGGGCATGACCAGGCTCGTCGCCGAGCTCGAGGGGCGCGGCCTCCTCGTTCGCTCCCCCGATCCGGACGACGGCCGGGCGCACCGCGTGCGGCTCACCGCGGACGGGACGGCCGCCGTGGCCGAGGCCCGTCGGGTGCGTGCCTCCGGGGTCGCCGCGCTGCTGGACGACGCCGACGCGGCGGACCTCGCCGCGCTCGACCTCGCGGTCGGCGTGCTCGAGCGCGCGCTGCTGACGCACCCGGTCGCTCCGGTGCGGCAGGACTGAAGCCGCCGTCAGCAGAACTCGGCGGCCAGCCGCACGGCCATCGAGTCCACCCGTGCCCGCACGACCGGGTCGGCGGCCCACCGCTGCTGCAGGCGGCTCACCAGGGCACCGGCGGCCGCCTGGTCGAGGGTCTCGTGCAGCACGACGAGGACCGCCACCTCGGCGCCGTCGAGGCTCGCCCGCGGGTCCCCCGCCGCGACCCGCGCCGTCGTCACGGCCGGCTCGCCGTCGACCGCGGCGCGGATCGCCCGGCCCACCTCCGGGTCCTCGAAGGGCGGCGTCCAGGGCAGGTCCCGGGCCAGCGCCTCGAGGGCGCTGCGGCGCAGGCCGACCCGCTCCGGCGAGGCCGGGTCGACGATCACGAGCTCGGTGCCGTCGGAGGCGGCGCCGAGGGCGACCTGCCGCGCGGGCGCCGGCACCGGGCGCGCCGACGGGTTCCAGGCGGCCATCGCCGCGGTGGACGAGAACGCGGGCAGCACCGCGCGCCCGTCTGGGCCGGCGACCGTGACGAGGGCCAGCTCCTGCGACTTGTCGACGACCCGTCCTCCCTCGCGCCCGACCTCGCCGGCGGCGGCCACCAGCGGCACGAGCAGCCGGGCGCCCCGCAGGGAGTCCACGACCGCGGTCAGGCCGACCTCGCCCGAGCGGAAGGCGTCCCGCGCCCGCTGGAACCCCGGCGGCGTCGCGCCGTCGTCGGCGGCGAAGGCGCCCGTCGGGCCGAAGGAGCGCCCCTCCCACGGCCGGCCCGCCGAGTCGCCCCGCGCCGCCGCGCCCGGGTCGTCGCCCGCGGTCACAGCGTCGCGACGGCGAGGGCCTCGGTCAGCGTGAAGGCGCCCGCGTACAGGGCCTTGCCCACGATCGCGCCCTCGAGCCCGTCGCCCGTCAGGGTCCGGAGCGCCCGCAGGTCCTCGAGGGAGCTGACGCCGCCGGAGGCGACGACCGGCTTGCCCGTGCGCTCGAGCACCGCCCGCAGCAGCTCGAGGTTCGGCCCGGTCAGCGTGCCGTCCTTCGCCACGTCCGTGACGACGTAGCGGGCGCAGCCGGCCTGCTCCAGGCGGTCCAGGACCTCCCACAGGTCGCCGCCCTCGCGCGTCCATCCCCGTGCCGCGAGGGTCGTGCCGCGCACATCGAGCCCGACCGCGATGCGGTCGCCGTGCTCCGCGATGGCCTCCGCGGTCCAGTCCGGGTCCTCGAGCGCCGCCGTGCCGATGTTCACCCGCTGCGCGCCGGTCGAGAGCGCCGCCTCCAGGCTCGCCGTGTCGCGGATGCCGCCGGACAGCTCGACCCGCACGTCCGGGACGCGGTCGATCACCGCCTGCAGCACCGCGGTGTTCGCACCGCGGCCGAAGGCGGCGTCGAGGTCGACGAGGTGGATCCAGGAGGCGCCCTGGCGAGCCCAGTCGAGCGCGGCCTCGACCGGGTCGCCGTAGCCCGTCTCGCTGCCGGCCTCGCCCTGGACGAGGCGGACGGCCTGGCCGCCCGCGACGTCGACGGCGGGCAGCAGCACCAGCGGGTCCTCGAGCGACACGGCAGCGGGCGGATCGAGTCTCACAGGGTCTCCAGCCAGTTGGTGAGCAGACGGAGCCCGGCCTCGCCGGACTTCTCGGGATGGAACTGCGTCGCGGCGAGCGGCCCGTTCTCGACCGCGGCGACGAACGGGCCGCCGTGGTGGCCCCAGGTCACGAGCGGCGGGGCGAGCCGGCCGCCGTCCTCCATGGTCCACGTGCGCACGCCGTAGGAATGCACGAAGTAGAACCGCTCCGCCTCCACGCCGGCGAACAGCCGCGTACCGGGCGCGGTCGTCACGACGTCCCAGCCCATGTGGGGCAGCACGGGCGCGTCGAGCCGCTCGACGACGCCCGGCCACTCCCCCAGGCCCTCGGTCGCCTCGGCGCCCTCGAGTCCGCGCTCGAACAGGACCTGGAGGCCGACGCAGACGCCGAGCACCGCGCGGCCGCCGGCGAGGCGGCGCTCGATCAGCTCGGGCCCGCGGGCCGCCGCGAGACCGGACATCACCGCGGCGAAGGCGCCGACGCCCGGCACGTACAGGCCGTCGGCGCCCTGCACGGCCGCTCGGTCCGCCGTCAGGGCGACGTCGGCGCCCGCGCGGTCCAGCGCCTTCACGGCGGAGTGCACGTTGCCGCTGCCGTAGTCGAAGACGACCACGCGGGGGCGTGCGGTCACAGCGCGCCCTTCGTCGACGGCACGCCGGCGACCTGGGGGTCGAGCGCCTTCGCGGCCCGGAAGGCCCGGGCGAACGCCTTGAACTCGCTCTCAGCGATGTGGTGCGGGTCGCGGCCGGCGAGGACGTCGACGTGGGCCGTCATCCTCGCGTTCAGCACGATCGCCTCGAACACGTGCCGCACCATCGAGCCGGTGAAGTGCCCGCCGATCAGGTGCAGCTCGAACCCGGCCGGCTCCCCGCCGTGCACCAGGTAGGGGCGGCCGGAGAGGTCCACGACCGCGCGGGTCAGCGCCTCGTCGAGCGGCACCGTCGCGTCGCCGAAGCGCGCGATCCCGGCCTTGTCGCCGAGCGCCTCGCGGATCGCGTCCCCGAGCACGATGCCGACGTCCTCCGCGGTGTGGTGCACGTCGATCTCGGTGTCGCCGTGCGCCTCGACGGTCAGGTCGGTCAGCGAGTGCTTCGCGAAGGCGGTGAGCAGGTGGTCGAGGAAGGGCACGGAGGTCGCGATCTCCGCCTTCCCCGTGCCGTCCAGGTCGAGCTCGAGCCGCACGCTCGACTCGCTCGTCGCCCGCTCGCGGGTGGCGGTCCGGCTCATCGCGCGGCTCCGATCGGGGTCAGGGCCCTCATCGCGTCGAGGAAGGCGTCGGTCTCGGCGGCCGTGCCGGCGCTCACGCGAAGGGCGCCGGGGATCGCGAGGTCGCGCACGAGCACACCGCGCTCGAGCAGCCCCCGCCAGAGCGCGGCGGGGTCGTCGACGCCGGAGAACAGCAGGAAGTTGGTCCAGCTCGGCGCGACGTCGTAGCCGAGCGAGCGCAGCCCCTCGGCCATCCGGTCGCGCTGCTGCCGGATGTCCTCGACCATCCGCATCATCTCCGGCGCGTGGGCGAGGGCGCCGAGCGCCGCCGCCTGCGTGATCGCGGACAGGTGGTACGGCAGCCGCACGAGTCGGAGCGCGTCGACGAAGGCGGGGTCGGCCGCGAGGTAGCCGAGTCGCGCGCCGGCGAAGGCGAACGCCTTGCTCATGGTCCGGGCGACCGCGAGGCGGGGCCGGCCGGGCAGCAGCGTCAGCGCGGAGGGCGCCTCCGCCGGCATGAACTCGGCGTAGGCCTCGTCCACGACGAGCACGCCGTCGAACGCGTCGTAGGCGGCCTCGAGCACGTCGAGCGCGACCGGGGTCCCGGTCGGGTTGTTCGGCGCGGCGATGACGACGACGTCCGGGCGCGTGCGCCGGATCTCCGCCACGACCGTCTCGGCGGACAGCTCGAAGCGCTCGTCCCGGCGTCCCTCGGCGACGGCGGTGAAGGAGGTCGCCGCGTAGTTCGGGTACATCGAGTAGGTCGGCGGGAACGTCAGCAGGGTGCGCCCCGGGCCGCCGAAGGCCTGGAAGACGTGCTGGAGCACCTCGTTGGACCCGTTCGCGGCCCACACCTGCTCGGGCGCGAGGTCGTGCCCGAGGTAGGCGGCCAGCGCCTCGCGCAGCTCGGTGAACTCGCGGTCGGGGTACCGGTTCACGGTCCCGAGGGCGTCCGCCACGCGGGCCACGATGTCGGCGCGCACTGCGTCCGGCACCGGATGGGTGTTCTCGTTCGTGTTCAAGGTGACGGGGACGTGCAGCATCGGCGCGCCGTAGGCGGTCCGCCCGACGAGGTCGGGGCGGAGCGGGAGGTCCGCGAGCGAGGTCACGCCCGTGATTCTCGCAGACGGCGCCCGGTCGGCTCCCGGCGTCAGGGCGCCGCAGGCAGCCGCAGCTCCGCGCCCGCGGGCACCATCGCGCTCGAGAGGCGGTTGGCGGCGCGCAGCTCGGCGACCACCTGCCGCGGGTCGCGGGAGGGCTCGATCCGCTCGGCGATGGACCAGAGCGTGTCGCCGGACCCGACGACGACCGTCCGCACGGCGACGGGTCGCGCCGCCGCCTCGGCCGCCGGGGTCCCGGAGACGGCGAGCGTGGCACCGGAGACCGCGAGCAGCGCCGGCATCACCACGAGCACGAAGCGGCCGCGTCGCGTCAGGCGCAGGCGCGGCGTGGGGGTCGGCGGCGTCGCCGAGCCGACGGCCGGTGCCGGCACGGCGCACGGCGCGGTCCGGACGGCCGGGACGGCCCGCAGCGCCCGGGGCGCGGGCGTCCCCACCGCGACGACGCCCGCGCTCCGAGCCGCAACCGGCGCCGCGGCGCCTCGACCGACCACCGCGGCGCCGACGCGGTGCTCCGCGCGCCGGACCGGCTCCGCCTCGTACTGGATCCAGTCGTCCTCCACCGCGAACATCCCCGTGCTCTCCCCTCGGTCCCGCTGCCTCTTCGAAGATAGTTTCGAACCGGGCCGCCTGCAAGCAGATCTTCGACCCCGCCTCCGACAGCGGTCGGCGCACGTCGAACACGTGTTTGCGGGCGGGCGCCGAGTCGAATACCATCCGTGTGATTCGAGGGCCCCGCACGGGGCGTGGAGGTACCGATGGCCGATCAGCAGACCGCGGGGAGCGGCACCCGCCGCCGCACCTCCCTGTCCCCGAAGCAGCACGCGATCCTGGAGGTGATCCAGCGGTCCGTCGCCTCGCGCGGCTACCCGCCGAGCATGCGCGAGATCGGCGACGCCGTCGGGCTCGCGTCGTTGTCGAGCGTGACCCACCAGCTGAAGCAGCTCGAGCTGTCGGGCTACCTGCGCCGCGACCCGAAGCGGCCCAGGGCCCTCGAGGTGATCATCCCGGTGCAGTCCGCCCCGACGGACAGCGAGCCGACGGGCATCCCGGTCGGCGACGCGGCGATGGTGCCGATGGTGGGCCGGATCGCGGCCGGCATCCCGATCACGGCCGACCAGCAGATCGACGAGGTCTTCCCGCTGCCGCGCCAGCTCGTCGGCAAGGGCGACCTGTTCATGCTCCGGGTGGTCGGCGAGTCGATGATCGACGCCGCGATCATGGACGGCGACTGGGTGGTCGTCCGCTCGCAGCACACGGCCGAGAACGGCGACATCGTCGCGGCGATGCTGGACGGCGAGGCGACGGTGAAGGTCTTCCGCCAGCGGGACGGGCACACCTGGCTGCTGCCCCGCAACAGCGCCTTCGAGCCGATCCTCGGCGACGAGGCGACGGTGCTCGGCAAGGTGGTGGCGGTCCTCCGCTCCGTCTGAGCGACCCGCTCCGCCTGCGCAATCGTCGCGCTCAGCGCCACCTGGCGCCGAGCGCTCGTCGCCATCCGGCGCTGAGGGCGCGGATTGCGGACTCCGGTCCGGACGCGCAGGCTCGTCGGATGTCGGATCGCGCGCTGGACGTCCCCGGGCTGGTCAACGGCCGCGACCTCGGCGGGCTGCCGCTCGTCGGCGGCGGGTCGACGCCGCACGGCGTCCTGCTGCGGTCCGAGCGCCCCGATCGGCTCGACGGGACCGGTTGGCGCCGGCTGCACGAGACCGGCGTGCGCACGGTCGTCGATCTGCGCCTCCCCGTCGAGCGCGAGGACCACCCGGTCGCCGTGCCGGCGCACCTCGCGACGCGGCACGTGGACCTCGACGGCCTCGAGAACGCCGCGTTCTGGGCGGACTACTGGGACAACGGGCTCTCCGGCACCCCGGTCTACTACCTGCCCCACCTCGCCGCGATGCCGGAGCGGGTCGTCGCGGTGCTGGCGGCGATCGCCACCGCGCCGCCCGGCGGGGTGCTGTTCCACTGCGCCGGAGGCCGCGACCGCACCGGCCTCGTCGCCGCGGTGCTGCTCACCGCGGCCGGCGTCGAGCCGGACGCGATCGTCGACGACTACCTCGAGTCGGTCGCCACCGCGGACGCGCTCGCGGGCGTGCTCGGGGTCGCGAACCCGAACCCGGCGATCGACGCACTGCTCGCCGGCCGCGGCACGACTTCGGAGCGGGCGTTCCGCGACTTCCTCGCCGGCCTCGACGTCGAGGCGCTGCTCGACCGCCTGCCCGCCCAGCAGGCCGACGCGATCCGCAGCTGGCGCGGGGCGCTGCCGGGTCAGCGGGAGTAGCCCTCCAGCAGGCGGCCGCCCAGCGGTGCCAGCGACTGCAGGGTGAGCCGCTCGAGGGCCGCGCGGTCGCGAGCCGCCAGCGCGGACCCGAGCGCCGCCGCGAACGGGGCGTCGAGCCGCTCGAGCCGGCGGAGCAGCCAGCGGCCGGAGGCGAGCCACTGCCCGTTCGCCAGCAGGACGAGCTCGGCCAGCCGCTGGAAGAGGAGCCCGGCGAGCACCGCCTCCTCGACCGCGTCCGCCGCGTCGAGCAGGTCGTCCAGGGTGTTCGTCACGGCGTACCGCCGCGCGTCGAGCTCCGCACGCTCCACCCGCGGGCCCGCCGCGAGCAGTCCGCGCGTCCACGCGAGCAGGCTGCCGTCGGTCCGGTCGACGACGACCTCGCCCTCGACGAGCAGGAACCCCGAGACGGGGCGGAGCCGCTCGGCGCCTGCGAGCTGGTGCCGCCGGAACCCCCCGTCCGTGCTCGCGAAGACCTCGAACAGCTCGCCCCGCCACCGCTCCGTGTACGCGGCCTCCTCCGCGTCGCCCGGGAACATGGCCGCCGGTCCGACGACCAGCAGGTCGATGTCGCTGCGCGGACGCCGTTCCCGGGCCGCGCTGCCGCCGACGGCCACGAGGTCCGCCGCGGCGTACCGCTCGGCGGCGAAGGCGAGGGCGGCGTCCGCGACGGTCGTCTCCATCCCGCGATCCTGCCCGCCGGCACGCGGTCTTGCCGCATGTTGTCGCGACACGCCGGTCACGACCGCAACGTGCGGCAAGTCCGCGGTTCAGCGGAGCGGTCAGGCGGGCAGCGCGTTCACCGCGTGGACGCCCGTGGCCCAGAGGTACTGCACGGCGTGGGCGCGGAACGGCGACCAGGCGCGCGAGTGCGCCTCGAGCTCCCGCGGCCGGTCCGGCAGCCCGAGGCGGCGCGCCGCCTGCACGACGCCGAGGTCGCCGGGCAGGAACGCGTCGGAGTCCCCGAGCGCCCGCATCACCACGGTGTCGGCGGTCCACGGCCCGATGCCGGGCAGGGCGAGCAGGTCGCCGCGGACCTCCGCGGCCGGCCGCGTGAAGTCGACCCGCCCGTCCGCCAGGGCGACCGCGGCACCGATGAAGGTGCGCCGCCGGGTCGCCGGCATCCGGAGGAGATCGGCGAGGCGCTCCGGGGCGGCGACCATGCGTGCCGCCGTCGGGAACAGCCGGGTCAGCCCGCCGTCCGGATCCACCACCGGCTCGCCGAACGCCTCGACGAGCCGCGCCGCGTGCGTCCGGGCAGCGGCGGTCGACACCTGCTGGCCGAGCACCGCCCGCAGCAGCATCGCGGCCGGGTCGAGCGTGCCCGGGACGCGCCTGCCCGGTGCGGCGGCGACGAGCGGGGCGAGGGCCGGATCGCGGCCGAGCACGTCCCGCATCGCGACGGGGTCGAGATCGAGGTCGAAGGCGAGTCGCACGCGACGCACCGCCTCGGCCTCGTCCGCCGGATCAGCGAGGTGCAGCACGAGCGGGAGCGCGTCGCCCTCCGGCAGCCCGACCTGCACGAGCGCCGGGCCGCCCTCGAGCGCGACGGAGGCACGATATGCGCCGTCGCGCCACTCCTCGGTACCTGGCACCGCGGTCGCGGCGAGGTGCCCGAACAGGTTCGAGGCCTCGAGCGGCGGCGCGAACTCCAGCCGCCGCTCCACGCGCTGCACGGTCCCCCTTCGGTCAGTGTTCGTGCTGCTCTGACGGCGTCAGAGCAGCACGAGCACTGAGCAACGGCGTCACCGGACGAGGTACGGCTCGAGCGCCGCCAGCTCCTCGTCGCCGACGAGCGCCTGGATGCGCGCTCCGCGCTCCTCGTAGACGGTCGCCAGCACGCGGCCGCGGTCGTGCAGCATCGAGACCAGGGCGCCCTCGTCGAACGGGATGAGCACCGTCACCTCGTGCCGCGGCAGCGGCAGGCGGGCGCCGATCGTCTCCTGCAGCCGCCGCACGCCCTCGCCCGTCCGGGCGGAGACGAACAGCGCCGTCGGCTCGAGACCGCGCAGCACCATGCGGGTCGCCTCGTCGGCGAGGTCGGCCTTGTTGAACACGACCTGCTCGGGGACGTCGGACGCCCCGACCTCGCCGATCACCTGCCGCACCGTCGCCAGCTGCTGCGCGGGATCGGGGTGGGACGCGTCGACCACGTGCAGGATCAGGTCGGCGTGCTCCACCTCCTCGAGCGTGGAGCGGAACGCCTCCACGAGCTGGTGCGGCAGGTTGCGGACGAACCCGACCGTGTCGACCAGCGTGTACGGGCGGCCGTCCTCGGTCTCGCTGCGCCGCACCGTCGTGTCGAGCGTCGCGAACAGGGCGTTCTCCACCAGCGCGCCGGCGCGCGTGATGCGGTTCAGCAGGCTGGACTTGCCGGCGTTCGTGTAGCCAGCGATCGCGACGGACGGGATCGCGTTGCGGACGCGGTTCTGCCGCTTCACGGCCCGCGCCGGCGCCATGTCCGCGATCTCGCGCCGCAGCTTCGCCATGCGGGAGTGGATGCGCCGCCGGTCGAGCTCGATCTTCGTCTCACCGGGTCCGCGGCTGCCCATGCCGGCGCCCGCGCCGCCGACCTGGCCGCCCGCCTGGCGGGACATCGAGTCGCCCCAGCCGCGGAGGCGCGGCAGCAGGTACTGCAGCTGCGCGAGCTCGACCTGCGCCTTGCCCTCCCGGCTCTTCGCGTGCTGGCTGAAGATGTCGAGGATCACCGCGGTGCGGTCGATGACCTTCACCTTCACCACGTCCTCGAGCGCGCGCCGCTGGCTCGGCGCCAGCTCGGTGTCGGCGATCACGGTGTCGGCGCCGACCATGCGGACGACGTCGCGCAGCTCCTCCGCCTTGCCCGAGCCGAGGAAGGTGGAGGGGTCGGGGTGCGGGCGGCGCTGCAGCAGGCCGTCGAGGACGACCGCGCCGGCGGTCTCGGCGAGCGCGGCGAGCTCGCGCAGCGACGTCTCGGCGTCGACCTGGCTGCGCGAGTACACGCCGATCAGGACGACGCGCTCGAGGCGCAGCTGCCGGTACTCGACCTCGGTGACGTCCTCGAGCTCGGTGGAGAGCCCGACGACGCGGCGGAGCGCCTGGCGCTCCTCCAGGTCGAACTGCTCGCCGTCGAAGTCGTCGTGGGTCGCGTCGATGGCTCGCGCGAGGTCGGTGTCGTGGACGGTGTCGCTCACAGCGTCTCCTCCGGGTGGTTCGATGGTGCGTCGTGGATGGCGAGCACTACTTCTCGGCGCAGCCCGCGAGCGAGGCGCGGGAGCGCACGATCCGCGTCGTGCTGCAGGGTGAGCCGTTCGAGCTCCGGACGGCCGGGGGGACGTTCAGTCCCGAGCGGCTCGACACCGGGACCGCCGTGCTCCTCGCGAGCACGCCGCCTCCGGCTGCGGAGGGGGCGCTGCTGGACCTCGGCTGCGGCTGGGGTCCGATCGCGATCGCGTTGGCCAGGCGGTCTCCTGATGCAGAGGTGTGGGCGACGGATGTGAACGAGCGCGCCCTCGCGCTCGCGGCCGACAACGCCCTGACTGCCGGCGTGAAGGTCAAAGCTTCATCCCCCCAGGATATTCCGGAAGACCTGCGGTTCGCGACCATCTGGTCGAATCCGCCGATCCGCATCGGCAAGGAGGCGCTGCACGCGCTGCTGACGACCTGGCTGCCGCGGCTCGCGCCGGGCGGCGAGGCCTGGCTGGTGGTGGCGAAGCAGCTGGGGGGCGACTCGCTGCAGCGCTGGATCGCGACGACGTTCCCGGACCTCGCCGTGTCGCGCGCCGCCACCGACCGCGGGTACCGCGTGCTGCGCGTCGCCCGGCCCACGTCCTGACGGCGGCCCGGCGTGCCGGGTCCCCTCGCAGTCAGAGGCTGACGACGCCCGAGTAGACCAGCTCGGCGGGACCGGACAGCAGGACGTGGTCGCCGTCCGCGCCCTGCACCACGCGGACGCCGAGCACGCCGCCGGGGACGACCACCCGCCAGTCGTCCGGCGCGGCACGGCCCGCCCAGTGCCGCGTCGCGAGGGCGGCGGCCGCAGCCCCGGTGCCGCACGACAGCGTCTCGCCGCTGCCGCGCTCGTGCACCCGCATCCGGATGCGGCCGACGCCGTCCTCGACGAGCGGCTCCCCCGGCACCACCAGCTCGACGTTCGCGCCGGCCACCGGCAGCGGCTCGAGCACCGGCGGGGCCGTGAGGTCGGCCCCGTCCAGCTCGGCGTCGTCGGCCACGGCGACGACGACGTGGGGGTTCGGCACGTCGATCGCGAGCCCCGGTCGCGCCACGTCGAGCCCGGCGACCTGGACCATCACGTCGTCCGCGCTCGTCCGCCACGTGCCGAGGTCGACCTCGAAGCCGTCGTCGGTGCGTCGCACCGTCATCGTCCCGCCGCGGGTGGCGATCGGCAGCTCGCCGTCCTCCGGCAGCGCCGCCAGCCCCTCCGCCAGCAGGAACGCGGTGAACACGCGGATGCCGTTCCCGCACATCTCCGCGATCGACCCGTCCGCGTTCCGGTAGTCCATGAACCACTCGGCGTCGCCCGCCGCCGAGGGGTCGGCGCCCGTCCGGACGGCGCGGAGCACGCCGTCGCCCCCGATGCCGAAGCGGCGATCGCAGAGGCGCGCCACCTCGCTCGGCAGCAGGTCGAGGCCGCCGTCCGGGTCGGCGACCAGCACGAAGTCGTTGCCGGTCCCGTGCCCCTTCGTGAAGCGCAGCTCGGCCATGCCCCTCAGCCTAGGAGCGCGGCGTCCCGCACCTGCTCGGCGTTGCCGGCGGCCCCGCTCTCCAGGACGACCGCTTCGTCGTCACGACCGAACCAGGCCCGCTGCCGGCGGACCATCCGCCACGTGAGCCGCACCGTCTCCTCGAGCCCGTCCTCGGGCGTCATCGCCCCGCGGAGGACCGCGATGCCCTGGGCGTAGCCGATGGCCCGCGAGGCGGTCGGCCCGTCCGCGAGACCCTCGGGCAGGAGCCCGCGCACCTCGTCGAGGAGCCCCTGCTCGTGCCACATCCGCCGCGCGCGCTCGGCGAGGCGGGCGGCGAGGGGCTCGTTCGGCATCGACACGGTGAAGCGCGCCGCGGGGCGCCAGAGCGGCGCGGCCTCCGGGAGGGACGCCGCGAACGGCCGCCCGGTCAGCGTCACGACCTCGAGTGCGCGGACGACCTTCCGCAGGTTCGCGGAGTGGATGCGCCCCGCCGCCACCGGGTCCTCCTCCGCCAGCCGCCGCCACAGCGCCTCGGGGCCGAGGGCCTCCGCCTGCGCCTCGAGCTCCGCCCGCAGGCCGGCGTCGGTCGCCGGGAAGTCGAGCTCGCGCAGCACCGACTCGACGTAGAGGCCGGACCCCCCCGACGAGGATCGGCACCGCGCCGCGCGCGCTGATGCCGTCGATCGCCGCACGCGCGGCGTCGCGGTAGGCGGCGACGCTCGCGGCCTCGGTGACCCCCCACAGGTCGAGCAGGTGGTGCGGGATCCCCCGGCGCTCGGCGACGGTCGGCTTCGCGGTCCCGACGTCCATGCCGCGGTACAGCTGCATCGAGTCCGCGTTCACGACCTCGGCCGCGCCGCCCGCCGCCGCGATCGCCTCCGCGGCGTCGAGCGACAGCGCGGTCTTGCCGGTGCCGGTCGCACCCGTGAGGACGATCAGCACCGGGGGCTCACGACCCGACGGGGACGCGGAGCGCGGGCAGGCCGAGGGACACGGCCTTCGGCGCGCCGGGCTCCGGCGTCCCGCACGCGGCGGCCTCGCGGGCGTCCCAGGCGTCGCCCGCGCGCGTCCGCTCGAGGCGCAGCGGCCGGTCGGCCGGGACGTCCGCCACGAGGTAGGCGGGCGCCGCCGCGGTCACGCGGACGGTGACGAGGTCGCCGGGACGGGGCGCGCCGGCGCCGGCGGGCAGGCCGACGTGCACGAGCCGGTTGTCGCGGGCGCGGCCCGAGATGCGGCTCGTCGCCCCGTCCTTGCGGCCCTCGCCGCTGCCGACCAGCACCTCGACCTCGGTGCCGACGAGCTCCCGGTGCGCGCTCCACGACTGCGCCTCCTGCAGCGCGGTCAGCCGCTCGTAGCGCTCCTGCACGACGGCCTTCGGCACCTGGTCCGGCATGGTCGCCGCCGGGGTCCCCGGACGGATCGAGTACTGGAAGGTGAACGCGGAGGCGAAGCGCGCCGCCTCGACGACGCGGAGCGTCTCCTCGAAGTCGTCGTCGGTCTCGCCGGGGAACCCGACGATCAGGTCGGTGGTGATCGCGGCGTCCGGGATGCGGTCGCGGACGCCGTCGAGGATGCGGAGGAACCGGTCGGCGCGGTACGAGCGGCGCATCGCGCGCAGCACGCGGTCGCTGCCCGACTGCAGCGGCATGTGCAGCTGCGGCATGACGACGGGCGTCTCCGCCATCGCGTCCACGACGTCGTCCGTGAAGGCGGCGGGGTGGGGGCTCGTGAACCGCACGCGCCGGAGTCCCTCGATCTCCCCGGTCGCCCGCAGCAGCTTGGCGAAGGCGCCCCGGTCGCCGAACTGGACCCCGTACGAGTTCACGTTCTGGCCGAGCAGCGTGACCTCGATCGCGCCCTCGTCCACGAGGGCGCGGATCTCGCCGAGGACGTCGCCGGGCCTGCGGTCCTGCTCCTTGCCGCGTAGCGAGGGCACGATGCAGAAGGTGCAGGTGTTGTTGCACCCGACGGAGATCGACACCCAGCCGCTGTACGTCGACTCGCGCCGCGTCGGCAGGGTGGACGGGAACACCTCGAGCGACTCGAGGATCTCGACCTGCGCCTCGTGGTTGTGCCTGGCGCGATCGAGCAGGCGCGGCAGCGCGCCGACGTTGTGGGTGCCGAACACGACGTCGACCCACGGCGCGCGCTCGAGGATCGTCGCCCGGTCCTTCTGCGCGAGGCAGCCGCCGACCGCGATCTGGAACCCCGCGTGCTCGCGCTTCACCTTCGCGAGGTGCCCGAGGTTGCCGTACAGGCGGTTGTCCGCGTTCTCCCGCACCGCGCAGGTGTTGAGCACGACGACGTCGGCCTGCGCGCCCCGCTCCGCCGCCACGTACCCGGCGGCCTCGAGGGACCCGGCGAGGCGCTCGGAGTCGTGCACGTTCATCTGGCACCCGTACGTGCGCACCTCGTAGGTGCGCCCCTGAAGCAGGTCGGTCGTCACGGCAGCAGTGTAGGAACCGCGGCGACCCGGGAGCGCGAGGCGCGTGACCCCGCCGGAGTCAGCGCGAGCCGGCGCCGTCCAGCGCCGCGCGGACGGCGTCGCGCACCGCCGAGCCGCCGTAGCCCTTGCGCATCAGGTACGCGGCCAGGCGGCGCTCCGCGACCTCGTGCGGCAACGAGCCGAGCCGGCGGGCGCGGTCGTCCGCGACCTGCTGCAGCCTGGTCGCCGCCTCGTCCTCGTCCTCCGCGTGCTCCGCGAGCACCGCGTCGACGACGGCCTGCGGCACGAGCCGCCCGCGCAGGGTCGAGCGGATGGCGGAGTCGCCGAGGCCCTTGCGCTCCCGCAGGCGGTCGACGAGCCGCTCCGCGAAGGCGTGGTCGTCGACCAGCCCGCTTCGCCGAAGACGCTCCAGCTCGGCCTCCACGTCGGCCTCCTCGAGGCCCTTGGCGACGAGCTTCGCCCGGATCTCGCCCTCGGACGCGTCGTGCCGGGTCAGCGCGGCCATCGCGACGTTCTCGGCCCGGCGCGAGCTCCGGGTCGGGACCGGCACCGGCTCGTCGGCGTCCACGTCGGGCACCGCCCAGGCCGGCTCCTCGTCCGATGCCGGCTCGACCGCGCCCCGGGATCCCACCGGGTCGGGCGCGCCGCCCGAGGCCGGATGGCCGGGGCCGGCCGCGCGGCGCCCGGCCCCGGTCGTGCTGCGGTCGCCGCCCGGGTCGCCCCACGGCCCCTGCAGCACCTCGCCCATCGTCAGGCGCCCACCTTGCGGGCGGCGGGCGCGCGGTTCGGCAGCGCCTCGACGGGCGCCGGAGCGCCGGTCGGGGCCTGCGCCTGCTGCTTGTGGGCGCCGACCCCGAGCTTCGTCAGGATCTTCGTCTCGATCTCGTTCGCGATGTCGACGTTCTTCGTGAGGAAGTCGCGGGCCTTCTCCTTGCCCTGCCCCAGCTGGTCGCCCTCGTACGTGTACCAGGCGCCCGACTTCTTCACGATGCCGTGCTCGACGCCGAAGTCGATCAGGCTGCCCTCGCGGCTGATGCCGATGCCGTAGAGGATGTCGAACTCCGCCTGCTTGAAGGGCGGCGCCATCTTGTTCTTGACGACCTTGACGCGCGTGCGGTTGCCGACCGCGTCCGTGCCGTCCTTCAGCGTCTCGATGCGGCGGATGTCCATCCGCACCGACGCGTAGAACTTCAGCGCCTTGCCGCCGGCGGTGGTCTCGGGGCTGCCGAAGAACACGCCGATCTTCTCGCGCAGCTGGTTGATGAAGATCGCGGTCGTCTTGGTCTGGTTCAGGCCACCGGTCAGCTTGCGCAGGGCCTGCGACATGAGCCGGGCCTGGAGGCCGACGTGGCTGTCGCCCATCTCGCCCTCGATCTCGGCCTTCGGCACGAGGGCCGCGACCGAGTCGATGACGATCAGGTCGATCGAGCCGGACCGGATCAGCATGTCCGCGATCTCGAGCGCCTGCTCGCCCGTGTCGGGCTGGGACACGAGCATCGCGTCGATGTCGACGCCGAGCTTCTTCGCGTACTCCGGGTCGAGCGCGTGCTCCGCGTCGATGAAGGCGGCGATGCCGCCGGCCTTCTGCGCGTTCGCGATGGCGTGCAGCGTCAGCGTCGTCTTGCCGGAGGACTCCGGGCCGTAGATCTCGACGATGCGGCCGCGGGGCAGACCGCCGACGCCGAGGGCGACGTCGAGGGCGATGGACCCGGTCGGGATGACCTCGACCGGCGCGCGCTCGTCGCTGCCGAGGCGCATGACCGAGCCCTTGCCGAACTGGCGGTCGATCTGGGCGAGCGCGGTCTCGAGGGCCTTCTCGCGGTCGGTGATGGATGGCATCAGTCAGGTTCTCCTCGTGTCGCGCGTCCGCTTCCGCGGCGCGTCATCGGCTGCCCATCGGCTGTCGTCCCGATGCGGTTCGACAGGGCTGGCGGCACTCCGCCCGTCTGGATCCGACTGTACGAAGGGGCTCCGACAGCGGTCCGCCGACGAAGCCCTCGCCGCCGGATCAGGACGAAGGAGCACCTGGGGAGGAGCGTACGTCGACTCGAACACGGGTTCGAGGCGACACGCCGGGGTGAATCACATCGGTGGGATTCTTCGACGAGAGTGTCGCCGAGCGCCGGCGCACTCGATGGTCTCGACAGGCTCGACCAGCGGGAGCGTCGGGAGGGGCGCGGCGCGAGCGACGGCGCGGGGTCAGCGGGTCGGGGCCGGGCGACCGCGTCCGTGCCAGCGCTCGCGCGGGACCCCGTTCGCGCGGCAGAGCGCGAGCCACACGTCACCGGCGGGCACGCCCGCGTCCAGCGCGTCGTCGGCCGTCCGGTCGCCCAGCTCGTCGACGACGAGCTCGCGCGTCAGCACGCGACCCTGGGGGCCGAACTCCTCGTCCACGGCCCGCCGGAACTCGCTCGCCCTCACGGGCGCCTCCTGCCAGTCAGTGCACCACCAGGTCACCGCGGCGCGACGCCGGACCGCGACCGAACCGCTCGTCGAAGTCCGCAGGCAGCGCGTCGGGCACCTCGATGCCCTCGAGGACCGCGAGCCGGTCGCCGACCTCGCGCATGATCACCGACACCGGGGTGTCGAGGGCGTCGGCCACCGAGGCGAGGATCTCGCTCGAGGCCTCCTTCTGCCCGCGCTCCACCTCGGACAGGTAGCCGAGGGCGACGGACGCCTTGCTCGCGACCTGACGGAGGGTGCGGCCCTTCTGCAACCGGAAGTCCCGCAGGACGTCCCCGAGCTCCTGTCGAACGAGAACCATCTCCCCCTCCTTCTGCCGAATCGATGACCACCACGCCGTGAGCGGACGGTCACTGTACCCGCTGGTGATACGGAGCCGACGCTACGCCCGGATGGCGACACCGCCGGCCCGCCGTGCTGGAGGTAACGGGATCGAAACGCGACCTATTCCGCGTGCAGGGCGTCGAGCAGCCCCCGCACGGCCAGCCCGACCGTCGCGGCGCGCACGGCCGCGCGATCCCCGCCGAGCCGCGCGCTGAGCGCGAAGAGGCCCTCCGGGGTCGCGATCCCGATGTGGACGGTCCCCGCGGGCCTGCCGTCCTGCGGCCCGGGCCCCGCGACGCCCGTCGTGGCGAGCCCGTACGCCGGCGGCTCGCCGCCCACCGCGAGCCTCGTGCGCACGCCCGCCGCCATCTGCCGCGCGACCTCCGGGTGCACCGGGCCCTCGGCCGCGAGCAGCTCCGGGTCGACCCCGAGCAGCGACGACTTCAGGGCGGTCTCATAGGCGACGACGCCCCCGAGGAGCACCGCCGAGGCGCCGGGCACGCGCACGAAGGCGTCCGTCAGCAGCCCGCCGGTGAGGGACTCGGCGACGGCGAGCCGCTGCCCCCGCGGCGCGAGCAGGGCGAGGACCGCCTCGGCGGTCACCGGGCGTTCAGCCGGCGGTCGTCGATCAGGTACTGCACCCCGGTGACGACCGTGACGAGGAAGGCGGCGGACATGAGGACCGCGTTCACCACGTCCACCCAGTCCCCGAGCAGCGCGGGGAAGGGCGCGAGCGCGAGCGTGATCGCGACCGACTGCAGCACCGTCTTCAGCTTCCCGCCCTTCGACGCGGGGATGACCCGCTTCGACAGCACCGCGAAGCGGTAGACCGTGATGCCGACCTCGCGCAGCAGGATGATCGCCGTCACCCACCAGGGCAGCTCGCCGGCCGCGGACAGGACGACGAGCGCGGCCCCGGTGATCGCCTTGTCGGCGATCGGGTCGAGGATCTTCCCGAGGTCGGTCACGAGGTTCCGGCTGCGCGCCAGGTGACCGTCGACGCTGTCCGTCGCGATCGTGACGACGAACAGCAGGGTCGCCCACCAGCGCAGCGCGACATCGTCGAGCCCTGCGAGGAACATCGCGACGAACACCGGCACGAGCAGGATCCGCACGATGCAGATCAGGTTCGGGGCGCTCCACGTGGAGACGGGCCCTTCGCCGGCGCGCAGGATCCTCGGCCTCACCGTCTCGGACATCGCGCCTCCCGGCTCCCGAGGGTACTCGCGGGCGGGCTGCGGGCCTCGACACCCGGTGCCCTCCCGAAGCGGGTCCGCCAGGATGGCCGGATGGTCTCCGCCTCCAGTCGTGCCCGCGGCAGCAGGACGCGCGCCCGGCTCGCCAGCGCGCGCGAGGCCCTGCAGGCCCGCCTCTGGCCGGTGCCGGCGCTGGCCGTGGTCGTCGCGGTCGCCCTCGGCGTCGCGCTCTCGCAGCTCGACCTCGCGATCGGCACCCACTTCCCGTCCCGGATGCGCACCTTCGTCTTCGACGGCGACGCGGACACGGCCCGCGCGGTCCTCGGCTCGATCATCGGCGCGCTCATCACCGCGACGTCGCTCACCTTCTCCCTCACGGTGGTCGCCTTCCAGCTGGCGAGCAGCCAGGCCTCGCCGCGGCTGCTGCGCACCTTCGCGCGCGACGGCTTCGTGCACGGCACGCTCGCGGTCTTCCTCGGCACCTTCGCGTACGCCCTGACCGTGCTGCGCGCCGTGCGGACCGACAACCTGGCCAGCATCGACTCGACCTTCGTGCCGAGGATCGCGATCAGCTTCGCCTTCGTGCTCGCCCTCGTCAGCGTGATCACGCTCGTGCTGTTCCTCGCGCACCTCGCCGCGCAGCTGCGCGTGGAGACGATGCTGAAGGAGGTGCACGAGGACACCGTCGAGGCGATCGAGGTCGTCGAGGGCGAGATCCGCGACGAGGAGTCCTCGCAGCAGCGCCTCGACCTGCCGGCGTGGGCGCCGGTCGTGCAGGCGACCCGCAGCGGGTTCATCAGCAGCGTCGACCGGGGCCGCCTGCTGCGCACGGCGGCGCGGCACGACCTGCGCGTCGAGGAGCTGCACGACGTGGGCGGCCACGTCATCGAGGGGCTGCCGCTGCTGCGGGTGCAGCCGGAGCCGTCGGAGGACGCCGCGTCGGACCTGGTGAAGGCCTACTCCGTCCGGTACGAGCGGACGAGCGCGCAGGACTACCTCTTCGGCGTCCAGCAGATGGTCGACATCGCCGCGAAGGCCCTCTCCCCCGGCGTGAACGACCCGACGACGGCGGTGCACGCCCTGGGGCACATCGCCTCGATCCTGGTCCGGCTGCGCGACATGCCGCCGACCCCGCCGTCCCTCGTCGACGCCGAGGGCGTCCCGCGCCTCGCCCCGCGCCGCGCCGACTACGCGTCCGCGGTCAGCGCGTCGCTGACGCAGATCCGCCGCTACGGCGCCGGGGACCTCGACACGGTCGTCCGCCTCCACCACCTGCTGCAGGAGGTCGCGACGGAGGCGCGCCCCGCGGAGGTCCGCGCGGCGATCACCGACGAGCTGCGGCTGCTGACCGCGAGCGTGGAGGCCGAGGACTACGCCGACGTCGAGCGGGACCGGTTCCGCGCGATGGCGCAGGAGGTGCGGCGACGGCTCGCGGCGTCGGGCGGCGCCTGACGGGCGCCACCCGTCCTCACTCGCGGTCCGTGAGCGACCAGGCGTCCTCCGAGTCCTCCCCCGGCGCGTCGTCGTCGAAGTAGTCGAGCGCGACCTTGCCGCCGCCCGCGCCGTTGCCCGGCATGCCGCGGATGGCGGCGAGCGTCTCCGGCAGCTGGTCGGCGGTGACGAGCACGTCGCGCGCCTTCGAGCCCTCCGACGGGCCGACGATCTTCCGCGACTCCATCAGGTCCATCAGGCGGCCGGCCTTGGCGAACCCGACCCGCAGCTTGCGCTGCAGCATCGACGTCGAGCCGAACTGGGTCGTCACGACCTGCTCGACGGCGGCGAGCAGCAGCTCGAGGTCGTCGCCGATGTCGCCGTCGATCTCCTTGGTCGGCACGACCTCCTCGACGTCCTCGCGGTAGTCGGGGCGGGCCTGGTTCTTGACGTGCTGCACGACGGCGGCGATCTCGGACTCGTTCACCCAGGCGCCCTGGATGCGCATCGGGTTCGCGGAGCCCATCGGCAGGAAGAGCCCGTCGCCCTGACCGAGCAGCTTGTCCGCGCCGACCTTGTCGAGGATGACCCGGCTGTCGGTCGACGAGCTGACCGCGAACGCGAGGCGGCTCGGCACGTTCGCCTTGATGAGGCCCGTGACCACGTCGACGGAGGGCCGCTGCGTCGCGAGCACCAGGTGGATGCCGGCGGCTCGGGCGAGCTGCGTGATGCGGACGATCGAGTCCTCGACGTCGCGCGGCGCGACCATCATCAGGTCGGCCAGCTCGTCGACGACCACCAGGAGGTACGGGTAGGCGGCGAGCTTGCGCTTCGACTCCGGCGGCAGCCGTATCTCCCCGGCGGCGACCGCCCGGTTGAAGTCGTCGATGTGGCGGAAGCCGAACGACGACAGGTCGTCGTACCGCATGTCCATCTCCTTCACGACCCACTGCAGCGCCTCGGCCGCCTTCTTCGGGTTCGTGATGATGGGCGTGATCAGGTGCGGGACGCCCTCGTACGCGGTGAGCTCGACGCGCTTGGGGTCGACCATCACCATGCGCACCTCGGAGGGCGTCGCGCGCATCAGCAGGCTCGTGATCATCGAGTTGACGAACGAGGACTTGCCCGCGCCGGTCGCGCCCGCGACGAGCAGGTGGGGCATCTTGGCGAGGTTCGCCACGACGTGCCCGCCCTCGACGTCCTTGCCGACGCCGATCGTCATCGGGTGCGGCGACTTGCGCGCCGCCGGGGACCGCAGGATGTCGCCGAGGCTGACGATCTCCTTGTCCTCGTTGGGGATCTCGACGCCGATGGCGCTCTTGCCGGGGATCGGCGAGAGGATGCGGACCTCGTTGGAGGCGACGGCGTACGAGAGGTTCTTCGCGAGCGCGGTGACCTTCTCCACCTTCACCCCGGGCCCGAGCTCGACCTCGTAGCGGGTGACGGTGGGGCCGCGCAGGTAGTCGGTCGCCCTCGCGTCGACCTTGAACTCGTCGAGCACGCCCTGCAGGGCCGCCTTGATCCGCTCGTTCGCCTCGCTCCTCGCCTTCGGCGGGGTGCCGGGCGCCAGCACGTGCTCCGGCGGCAGCCGGTAGGCACCGGCGGGGGCCTGGGCGCGGAAGCCCTGGTCCTCCTCCGGGGCGTCCTCGGGTGCGGCCGCCGGCGCCGCCTCGGCCGTCGGCGTCTCGACGGCGGCGGGAGCGGTGAACGCGGGCGAGGGCGCGGCTGCGGCTGCGGCCGGCGGCTGCGTCTTGCCCGCCATCAGCTCCTCGAGCGACAGGAACCCGAACTCGCCCTCCTCGCCCTCCTGGGGCTCCGCCGGCTCCGGCGCAGCAGGCGCCGGCGTCTCGGCGACGGGTCCCGAGACCAGCAGCGAGGAGAGCTCGCCGGGCGCGGGGGCGGGCGCTCCGGTGCGAGCGCTCTCGCCGATCAGCGGGGTGTCGTACGCCGGGTCCCCCTCCCGCGGCGGCTCCGGCTCGGCCTGCTCGAGGGCGCCGCGCTTGCCCATGACCCGTCGGACCATGCCGCGGATGCCGGACGCGCTGCGGTCCTCCACCTCGGTCTCCTCGAGGCCGAGCCCCGCGAGGTCGGCGCCGTGCAGGTCCTCCCCCACCGCGTCGGGAGCGGGCTCCTCGTCCTTCCGACCGCGCCTCCGCCTGGGCGCCGCGGGCTCGGGCTCGGGCGACGGCCCGGCGTCGAACAGGTAGCGGTAGCCGTCGCGCAGGCGCTGCGGCACGCGCGTCGGCGGGGTCTTCGTCAGCACGAAGGCGCTGAGCACGAGCAGGACGGCCGCGAGCGCGCCGGGGAGCGTCGTGCCGCCGCCGAGCAGCACGAGCGGGGCCGTGAAGAGCCAGCCGGCCACGCCGCCGCCGGCCGCGAGGGCCTCGACGCCCTGCGACGGCTGCGGCAGCCCGTTCACCAGCTGCGCGACCGCCGCGGCGCCCACGAGCAGCATCGCGGTGCCGATCCCGATCCGCCGGTTGTCGTGGACCGACGGCGGGTGCCGGAACAGCCAGAAGGCCAGCAGCGCCATGAGCACCGGCATGCCGACCGAGATCTGCCCGAAGAGCCCGCCGAAGGAGTAGAGGTGCAGGGCGTGGGCGATCGTGTTCGTCTGCAGGAACCACTCGACGGCGCCGCCCGCCACCGCGAGCAGCATCAGCAGGAAGGGCACGCCGTCGCGGCGCTGCTCCCGCTGCAGGGTCTCGGGCCCGAAGGTGCGGGCCGCGCCGCCCGCCACGTGCGCGAGCCCGAGGTAGGCCCGGGTGGCCATCGTGTCCTGCTGCGCCCCCGCCGGGTACGCCTTCGTGCGGTTCGCGGGCGTGCGCGCCCGCCCCGAGCCCGCCCGCGTGCGGGTCGTCGTGCCCGCGCTGCGAGCGGTCGTCGCGCGGGCCCCGCCCTTGCCGGAAGTCGCAGCCATGGCTCCAGGCTAGGCACGGCCCCCCGCCCGAGGGAGGAGGGGGACGCCCCCCGAACACGGGGGGCGTCCCGACGGTCAGGCCGTGACGGCGTCCTCGAGCAGGAAGGACGACGGCCGATCGATCTCGACGATGCGCCACACCCCGTGGGCGCGCTCGCCGGCCGGGCCGGTCGTGACGCAGTGCGAGCGCCCACCCGCCGTGAAGTCGTAATCGAGGAACGTGGCCGGCCACCCGGGCGAGGATGTCCCGCCGGGTCGCGTCCGCGAGCGCGTGGTAGATCCGGTCGATCTCCGCCTGCGTCGGCTCCACATCTTCAACCATCAGGTTGCAGATCAGGAGGAGATCCGGATCCGGGCAAGACCCGGACCCGGTCCCGGCCTCAGGCGCCGACGATCACCGGGACGATCATCGGGCGGCGTCGGTGCTTCGTGTTGACCCAGCGGCCGACGACGCGGCGCACGACCTGGCTGTACGCGTGCAGGTCCGTCGTGCCGTTGCCGCCGGCCTCGAGCAGGGCGGCGACGATCTGCGGCCGCACCTTCTCGAACACCTCGTCGTCCTCCGCGAAGCCGCGGGCGTGGATCTCCGGTCCGACGACCGCGCGTCCGCTCGCGGGGTCGATCGCCACGAAGATCGAGATGAAGCCCTCCTCCGCCAGCACGCGGCGGTCCTTCAGGTCCGCGTCGGTGATCGTGCCGACGCTCGAGCCGTCCACG
Source organism: Amnibacterium endophyticum (assembly GCF_042680685.1). Lineage (NCBI taxonomy): Bacteria > Bacillati > Actinomycetota > Actinomycetes > Micrococcales > Microbacteriaceae > Amnibacterium > Amnibacterium endophyticum. Next base: position 49,957 of record NZ_JBHUEA010000010.1, on the reverse strand, counting down.
TAGACGAAGCCGAGGTCGTACTGCCCGGCGACCCGGGCGACGCCGTCGACCAGGTCGACCGCCGTGCCGTTGTCGACGATCAGCACGCGATCCTCCGGGAGCCCGGTGTCCATCGCGATCTGCGCGTTCGCCTTCTGGTGCCGCGCCTCGCCGTGCACCGGCATCGCGTTCCTCGGCTTCAGGATGTTGTAGACGTACTGCAGCTCGCCGGCGGCCGCGTGGCCGGACACGTGGACCTTCGCGTTGCCCTTGTGCACCACGTTCGCGCCGAGCTTCGTCAGCCCGTTGATCACGCGGTACACCGCGTTCTCGTTGCCCGGGATCAGGCTCGAGGCGAGGATCACCGTGTCGCCCTCGCCGATCTCGATCGAGTGCTCGAGGTTCGCCATCCGGGACAGCACCGCCATCGGCTCGCCCTGGCTGCCCGTGGACATGTAGACGACCTCGTCGTCCGGCAGCTGCGCGGCCCGCTTCAGGTCGACGAGCACGTCGTCCGGCACCTGGAGGTAGCCGAGCTGCGACGCGATCCGCATGTTGCGGACCATGCTGCGGCCGAGGAGCGCGACCTTCCGCCCGTTGTTCGTCGCGGCGTCGAGCACCTGCTGCACGCGGTGGACGTGGCTCGAGAAGCTCGCGACGATCACCCGTCGGGGCGCCCGGCGGATCACGTCGTCGAGCACGGGGCCGATGGCCCGCTCGAGGGGCGTGAAGCCCGGCACGTCCGCGTTGGTCGAGTCGCAGAGGAAGAGGTCGACGCCCTGCTCCCCCAGCCGGGCGAAGGCGCGCAGGTCCGTCAGCCGGCCGTCGAGCGGCAGCTGGTCCATCTTGAAGTCGCCGGTGTGCAGCACCGTGCCCGCCGAGGTGCGGATGGCGACCGCGAGCGCGTCCGGGATCGAGTGGTTGACCGCGATGAACTCGAGCTCGAACGGGCCGAGACGCTCCAGCTGCCCTTCCTGCACCGTCAAGGTGTACGGCTTGATGCGGTGCTCGTCGAGCTTCGCCTCGATGAGCCCGAGCGTGAGCGCCGACCCGAGCACCGGGATGTCCTGCTTCAGCTTGAGCAGGTACGGCACCGCGCCGATGTGGTCCTCGTGGCCGTGCGTGAGCACGATGCCGAGCACGTCGTCGAGTCGGTCCCGGATCGGGGCGAAGTCCGGGAGGATCAGGTCGACACCCGGCTGGTCCGTCTCCGGGAACAGCACCCCGCAGTCGACGATCAGCAGCTTGCCGTCGATCTCGAACACGGTCATGTTGCGGCCGACCTCGCCGAGGCCGCCGAGGGGCACGACGCGGAGCACGCCCGCCTTCACCGGCGCCGGGTCCTGCAGCGTGCGGGTCATCGCGTGGTCCCCGCGACCTTGGGCAGCGCGCCGCCCGCGGCCGCGTTGCGGTCGGGGCGGAAGTTGCGGAAGTCCGCCCCCTCCACGCCGTGCACCAGCGCCAGCTCGTCCTCGATCACCGCGGCCTCCGCCTCCTCCGGCCCCACCAGGGGCAGCCGCACGCGGGGGCTGCCGATGCGGCCCAGCCCGTGCAGCACGTACTTCGCCGCGACCGTACCGGGCACCTGCGACATCACCGCCCGGACGAGCGGCTCGAGCAGGCGGTGCTGCGCCGTCGCAGCCGCCAGGTCGCCCGCGTTCACCGCGTCCACGATGCGCCGGTAGGGCGCGGCGGCGATGTTCGCCGTCACGCCGATCAGGCCCGACGCCCCGATGGACAGGTGCGGCAGGACGTTCGCGTCGTCGCCCGAGAAGTAGAGCAGGTCGGTCTGGTTCAGCACCCGGCTGACCTCGCTGAAGTCGCCCTTCGCGTCCTTCACGGCGACGATGTTCGGGTGCTTCGCGGCGCGCAGGATCGTCTCGTAGCGGATCGGCACCCCGGTCCGCCCGGGGATGTCGTAGAGGATCACTGGCAGGTCGGTGGCGTCCGCGACCATGCGGAAGTGGGTCAGCAGCCCCGCCTGCGTCGGCTTGTTGTAGTACGGCGTCACGATCATCACGCCGTCGCTCGCGTGCGCCGACTTCTTGTAGAGCTCGATGGCGTGCGCGGTCTCGTTCGAGCCGCCGCCCTGGATGATCTTCGCCCGGCCCGAGGCGACGTCGCGGGCGACCTCGACGAGCCGCAGCTTCTCCGGGTCGGTGAGCGTGCTGGTCTCGCCGGTGGTGCCGGACACGACGATGCCGTCGGCGCCCGCGCTGATCACCGAGTCGACGTGGCGCTCGACCGCCGGCCAGTCGACCTCGCCGTCGGCCGTGAACGGGGTCACCAGGGCGACGAGCACCTGGCCGAAGGGGTTCTCGGGCACGGTCCAGAACCCTACCGGGGCGCCTCCCCGGCCCACTCGCCGCTCGGACGGGCGGTCAGGGGGCGATGCGGCCGTTGCCGGTGAAGGCGGCGTGGGTCAGGGGCATCAGCCGCGCCCAGTGCGACTCCATCGCCTCGGCGACCAGCTCGATCTCCCGCTGCGGGAACGACGGCACCTTCGCGTCGGGGTGCTTCGTGCGCAGCGACAGGAAGTTCATGAGCGCGCGGGCGTTCATCGTCACGTACATCGACGAGTACAGGTTCAGCGGCAGCACGATGCGTGCCACCTCGCGCGCCACCCCGGCGTCGAGCATCGCGCGATATGCGTCGTAGGCGGCGACGGACTGCGCGCGCACCGCCTCGTCGACCAGCCCGTGCTGCTCGGGCGTGCCGGGCAGGAACTCGTAGGCGCCGGGCTTGCCGACCTGGACGAGGTTCCGGTCCGTGTCCGGGACGTAGAAGACCGGCTGCAGCTCGCGGTATCGGCCGGACTCCTCGTTGTAGGACGCGAGCCGGTGGCGCATGAACTCGCGGAACACGAAGATCGGCGCCTGCACGTAGAAGGTCATCGAGTTGTGCTCGAACGGCGACCCGTGGCGGTCGCGCATCAGGTAGTTGATCAGGCCGCGGTCGCGGCCCTGCGCCTCCGCCTGGGCGGTCTCGAGGGTCTGCTCCCCCTGCGTGGAGACGCGGGCGGCGAACAGCACGTCGGCGTCGCGCGCCGCGGCTCGGACGAGCTCGACGGTCATGGTGCTGCGGAACTCGGCGGTCACGGCGCCAGAGGCTAGCGGCCGCCACGGACACGACCCGTACCGTGGCGGGCGTGACGGTGACCGTGGTCGTGCTGGTGCTCGCCGCGGCCGTGGCGGCCGCGCTCGGATGGACGTGGCAGCGCGGGACGGGGACGGTCCGGCCCGGCACCCTCGAGCGGGTGGAGCCCGACCACGTCGCCCTGCCCGAGCAGGCGTTCGGTCGGGAGGCGACGATGCTGCTGTTCACGTCGCAGCAGGACGACCGCACCGCCCCGGTCCGCGCCGCGCTGGCGGACCTGCAGCGGCCGGGCGTCCGGATCGCCGAGGTCGACCTCACCGCCCGCGGCGACCTGGCCGGGCGCTACGCCGTCACCCGCACGCCGTCGGTGCTCGTGCTCGACGCCGACCGCAGGCTCCGCACGAGGGTGAAGGGGCCGGCGGAGCCCGCCGTGCTCCGCGACGCGCTGGAGCGGGCCCTGGACGGGCCTCCACGGCCGCGCGGATAGCCTGACCGCCATGGCGCAGAAGCGGATCCCGGTGCCCTCCGCGAAGCCCGCCCCTCGGCGCAGCGCGCCGCCCGTGACGCCGGTGCCGAAGCCGATCGTCCGGCGCCCCATCGACAAGGACTCGAAGCTGCGCGTCCTCGTCGCCGGCAGCAGCGGGCTGGTCGGCACCGAGCTGCGCCGCCAGCTGACGGCCGCCGGGCACACGGTGAGCCGGCTGGTGCGCCGGCCGCCGCGGAGCGAGCACGAGTTCAGCTGGGCGCCCGACGCCAAGATCCTCGACTTCCGGCTGCTCGAGAGCGTCGACGCGGTCGTGAACCTGGGCGGCGCGCCGCTCATGCACGTCCCGTGGACGCGCGGGTACAAGCAGCAGATCCTGCGCTCGCGGGTCAAGGCCACGCAGGCGCTCGTCGAGGCGATGGCGATGGCCGCCTCGCCGCCCCCGGTCTTCCTCTCCGGGTCGGCGGTCGGCTTCTACGGCGACCGGCCGGGTGAGACGCTGACCGAGGAGTCGCCGCGCGGCGACGGGTTCCTCGCCGAGGTCTGCGTCGCCTGGGAGGGCGCGGCGCGGCTCGCGCCGTCGCGCACCCGCACCGTGCTGCTGCGCACCGGCGTCGTGCTGGCGCCGGGCGGCGGCGCGATGCAGCCGCTGCTGCTCGCGACCCGCTTCGGGCTCGGCAGCACGATCGGGTCGGGCGCGCAGCACTGGCCCTGGATCTCCCTGCACGACGAGGCCGCGGCGATCGTGCACCTGCTGACGAGCGGGCTCGAGGGGCCGGTGAACCTCGTCGGCCCGACGCCGGCGACGAGCGAGGCGATCACGCGCCGTGCCGCGGCGGACCTGCACCGGCCGCACCTGCTGAAGCTGCCGGAGGCGGTCGTGTCGACCGTCGCCGGCGACCTGGGCCGCGAGCTGCTGCTGCCGGACCAGCGGGTGGTGCCCGCAGCGCTCGAGTCGGACGGCTTCGTGTTCCGCCACCGCACGAGCGACGAGGCGGTCGACGCCGCGGCCTGACCCCATCGGGGTCGGGCAGCCCCGCCGGTCGAGGTGCGGCGGAGGAGCTTCGAGCCCTCCCGTACCCGCCGGCGGGAGCGGTCTCGAGGCTCGCTGCGCTCGCACCTCGACCGACGGGCGGGCGCGCTCCGCAAGGAGGCGACGGTCAGGGGCGCTCCGCATGGACGCTGATCGCGCGGCGGACCGCGGCGCGCGCCCGGCGGCGATCCCCGGCCATGTCGTAGGCGAGGCCGAGCCGCAGCTGGGCGCGCCAGTCGTCGGGGGCGGCCTCCGCCTCCTCCGCCCAGCGCTCGAAGGCGCCGTCGGCCGCGGCGCGCTCCACGCGTCCGCTCGGGCGCCGGGGCAGGCCGTCCGCGGGCAGCGGGCCCTCCTCCGCCAGGCGTCGCGTGAGCCGGGTCGCCCGCAGCCCGAAGAGCAGCTCGCGCACCAGCAGGTAGAGGCCGATCACCGGCAGCACCAGCAGCGCGACGCCGATCGCGACGCCGATCGGCTCGCCGCTCGCGATGAAGGCGACGGCGCGCAGCACCACGACGCCGAGGTAGAGCAGCAGCGCCGCCGTCATGACGAGCGCACCGCCGAACGCCCTCACGGGGTCAGCAGCGGCTCGAGCCCGACGACCACGCCGGTGAGCCCGGGCAGGGCCCGGACGGCCAGCCGGACCCCGGCGGCGTACGCCTCGCGCGACTGCGTGCGGTGGGTGATCGTGAGCACCTCGCCCGGGGCGCCGAAGTGCACGTCCTGCGCCGCCAGGACGCCGTCGAGCCGCAGGGAGTGCACGGGCACGCTGCCCACCTGCTGCCCGCGCGCCCGCTGGTCCGTGTGCGGCGCCGCGACCGGCCCCACCCCGCTGCGGGCCGCCGCGATGCGCTCGGCGGTCGCGACCGCGGTGCCGGACGGCGAGTCCGCCTTGCCCGCGTGGTGCGCCTCGACGATCTCGATCGAGTCGAACCAGGTCGCGGCCTGCTCGGCGAAGCGCGCCGCGAGGACGGCGCCGAGCGAGAAGTTCGGCACGACGAGTGCCGCGGGCCCGCCCTCGCCGCGCTCCGCCCGCAGCGCGTCCAGGCGATCGGCGGACCAGCCGCTCGTGCCGACGAGCACGGGCAGGCTCGCGCGGCCGGCGGCGCGGACGACGTCGGGCGACACCTGGGGCAGCGTGACGTCGACGACGGCGTCGGCCTCCCCGAACGCGAGCGGGTCGCCCGAGCCGACGCGGTGGACGACCTCGGCGTCCGGCATCGCGGCGACGACCTCCTCGACGAGGCGCCCCATTCGTCCTCGGGCACCGACGACGGCGAGGCGGATCACGGTCGCCGATCGTACGGCCTCGCGTACCGTCGCCCCGTGCGGCTGATCGACACCCACCCGGACGACCCCGCCACCGCGGGGCTGCTCGACGCGTACTTCGCGGAACGCGCCGCCGGCTTCCCGGGCGGCGGGTACCGGGTCGCGCGGCCGGCCCCGGACGCCTTCCGGGCGCCGGGCGCCCTGATCCGTGCGGAGGACGTCGGGATCGTCGGCCTCCGCCCCCTCGATGCCGACGACGCCGGCGTGCGCATGGAGGTCAAGCACCTCTACGTCGCGCCGGCCGCGCGCGGCACGGGCCTCGGCCGCCTGCTGCTCGCCGCCGCGGTCGAGCGCGCGAGGGAGGCGGGCGCGGCGACGGTCGTGCTCGACACGAACCGGTCCCTCGAGGCCGCCGGCGGCCTCTACCGGTCCGTCGGCTTCCGGCCGGTGCCGCCGTACAACGACAACCCGAACGCGACCGACTGGTACGCGCTGCCGCTCGACTGACGGGTCCGCGCCGGTCAGATCGGCAGCGGCTCGACGAGGCCCGTGCGCAGCTCGACGGGGAGGTGCGCCAGGTCGTTGTGCGTCAGCAGCGTCACGGGGCGTCCGGAGCGCACCCGCAGCACGGTGAGGCCGCAGTGCGCCTGCGTGAGACCGAGCCAGCGCCAGGCGGGCGCGTCGAAGGCGAAGCGCACGAACTCCGCGATCACGAGGTTGTGGGTGATCAGCACGTCGTGCCGCTCCTGGCCGCCCGGGATGACGAACTCCGCCTCCGCGTCCGCCATCTGCGCCGAGCCGGCCTCGATCTCGGCCTCGGTGATCGACGCGAACCAGGCGCCGAACGCCTTCGGGGTGCCGTCGACGGGCCCCGAAGGGATGGTGTCGAACAGCAGCGCCGACGGCTTCGGGTGCACGGACGGCAGCAGCTCGGCGACGATGCCGGCCGTCTCGGTGGCGCTGACGCTCGGGGCGTGCCAGAGCGCGGTGATCGGCAGCCCGCCGAGTCGGCCCGCCAGCTGCTCCGCCTGTCGCCGGCCGCGCGGCGACAGCGGCCCGTCGGTCAGCCCGTGCTCCGCGTCCCGGTGCTCCCCGTGCCGGACGAGGTAGAGGTGCTGCGACATCGCCCTCGCAGCCTACCGGCCGGCGTCCGCAGCGCCGGAGCGCACAGGCGGTTGCTAGCGTGAGCGCTCCGGACCGCAGGAGGTGGGCGTGAGCGGGATCCCCGCCCGGCAGGCCTCCCCCGCGCGGCTGCGCCTGCAGGAGGTCGCGGACCGGCTCTTCACCGCCGACGGCATCGTCGCGACCGGCGTCGACCGACTGCTGTCCGAGGCGAAGGTCACGAAGGCGACCTTCTACAAGCAGTACGGGTCGAAGGACGCGCTGATCCTCGAGTACGTGGTCGGCCGGGACTCCGCCGCGCGGGAGGCGCTGCAGGCGCTGCAGGCGCACGCGTCCTCACCGGTCGAGGCGCTCCGGTCGCTGGTCGCCGCCGCTGCCGGCGACGCCGCGCGTCCCGGGTTCCGGGGCGACCCCTTCACCAACGCGGCGTCCGAGTTCACCGACCGCGCCCATCCCGTCCGCGTCGCCGTCGCCGAGCACCGGGACTGGTTCACGGGCTTCCTGGAGGACCGCTTCCGCGAGCTCGGGCACCCGCGACCGGGCGCCGCGGCCGACGAGTTCGTGCTGCTCCGCGACGGCGTCGTCAGCGGCGCGTACGCCGGCGACGCGGTCGCCGCGGTCAGCGCCTTCGAGCGCGCGGCGGAGCGCCTGATCGCGCAGCCGGGCTGAGCGTCAGGCGCTCGCGCGCTCGAGCGCCGCGGCCTCCGCCCGCGAGAGGTGCACGGACGCGGCGGCGCCGGCCGACCACACCTGCTCGACGGACGCCGCCGCGACGACCGGCGCGGCGACGTGCGGCCGGGTGAGCAGCCAGGCGAGGGCGACGGCCGACGGCGGCACCTCGCGCTCCGCCGCGACGGCCACGACCGCGTCGAGCACCTTCAGGCCGCGCCGGTTGACGAGCGGCTGCATCCGCTGCGCCCGCTCCGGGTGCAGCTCGCGCAGCCGCCGCAGGGCGGACCGCGTCGGCGCCTCCCCGGCGAGGAAGCCGCCCGCCAGCGGAGCCGTCGGCAGCAGGGCGAGCTGCTGCGCGTGCACCACCGCGGCGGTCTCGCCCTCGTGCGCGTCGCGACGCAGCAGGCTGTAGGGCGTGGCGAGGCCGGCCAGCCGGGGCAGGTCCCGCTGCCCGGCGAGCACCCGCGCGCGGATGAGCCGGGAGGCCCCGATCGGGCCCGCCACGAGGTGCCCCGCCCGCTCCTGCTCCACGAGCCCGGCCCCCGCGGTCAGGGTCTCCTCGAACGAGGTCCCCGCGGGCTCCCCGGCGAGCACGAGCAGGTCGAGCCGGTCCGTGCCGAGCCGGCGCAGCAGCCGCTCGACCGCGGCCGCCAGCTGCGGGGCGGCGAGACCGCCGGACCCGACCCGTCCGAGCAGCACGGTCGAGTCCCGCCGTCGTCGCGCCGCGAGCCAGGTGCCGACCGTCTGGGCGGCGACGCCGTCCGGGGCGTCGTCGACCACGAGCGCGTTGCCGCCGATCGCCGCGTAGGCGTCGAGCACCCGGTGCGCCCCGGTCCGGTCCGGCAGGCCGCCGAGCAGCCGGGTGTCGAGGACGACGGGGAAGACGGCGACCCCGGTGCCGGCGACCGGGCGCAGCCGGAAGGGCTGGGTGGGAGGGTCGAGCAGGGGTCTCGTCGCGGCGCTCGACATGGCGGCGAGCGACCGCTGGATCACCGAGAGCGCGGCTGCGACCGCGGGCTCCGGGTCGGCCGGCGTCTCCGGCGGCGCGAAGAGCAGCGGACGCGTCTCGTCGTCCGGTCGTCCCGCACCGCGGCGCGCGTCGTCGTGCATGGGCCCTCCCCCGGCGCGAGCGTAGGGCCGGGCCGGGCGGGGACGCGGCAGTCGCCGCGGCGGGTCAGGGTTCCGAGACCCGGTCCAGCCGCTCGACCTGCGACGGCGTCAGCTGCAGGGCCGCTCCCGGCAGCAGGTCGGCGAGCGCGCGGGCGCTCGGCACCCGCACCACGGGCGCGACGACCATCGGCTTCGTCAGCAGCCAGGCGAGGGCGACGCGGCCGACGTGCTGCCCGACCTCGGCGCCGATCTCGTCGAGCACGCCCAGCACGGCCGAGCCGCGCCGGTTCACGTACTGCAGCGCCCCCTGGAACATCGGCGACGCCGGCCTGTCGTGGCGGGACCGGAAGTCGCCGCGCAGGTAGCCGTTCGCGAGCGGGATGCGGGCGAGCACGCCGAGGTCCGCGGCCAGCGCGATCGGCGCGACCTCCTCCTCGTAGTGCCGGCGCTCGAGCAGGTTGTACTCGGCGAGCAGCAGCTGGACGCCCGGGACCTCGAGACGGCGCGCGACCTTGACCGCCTCGCGGAGGCCGGCCGCCGAGAACCCGGAGGCGCTCAGGTGGCCGATCCGCCCCTGCGCCTGCAGCTCGGCCGCCGCGGTCAGGGTCTCCTCGATCGGCGTCGACGGGTCCTCGCCGTCGAGGCCGAGGACGTCGATGCGGTCGAGCTGCAGGCGCTCGAGCGAGTCGGTCACCCCGCGGCGGAGCGAGCGGGCCGACAGGCCGAGCGCGTCGGGGTGGCGGCCGACCTTCGTCGCGATCACGAGCCGGTCGCGGTGCTCGTGGCGGGAGAGCCACGAGCCGATCATGACCTCGCTGCGCCCGCCGGCGTAGTGCGCGGCGGTGCTGATCAGATCGCCGCCCGCGGCGTAGAAGAGGTCGAGCACGTCGGCGGTGGTCTTGGCATCGTTCGCCCAGCCGAAGACGCTGGCGTCGAGTGCGATCGGGTACACCGCCATGCCGGTGGAGCCGACTCGTCGCGAGACGGGACCGGACGCTGGGATCACCCGATCAGCCTCCTTGCAGCACGACGACCTGACAACGACCAGTATCTCACGTTCGAAGACACTGCGAACATGATTGACGAAGGCCCCCTCCTCGTGCGAGGAGGGGGCCTTCGTCAGGAGCGATCAGACGGTCGCCGGCTCCTCGACCACGGGCGCGAGCGACAGCTTGCCGCGGTCGTCCACCTTCGTGATCTCGACCTGGACCTTCTGGCCGACCGACAGCACGTCGTCCACGTTCTCGACCCGCTTGCCGCCGGCGAGCTTGCGGACCTCGCTGATGTGCAGCAGGCCGTCCTTGCCGGGCAGCAGGCTCACGAACGCGCCGAACGCGGCGATCTTGACGACGGTGCCGAGGAACCGCTCGCCGATCTCCGGGTTGTGCGGGTTCGCGATCGCGTTCACCGCGGCGCGCGCAGCCTCCGCGCTCGGGCCGTCGACGGCGCCGATGTAGACGGTGCCGTCCTCCTCGATCGAGATGTCGGCGCCGGTGTCGTCCTGGATCCCGTTGATAGTCTTGCCCTTCGGGCCGATCAGCTCGCCGATCTTGTCGACCGGGATCTGCACGCTGATGACGCGCGGCGCGGTCGGCGCCATCTCGTCGGGCGTGTCGATCGCCTGGTTGAGGACGTTCAGGATCGTGAGGCGGGCCTCCTTGGCCTGCTGCAGCGCCCCGTCCAGCACGCTGGAGGGGATCCCGTCGAGCTTGGTGTCGAGCTGGATCGCCGTGACGAACTCGCTCGTGCCGGCGACCTTGAAGTCCATGTCGCCGAGCGCGTCCTCCGCGCCCAGGATGTCGGTGAGGGTCGCGTACTGCGTGTCCCCGTCGACGGTGTCGGACACGAGGCCCATCGCGATGCCCGCCACCGGCGCCTTCAGCGGCACGCCCGCGTTCAGCAGCGACAGCGTGGAGGCGCAGACCGAGCCCATCGAGGTCGAACCGTTCGACCCGAGGGCCTCGGAGACCTGACGGATCGCGTAGGGGAAGTCCTCGCGGGCCGGCAGCACCGGCACGAGCGCGCGCTCGGCGAGGAAGCCGTGCCCGATCTCGCGGCGCTTCGGGCTGCCCACGCGGCCCGTCTCACCGGTCGAGTAGGGCGGGAAGTTGTAGTGGTGCAGGTACCGCTTCTTCGTGACGGGCGACAGCGAGTCGATCTGCTGCTCCATCTTCAGCATGTTCAGCGTGGTCACGCCGAGGATCTGCGTCTCGCCGCGCTGGAAGATCGCGGAGCCGTGCACGCGCGGGATGACCGCGACCTCGGCGTCGAGCGGGCGGATGTCCTTCAGCCCGCGGCCGTCGATGCGGACGCCGTCGGACAGGATCCGGCCGCGCACGACCTTCTTCGTGACCGACTTGTACGCGGCGGAGAACTCCGTCAGCGCCGCGACCGGCAGCTCGTCCGCGTCGACCTTCGCCGACACGGCCTCGCGGGCGCGCGCCTTCAGGGCGTCGTCCGCGTCCTGGCGCTCCTGCTTGTCGGCGATCTGGTAGACGCCGCGCAGCTCGTCGAGCGCGGCGGCCTCGACCGCGGCGTAGGTCTCGTCCGAGTAGGGCAGGAAGACCGGGTAGTCGCGGGTCTCCTTCGCCGCCTGGCGGGCGAGGTCGGCCTGCGCCTCGACCAGGGTCTTGAGGAACGGCTTCGCGGCCTCGAGGCCCTGCGCGACGACCTCCTCGCTCGGCTTCTGCGCGCCGGCGCGGATCTTCTCGAACGCGGTCTCCGTCGCCTCCGCCTCGACCATCATGATCGCGACGTCGCCGGACTCGGTGACCCGGCCCGCGACCGTCAGGTCGAAGACGGCGTCCTGCAGCTGCTCGAACGTCGGGAAGGCGACCCACTGGCCGTCGATGAGGGCGAGGCGCACGCCGCCGATCGGGCCGGAGAACGGCACGCCGGACAGCTGGCTCGACGCGGACGCGGCGTTGATCGCGAGCGCGTCGTAGAACTCGCCCGGGGCGATCGACAGCACGGTGATGACGATCTGCACCTCGTTGCGGAGGCCGGTGATGAAGGACGGGCGCAGCGGCCGGTCGATCAGGCGGCAGACGAGGATCGCCTCCGTCGAGGGCCGGCCCTCGCGGCGGAAGAACGAGCCGGGGATCTTCCCCGCGGCGTAGGAGCGCTCCTCGACGTCGACCGTCAGGGGGAAGAAGTCGAACTGCTCCTTGGGGTGCTTGCCGATGCTGGTCGCGGACAGCAGCATCGTGTCCTCGTCGAGGTACGCGGCGACGCTGCCCTGCGCCTGCTGGGCGAGCCGGCCCGCCTCGAAGCGGATGGTGCGGGTGCCGAAGCGGCCGTTGTCGATGACGGCCTCGGCGGACTTGATCTCAGGACCTTCCAAGAGGTTCCCGTTCCTTTCCATGTGGGAAGGAGCAGACGGGATCGGCTCGGGGAGGAGCACAGCGAGCCGCGAGTCGTCGCGGCCCCTGGTCATCGGGAGAAGAGCACGGGACCTGCCTGGCCCCGGAGTCCACCACCAACGACCAGCTCCCAGCCGGTCTGCTCCGTCGTCCGCGAACTCGCGGACGCCCCATGGTACCAGTCGGGCCGCGCACGGCCCGGGCGCCCCCGCCGCGGGCACCCGACCCCGGCGGACCGGGACGTCGTCAGGCGGCGCGGCGCGCCATCCTCGGGCCGGCGACCACCGCCAGCACGAGCATCACCGCGCTGAAGACGACCAGCACCGGCACCGCCGGGGCGATGACGAGTGCGGCCCCGACGAGCAGCACCGGCACCGTGAGCCCGACGTAGGCGATGAGGAAGACCGCCGCGAGCACCGAGCCCCGCTCCCCCGGTTCGACGAGCCCGGACGCCGTCGCGAGGGCGCCGCGGAAGAGCAGCCCGACGCCGAAGCCCGCCAGCAGCGCGCCGCCGGCGAAGAGCGGCAGCGCGGCGACGACCGCGCCGGTCGCGAGGCCCGCGAGCCCCGCGGCCATCGCCGCGGTCGCGACGACGAGCTGCACGCGCATCGCGACCCGGGTCAGGAAGACCTGACCGACCGCCGCGACCGCGAGGGTGCCGAACGGCACGAGACCGGCGTCGATCCGGCTCGTCGCGTGGAACTCGCCCGCCACGAACGTCGGCGACAGCGCGGTGACGAGGCCGAAGACGGCGAAGCCCGCGAAGGCGCCGGCGCCGGCGGCCCAGAACGCCCCGCGTCCCTCCTCCGGCACGCGCAGGCGCTGCGGGTGCCAGCGCCAGGGCCGTGCCGGGACGGTCTCCGGCACGAGCAGCAGGGCGATCGCCGCGAGCACGAGGGCGGCGCCGCCGACGACGTAGGGCACCACCAGCGGCAGCGGCACGAGCTGGGCGAGCAGGCCCGCCGCGAGCGGGCCGACGCCGAGCCCGCCGATGTTCGCCAGGGTCGCGACGGACGCCGGCGTCGCCCCGCCGCGTCCGGCCCGGTGCCACAGCTCGCCGAGGTGAGCGGTCGCCGCCGCCGTCAGCGCCCCGACGCCGAGGCCGGTGAGCAGCCGGGCGACGAGCAGGCCCGGCACCCCGGGCCAGACGATGAAGACGACCGCGGCCGCGATCTCGAGCACCACCGCCGCGATCGCGGGCGGCCGGCGTCCGATCCGGTCGGAGACGTGACCGACGAGGTACAGGCTGACGGCGACGCCGACGGCGTAGGCCGCGAACACGACCGTGATCACCCAGGTCGGGAAGCCGTCGCGCTGCTGGTAGAGCGCGTAGAGCGGCGTCGGCACGGTCGTGAAGGCCATCGCGGCGAGGAAGGCGGCGGCCACCGCCCAGAACGCGGGCAGCGGCGGCAGGCGGCGCGCGGGTCGGGTCACCGTCCGATGCTGCCTGACGTCCCGCTCCACGTCGCCCGAGGGCGGCACGACCGTCGGCTGGCACTCGGCTTCGCGGTGCGAGCGTTCCGAGGTGACCGCCGCACCGACGCAGACCGCGAGGGCCGAGACGCCCTACCTCCACGCCGACGAGCCCGTGCGCGGGCGGCGGCACGGCTGGTGGTGGAAGGTGCTGCTGGTCGGCGCGCTGCTCTGGGGGCTGACCATCGCGGCGACCGTCGCCACGCTCAACACCAACCTCGTGCCGACGCTGATCCTGATCGGCAGCTTCCTCGTGCCGTTCGCCGTGGTCCTCTTCGCCGCCGAGCGGATGAGCAGCGGCTACCCGACCACCTCGCTGATCATCGCCTTCTTCGTCGGCGGGGTCCTCGGCGTGCTCGGCGCCTCGCTGCTGGAGGCGCCGCTGCGCGTCGCCGGGATCGTCGGCTTCCTCGTGATCGGGCTGGTCGAAGAGCTCGTGAAGGGCGTCGTGCTCGTGCTGATGGGGCTGCGCCTGCGGCCCAAGACGGCTCGCCAGGGCGCGCTGCTCGGCGCCACGGTCGGCGGCGGCTTCGCGGCGTTCGAGTCCGCCGGGTACGCCTTCAACGCGGCGCTCGGCAGCCGCGGCATCGACCTCGTGTCGCTGCTGCAGACGGAGGCGGTGCGCGCGGTGCTCACCCCGCTCGGGCACGTGCTGTGGACCGCCGTGCTCGGCGCCGCGATCTTCGGCGCCTCCCGCGACGGCCGCTCCTACCGCTTCCGCTGGACCATCCCGCTCGTCTACCTGCTCGTGGCGGTGCTGCACGGCCTGTGGGACTCGATGGGCGGCATCGGCACCATCGTCGCGATCGTGCTGACCGGCAACGTCGTGCCCGCCTTCGAGTACGACACCCTGCGGGCCGGTACGGCCGGCGAGGTGGGCGCGATCGCCACCGGCGTCTACGCGGTCGGGCTGGGCGTCGTGTCCGTGCTGGGCGGCATGGCGCTCGCCGTCATCGTGCGGCGGCACCGCGGCCGCGACCGGCGCCTGTCGGAGGCGTACGCGACCGAGCGGGCGGACGCCGCCGCGACCTGACGGCCGCGGGGGCCGGGTCCGGTACCGCCCGACCGGATGACGGTCGCGGCCCGACCCGCGGGACCGCGATCAGCGCGTGATCTTCGCCGGGTTCAGGTGGCGGCCGGGGTCGGTCGCCGCGAACAGGCCCTCGATCACCGCGACGCCCTGGCCGGAGATCGCGTCCGGCAGCCACTGCGCGTGCTCCACGCCGATGCCGTGGTGGTGGCTCGGCACGCCGCCGAGGTCGATGAACGCCTGCTGGACCGCCGACTTGACGGTGTCGTACTCCGCGATCGGGTCGTCGCCGAAGACGAACGCGAAGGTGAAGTACAGGCACGCGCCCGAGTGGTACGAGTGCGACAGGTGGCACATGATCCAGCCCTTGCGGCCGATGCGCCGGTACGCGTCCTCCGCCGCGGCGATCACGCCGTCGTGCAGCCCGTCGATGCGCGACCAGGGCGCGGCGGTCTCGGACACGTCGCCGCCCGCGCCCCGGTCGAGCAGGAAGTCGCGCAGGTACGGCGTGTCGAACTTCTTCTGGTCGTACAGCACGCCGGGGCCGGTGCCGACGCCGATGCCGCCGTGGGCCTTCACGATCCGCTCGACCGCCTTGCGCTGCTCGGCGACGGTCGACGGCTCCCCCTCGTAGCCGATGAAGGACAGGCAGAGCTGGTCGAGATCCCACCCGCGCTTCCTGAGCACGGTGAAGAGGCCCTTCTGGGCGAGCGCGGAGAAGCCGCGCCGCTCCTTCGAGGTCGCGAGCGAGAAGCCCGTCTCGCGGGCGTCCGACACGCGCGTGACCGACGGGTGCACGTCGCTCGCGGCGATCGCCTGCATCGCGGCGGAGCCGGCCTTCCAGTTCGGGAAGAAGTAGGCGTGGATGACGCGCTTCGCCGGGATCCGGTGCACCTGCACCGTCGCCTCGGTGATCACGCCGAGCCGGCCCTCGCTGCCGAGCACCATCTCCCGCACGCTGGGGCCGGTGGACGCCGACGGGACGGCGCGGACCTCGAGCATCCCGCCCGGTCGCGCGACCCGGAGGCCGCGGGTGATGTCCGCGATGTCCCCGTACTTGTCGGACTGCATGCCCGAGGAGCGGGTCGCGACCCAGCCGCCGAGCGTCGAGTGCGTGAACGAGTCGGGGAAGTGCCCGATCGTCCACCCGCGCGGGTTCAGCTGCGCCTCGATGGCGGGGCCGAGCGCCCCCGCCTGGATGCGGGCGAGCCCCGCGGCCTCGTCGATGTCGAGCACCCGATCGAGGCGGCCGAGGTCGACCGACACGATCGGCCGGGTCTCCGCGGTGTCGGGCTGCAGGGACCCTGCGATGTTGCTGCCGCCGCCGAACGGGATCAGGACGGCGTCGGCCGCGACCGCCGCGTCGACGACGCGCTGCACGCCGTCCTCGTCCGCGGGGTAGACGACGAGGTCCGGGACGCGGGGCAGGTCCCCGGCGCGCACGCGGACGAGGTCGCGGAGGCTCTTGCCGTAGGTGTGGACGACCCGGTCGAGGTCGTCGTCGCGCACGTTGCCCTCGCCGACGGCGCGCGCGAGCGCCTCGCGCAGCGCGTCCGGCGCGATCGAGGCGGGCACGTCGAGGGCGCCGAAGTCCGGCTGCTCGAGCGGCTGCGCGGCGTGGAGGTCGAGCCCGACCGCGTTCTTCACGAACGGCGCGAACTCGGGCTTGTCCTCGTGGTGGAACGCGACGCCGGGCACGCCCCAGCCCCACCACTTCATGTGCTCGACGGGCGCGGCGGGCGTGGTCGACTCCCCGGAGGGGGTCGACAGCGGGGCGAGATCGGTCACGGGCGTCCTCTCGTGGCGGGGCCGAGGACGACCTCCGCGTGCTCCTCGTGCAGGCGCTGCACCTCGCCCCGGACCCGCCGCATGTACTCGGCGGCGGGCTCCCCCGCCTCCGCGTAGACCGGGTCGCCGTAGACGACCCCGACGGGCAGCCGCCCGCGCTTGGGCCACTTCGAGCCGCGCGGATGGGCGATGGAGGCGCCGATGATGGCCACCGGCACGACGGGCACCGACTCGCTGGAGGCGAGCCCGGCCGCGCCGGACTTGAACGTGCCGATCCGACCGGTGCGGCTGCGCGTCCCCTCCGGGAAGACGAGCAGCGGCACGCCGCGCTGCAGCAGCGCGCGGGCCTCCGACGCCGGCCGGTTGATCCCGGCGCGGTGGATGGGGAACGCGTTGAAGAACAGGGCGGTGAGCCCCTTGCGCCAGCGCACGTCGAAGAAGTAGTCGGCGGCGGCCCCGGCCGACAGGTACCGGGCGAGCCGCCGCGGCAGCGTGGTGAAGATCAGCGGGGCGTCGAGGTGGCTCGAGTGGTTCGCCACGACGACGAACGCGCCCTTGAGCCCCGAGAGCCGCTCGCGCCCGAACACGCGCACCGTGATGACGCCGCGCACGACTGCGCCGAGCAGCACCCGCTGCGCGACCCATCGCGCCGCGGCCATGGGGCGCGAGGTGTACCGGTCGAACTGCACGGCGGGTGGTTCGGAGCGGGTGCCCGTCTTCGTTCGCACCGGCTCCGTCACGGGGAGAGGCTAGCGCGGCGGCGCGACGACAGCGCCCGCGAGACGCGCCGCACGCCGCCGCGCGGCCCGTGCCGCACGACGAGCATCAGCGCCTTGTAGCGCAGCGACGGCGTCGAGACCACGACGCCCCGCGACAGGTCCTTCAGCGCGGACTCCACCAGCGCGTCCGCGTCGAGCCAGAGGGCCGACGGCATCGAGGACGCGCTGATGCCCGCCCGCTCGTGGAACTCCGTGCGCACCCAGCCGGGCTCGAGCACCATCGCGGTCACGCCGGTGCCGGCGAGCTCGTTCGACAGGCCCTCGGTGAAGACCGTCACCCAGGCCTTGATCGCCGAGTAGCCGCCCATCGTCATGCGGCCCGCCGTGCTGCCGACGTTCACGATGCGGCCGCGCCCGCGCGCCCGCATCGCCCGCCCGGCGGCCCCGGAGAGCACGAGGACCGCTCGCACCATCACCTCGAATGCCCGGTCGTGCGCGGCGACGTCCCTGCCCGTCAGCGGCTCCCGCACCGAGAAGCCGGCGTTGTTCACGAGCAGGTCGACCGGCCGGTCGGCGTCCTCCAAGCGCGCCGCGACGCGGTCGACGTCCGCCCGGTCGGCGAGGTCGGCGCGCAGCACCTCGACCCGCCGGCCCGCCGCGCGGTGCGCGCGCGCCTCGGCCTCCAGCCGCTCCTCGTCCCGCGCGACGAGGACCAGGTCCCAGCCGCGGCGGGCGAGCGCCCTGGCGAACGCGGCGCCGATGCCGCTCGTCGCCCCGGTCACGAGTGCCGTCGTCACGGGCCAATACGATACGGACCCGATGACGAACGCAGCCGGAGCCGGCACCGGAACCCCCGCCCCCGAGCCCGTCGGCCGGATCTCGGGCCACGTGCTGCTCACGGGCGGCACGGGCTTCGTCGGACAGGCCGTGCTCGAGCGCCTGCTCGTCTCCCACCCCGACGCCCGCGTCTCGATGCTCGTCCGCGGCAAGGCGGGCCAGTCGGCCGAGGACCGCGTGCGCAAGCTGCTGTCCAAGCCGGTGTTCAAGCCGTGGCGCGAGGCGGTCGGCCGCGACGAGGCGGCGCGCGTCTTCGCCGAGCGCGTCACCGCGGTCGAGGGCTCGCTCGACGCGGTCGGCGACCTGCCGGCGGACCTCGACGTCGTGATCCACAGCGCCTCGACCGTCTCGTTCGACCCGCCGATCGACGAGGCGTTCGCGACGAACACCGGCGGCGCGCGGAACCTCTACACCGCGATCCGGGCCACCGGCGCGGACCCGCACGTCGTGCACGTCTCCACCTGCTACGTCGGCGGCATCCGCAAGGGCGTGCTGCCGGAGGCGCGGCTGACGCACGACGCCGACTGGCGCGTCGAGTCCGACGCCGCCGCGGCCGCCCGCCAGCGGGTCGAGCTGCGCAGCCGCGAGCCGGGGGTGCTCAAGGGGCTGCTATCCGCGGCACGCCTGCAGCACGGCAAGGAGGGCCCGCAGGCCGTCGCGCGCGCCGCGGAGGAGGCGCGGATCGCCTGGGTCAAGCAGCGCCTCGTCGCCGCGGGCCGCGCCCGGGCGCAGAGCCTCGGCTGGACCGACGTGTACACCCTGACGAAGGCCCTCGCCGAGCGCGCGGCCGAGGAGCTGTGGGGCGCCGAGCACCGGCTCTCCGTCGTGCGGCCGAGCGTCATCGAGAGCGCGCTCGCGCACCCCTCCCCAGGCTGGATCGACGGCTTCAAGGTCGCCGACCCGCTGATCCTCGCCTTCGGCAAGGGGCAGCTGCCCGACTTCCCGGGCGTGCCGGACAGCGTGCTCGACGTCATCCCGGTCGACTTCGTCGTGAACGCGATCCTCGCGGCCGCGGCCACGCCGCCGCCCGCGGGCGCGCCCCGCTACCTGCACGTCGCCTCGGGCGCGAGCAACCCGCTGCCGTTCCACTCCATGTACGGCAACGTGCGCGAGTACTTCACCGCCAACCCGATCCCGGACACCGCGGGCGCCGACCGGCTGCCGATCTGGCGGTTCCCCGGCGACCGCCGCCTCGAGCGCTCGCTGACGCGGCTGGAGCGGGTCGTCGGCGCGGCGAACACCGCGCTCGACCGGCTGCCGTCGAGCGCGCGCACCCGGGGCTGGCAGAAGACGATGGGCAAGCGGGAGCGCGACCTCGCGAGCCTCCGCACCCTGTCGGACCTGTACCGCGCGTACGTCGGCACCGAGGTGATCTTCGACGACGCGAACGCCCGGGCGCTCTCCGCCCGGGTCGCCGCCGACCGGCCGGACGAGGCGTTCGACGTGACGCGCATCGACTGGCGCGACTACCTGCAGCGCGTGCACGTGCCGGCCGTGACCCAGCTGATGCGGGTCTTCCAGCGGGGGCGCAGCAGCGCCGCCGCCCCGCAGACCGCGCCGGACCTGCCCGAGCGCACCGACGTGCTCGCCGTGTTCGACCTCGAGGGCGTGCTCGTCGACTCGAACATCGTGCAGCAGCTGCTCTGGGTGCGGCAGGCGGCCAGCGGCGACGGGGCCGCGCTGGCCGAAGCCGCGGCGATCCTCACCCGCCTGCCCGCCTACCTCGCGGCCGAGCACCGGGACCGCGGCGAGTTCATCCGCACCTTCCTGCGCCGCTACGCCGGCACCTCCGCGTCCGGGCTCGAGCGCGCCGTGCGCGGCCGCTACACGGACGCGCTGCTCGCCCACACGAGCGCCGACGCGCTGGAGCGCGTGCGGCAGCACCGGGCCGCCGGGCACCGCACCGTGCTGCTCACCGGCTCGATCGGGGTGCTCGCCGAGCCGCTCGCGCACCTCTTCGACGAGGTCGTCGCCGGCACGATGCACGAGGAGCACGGAACCCTGACCGGCTACCTCGGCGCCCCGCCGCTGGTCGACGAGGCGCGGGCCGCGTGGCTGCAGCGGGCGGCGCAGCGCGGCGGCTACGACCTCGCCGCGTCCTACGCGTACGGGGACAGCGTCGCGGACCTGCCGTGGCTGTCGCTCGTCGGCACCGCCACGGCCGTGAACCCGGACGCGCGGCTGGCGCGGCAGGCGCTCAAGCGGCGCTGGCGGATCGTCGAGTGGCGGCGCGGCGGGGTGAACCGCGACGACCTGCCGGTCGCGGCCCGCTGAGCGTCGTCGAGCGGCTCCGCGCCGCCGGCGTCGTGTTCGCGGAGGACGAGGCGGCGCTGCTCGAGGAGGCGGGCGGGGACCTCGAGGCGCTCGTCGCGCGACGGGTCGCGGGCGACCCGCTCGCGCCGCTGCTCGGCTGGGCCGCCTTCGACGGCCTGAAGGTGCCGGTGGACCCGCACGTGTTCGTGCCCCGCCGCCGGACGGAGCTGCTCGCCCGCGCGGCGGCCGAGCGGGCGCGTCAGGGCGCGGTCGTCGTCGACCTCTGCTGCGGGACGGGGGCGGTCGGCCTCGCCGTCGCGCGCCGCGTCCCGGGCGTCGAGCTGCACGCGGCGGACCTCGACCCGGCGGCGGTCGCGAACGCGCGCCGCACGCTCGCGGGCGTCGGCGCCGCGCACGAGGGCGACCTGCTGGACGCCCTGCCGGCCGCGCTCCGGGGCCGGGTCGACGTGCTGGCCGTGAACGCGCCGTACGTGCCCACGGACCGGATCGCGGACATGCCCCGCGAGGCGCGGGACTTCGAGCCCGCCATGGCGCTCGACGGGGGCGCCGACGGGCTGGACCTGCACCGACGCGTCGCCGCCGCCGCGCCCGCGTGGCTGGCTCCGGGCGGCGCCGTGCTGATCGAGACCGGCCGCACGCAGGCCGCCTGGACCGCGCTGCTGCTCGAGGGCGCGGGCCTCGACGTCGCGGTCGTCGCCGACGACGAGGTCGACGGCACGGTCGCGATCGGCGTGCTCCCGCTCCGGCCGACTGGGTAGCGTCGACGCATGGCAGGGGACGTCTCGCTCGGGGTCTGGGCGCTGCTCGGCGAGCCGCGCACGGCCGCGGCGCTCGAGCACGCGGGCTTCGACTGGGTGCTGCTCGACCAGCAGCACGGCCACTTCGACGACCGCGCCGTGCGCGAGACCTTCGAGCACCGCGGCACGCCCCGGGTGCCGATGCTCGTGCGGCCGCGCGCGAACGCGGCGGACCTGATCGGCCGCGCGCTCGACGACGGCGCCGACGGGGTGGTCGTGCCGCTCGTCGACGGCGCGGACCAGGCGGAGGCGGCTGTCGCCGCGACGCGCTACCCGCCCCGGGGCGGCCGCAGCTACGGCCCGCTCCCCCACCTCGAGCCCGCGCCCGACGCGCCCGCGCCCTTCGTCGGGGTCATGGTCGAGACCGCGGCCGGGCTCGCCGACGTCGACGCGATCGCCCGCACCCCGGACCTCGACCTCGTGCTCGTCGGCCCCTTCGACCTCTCGCTCAGCCTCGGCACGACCGTCGACGAGCTGCTCGCCGACGACGCGCCGGACGCGCCGCTTCGACGCGTGATCGCCGCCTGCCGGGCCGCGGGTGTGCGCGCCGGCGCGTTCGGGGCCACCGAGCCGCGGGCGCGCCGCCTCGTCGAGCTCGGCTTCGACTTCGTCGTGGCCGCGCTCGACACCTCCGTGCTCGCCGCCGGCGGGGACATCGCGACGCGCGTCCGCGCCTGACCGAGCGCCGCGGGACGGGTCAGACCGCGGCGAGCTTCGCGGCGAGCGTCTCGTCGGACGGCTCGACCACGTGGGAGCCGTCGGGGAAGACGATCACCGGGATGTTCGGGCGACCGCTGACGGACATCGCCTCGTCCGCGGCCTCCTTCGACACCTCGACGTCGACGTAGCGGTACTCGACGCCGCGGGAGTCGAGGTACGCCTTCGACCGACGGCAGTCGCGGCACCAGTCGGCGCCGTAGAACACGATCCCGGACGACTCGCTCATGGTCGAAGCGTAGGTCCTGGGCGCGCCCCGCCCGTTCCGCTGCGGAGACCCGCGGGTTACCGTGTGCGTGCGCATCCCCGGTCGAGGACGACAGGAGGCACGGATGCCGCTCGAGCGCTCCCCGCGGCGGGTCGTCGCCGAGTCGTGGGCGCGCGCCCGCGCCGGCCGGCTCACCCCGGAGCGCGCCGAGGCGTCCGAGCCGCTCGACGACGGCTCCCTCGAGGCGACCCGCGCCGCGCACCCGCTGGCCGCCGCGCTGCCCGTCATCCGCTCGCTGCTCGTGCGGGACGCCGACCGGGGCAGCGGCGTCGTGGTCGCCGTGGGCGACGCCGCCGGGCGGCTGCTGTGGGTGGAGGGCGACCCGCAGCTGGTCCGCCGAGCGGAGGCGATGCGCTTCGTACCCGGCGCGGACTGGTCCGAGCGCCGGGTCGGCACCGCGGCACCGGGCACCGCGCTGGCGCTCGACGCCGGGGTCCAGATCGCGGGCGCCGAGCACTTCGCGCTGCAGGTGCGGCCGTGGAGCTGCACGGCCGTGCCGGTGCACGACCTCCGCACCCACGAGACGATCGGCGTGCTCGACGTCACCGGCGGTCCCGACGTCGCCCGGCCGGAGACCCTCGCGCTGCTCGGTGCGACGGTCGCGGCCGTGGAGCGCGAGCTGCTCCTGAAGCGGCTGCAGCGGCCGCGCCGCCGGGCCCGGGCGCCGCAGCCCGCACGCGCGCCACGGCTCGCGGTGCTCGACCGCGACGTCGCGCAGCTGACCGCGGGCGGGCGCACCGTCGAGCTGTCGCTGCGGCACGCCGAGCTGCTGACGCTGCTCGCGTGGCACCGCGCCGGGCTCTCCGCCGAGCGACTCGCCGAGCTGGTGCACGGCAGGCCCGACGCCGTCGTCACGGTGCGGGCCGAGCTGGTGCGGCTGCGGCACGTGCTGTCCGGTGCGGCCCCGGCCCTGGCACCGCTCAGCCGCCCGTACCGGCTGCCGGTGCCCGTCGACCTCGACGCCCGCCTCGTCCTCGGCATGCTCGACCGCGGCGCCCATCGCGCGGCGCTTACCGCCTTCACCGGGCCCGTGCTGCCCGGTTCGGTCGCGCCAGGGATCGAGGAGATCCGGGCCGCGGTGGACGGCCGGCTGCGGGAGGCGCTGCTCGAGGCCGCCTCCCCCGACCTGCTGCTCGACTACGCCGACCGGCTCGCGCCCGCGGACCCCCTCCCCCTCGAGACGGCGCTGCGGCTGCTGCCGGCGCGCTCCCCGAAGCGGGCCGGCATCCTCGCCCGCCTCGACGCCCTCGACTAGTCCTCCGGGAGTCCTCCGGGAGTCCTCCGGGAGTCCTCCGGGCCGCGCAACGGGATGCAACCTGCGGCCGCCTACCGTCGCGATCGGCACGCGATCCGTGCCGGACGACGAGGTCGAGGAGGACTTCATCATGACGATGTTCGCGGACGCCGGGGCCGAGGCGACGGTCGAGACGCCGTCGGTCGACGCCCCGCAGGTGTACGCCGCACCCGGCAGCGAGGGCGCGGTCATGTCGTACCGGGGGCGGTACGACCACTTCATCGGCGGCGCCTACGTGCCGCCCGCCGAGGGGCAGTACTTCGACGACATCACGCCGGTGACGGGCAAGCCGTTCACCGAGCTGGCGCGGGGCACGGCGAAGGACGTTGACGCCGCCGTCGAGGCAGGCTGGAAGGCCTTCCCGTCGTGGAGCCGCACCTCGCCCGCCGAGCGCGCGCTGATGCTCACGCGCATCGCGGACCGCATGGAGGCGAACCTCGAGATGCTCGCGGTCGCCGAGACGTGGGAGAACGGCAAGCCGGTGCGCGAGACGCTCGCCGCCGACCTGCCGCTCGCGATCGACCACTTCCGCTACTTCGCGGGCGCCATCCGTGCGCAGGAGGGCGGGATCAGCGAGATCGACCACGACACGATCGCGTACCACTTCCACGAGCCGCTCGGCGTGGTCGGGCAGATCATCCCGTGGAACTTCCCGATCCTCATGGCGGTGTGGAAGCTCGCCCCGGCGCTCGCGGCGGGCAACTGCGTCGTGCTGAAGCCGGCGGAGCAGACCCCGGCGTCGATCCACGTGCTGCTGGACCTGGTGAAGGACCTGATCCCGGCCGGCGTGCTGAACGTCGTCAACGGCTTCGGGTTCGAGGCCGGGGCGCCCCTCGCCTCCCACCCGCGGATCCGCAAGGTCGCGTTCACCGGCGAGACGACGACCGGGCGCCTGATCATGCAGTACGCCAGCGAGAACCTGATCCCGGTGACGCTCGAGCTCGGCGGCAAGAGCCCGAACATCTTCTTCGACGACGTCGCGGCCGCGAAGGACGACTACTACGAGAAGGCGCAGGAGGGCTTCACGATGTTCGCCCTCAACCAGGGCGAGGTCTGCACCTGCCCGTCGCGGGCGCTCGTGTCGAAGCGGATCTACGACGGCTTCGTCGGCGACGGCCTGGAGCGCGTGCAGCGGATCAAGCAGGGGAACCCGCTCGACGTCTCCACGATGATCGGCGCGCAGGCCTCCAACGACCAGCTGGAGAAGATCCTCAGCTACATGGACATCGGCAAGCAGGGCGGGGCGAGGCTGCTCACCGGCGGCGAGCGCGCCGACCTGGGCGGCGACCTGACCGACGGCTACTACGTGCAGCCGACCGTGTTCGAGGGCACGAACGACATGCGGATCTTCCAGGAGGAGATCTTCGGCCCCGTGCTCGCCCTGACCTCCTTCGACGGGTTCGACGACGCGATCCGCATCGCGAACGACACGCTCTACGGGCTGGGCGCCGGGGTGTGGAGCCGCGACGGCTCCCAGCTCTACCGGGCCGGGCGCGCCATCGAGGCCGGCCGCGTGTGGTGCAACACCTACCACCAGTACCCGGCGCACGCCGCGTTCGGCGGGTACAAGCAGTCGGGCATCGGCCGCGAGAACCACAAGGTGATGCTCGACCACTACCAGCAGACGAAGAACCTGCTCGTGTCCTACGCGGAGGGCCCGATGGGCTTCTTCTGATCAGCCGTCCCGCCCCGCGGCTCTCCGCGGGGCGGGACGGACCGACCGGCCCGTCGCGCGCGAGCACCGTCCGCGCGGCGGGCCCCGTCCCCGTGGAGGAGGCGCGGTGCCCGCGTCGAAGATCGACCTCACCCCGGCGGCCGCCGACATGCTGCGGACCCTCGCCGCGCGGCACGGCCCGCTGATGTTCCACCAGTCGGGCGGCTGCTGCGACGGCTCGTCCCCGATGTGCTACCCGGCGGGCATGTTCCGCACGGGCGCCTCGGACGTGCACCTCGGCGACCTCGCCGTCGACGGCATCGACCCGGTGCCGGTGTGGATGTCCGCGTCGCAGTACGCGCTCTGGCGGTTCACGCACCTCACCATCGACCTCGTGGACGGTCGCGGCAGCGGCTTCTCCGCCGAGGCGCCGGAGGGCAAGCGCTTCCTGATCCGCAGCCGCATGCTGACGGACGAGGAGGTCCGCGAGCTCGGCATCGAGCCGCGCCTCGAGGTGGGCGTCGCCCCAAGTCCGCAGTTGCGGTCCTGAGGTGCAGTTGCGGCCGCACGACGCGCCGCAACTGCACCTCACGACCGCAGGAGCGGGCGGCCGAGGTGGAGCCGCGGGCCGGCGAGCGCGGCGGCCGCGGCGTAGGCGGCGAGACCGGGCCGGGGTCGCTGCGGCAGCACGCCGACCCGGGCGAGGACGGGCCCGAGGAGCGCGGCGCTGCCCGACTGCACCCAGCCGATCCGGACCAGGCGCGCGAAGTGGGACTGCACCTCGTCCTGCCGCCGCTTCTCGAGCAGCAGGGCCGCAGCGGCGCCGTCCGGCGCGAGCGCAGGGTCGAGGTACTTGCGGTCCCCGTCGACCTCGACCGCCGCCCGCGCGATCGGGAACACGCCGTCGATGAACGCCTCGGAGCCGTCGGCGCGGACGACCCGGTACTGCAGCACGGGCACCTCGAGGCCGAGCCGCATCGCGGTCGTCCGGAAGCGGGACTCGGCGGCCGACTCGGCGCCGGGGTGCGCGAAGGCGATGACGTCGAGGATGCGCGTGGCCGCCTGACGCGGGCCCGCGAGGTCCGCGGCGGACCGGAGCTCCGATCGGAGCAGGCCCGCGCGCAGCGCGCCGTCGGCGGTGATCACGCCCTCCTCGAACGGCCTGCTGCCTGCGACGTCCACGACGGTTCGAGCCGGGGTCGTGACCAGCAGACCGTGCACCTCGACGACCTCCTGCTCGAGGAGCGCGAACACGTGGCCTGTGACGCCGGCGGTCGAGCGGTCTCCCAGACGCGCGACCGTGGTGTGGACCGTCCGCAGCCGCTGCCGCAGCACGGGCAGCCCGTGGACGACCGCGGCCGAGGCGTGGGAGAAGACCACGGGTCGCGAGCTCCCGGCGGCGATCGCGCGCATGCGGACGACGTGCTGCGCCTCCGGATCGAGGCTCGTGAAGTCCGCTGCGTCGACGAGGAGCCCGTGACCGATCCGCAGCAGCTCGCCCGCCTCGACGCCACGGCGGAGTGCGCTGCGCTCGGTCGACGTGTGGGAGCCGTTCCGCACGACGACCACGTCGATGCGCCAGGGGTCGGGCGGGAGGGGCGCGAGCTGCACCCGCAGAGGATGACCGGACGCGCGCCGGCCCGAACGTCGTCCGGCCTCGCCGACGCCCGATCTCCGCGGGATCCGGGCTGGGGAGGAGCGGACGCGGCGCGACGAGCGGGCCGCGCGCTCGCTCAGATGCGGCCGTCAGGTGCAGTTGCGGCGCGCCGTGCGGCCGCAACTGCACCTGAGCACCGCAACTGCGGGGCGGAAAGGGTCAGGCGGCGGGGAGGTCCGCGTAGAGGCCGCGGGCGCGGAAGGCGGCCTCGTTGATCGCGAGGCCGGTCATGCCGGGCAGCTTCGCGATCGCCTCGTCCATCTTGCGGACGTCCTTCAGGCCGTCCTCGCCGTCGAACAGGTAGCCCATGACGAAGCGCACCTCCTCGTCCGGCTCGATGGTCGACCCCACGGGGCCCCAGACCTTCGAGAGCGCGAAGCGGGTGAAGCGGCGCGCGAGCCGGCTCTCCGAGAGCCGCTTCGTGGCCTGCGTCGTGTAGAAGGCGATGTGCCGGCTCTCCTGCGCCGCGATGCGCTGCAGCAGCGGGGCGAGGGCGGGGTGCGGCTCCAGCCGGGCGAGGCGCCGGTACGCGGCCGCGGCGCCGCGCTCGTTCACGCTGCCCCACGACATGTGCGTCGCGACGAAGTCCTTGCCGACGATGTTGCCGTAGATCGACTGCTTGATCGGGTCGATGCGGTCGCGCCAGCCGAGCTTCACCCGCTGCGCCTTCAGCTGGTCGTACTCGACCTCGATGCCGTGGACCTTGAGGACGGCGGCGAGGGCCTCGCCGTGCCAGAACTCCTCCCGGTTCCACATCGTCATGAAGGTGGAGACCTCGGTGTCGCCGTGCGAGGGCGTCACCAGCATGTCCCGCAGGTAGCAGACCGTGTGGTACTCGACCGTGCACATGTAGCGCAGCGCGCGCAGGGACGTCTCGGGCAGCGGGTCGGTGCGGAACGCGTCGAGGTCGAGGTCGCCCCACTCGACGGCGGTGCTGGTCTCGGCGAAGGTGTCGATGTCGAAGGCCATGGCTAGCGCAGCGCGTCCTTCCGGGTAGGGCGCCGTCGGGTCGACGCGGGGATGGTTCGGAGCGGCCGCCTGCCGGGACGGGCGGCGGTGCGGGAGGCGATGGCGAGGCCGTGCAGGCCCGGCAGCGCGTCGACGCGCCGGTCGACGGCGAGCGCCCACGAGCGGTCGCCGTCGAAGAGCGTCTCGAGCACTCGGGCGGTGACCCCGCGGGGCTCGAGGTCGGCGCCGATCGGCCAGGCCCGGCGGCGCAGGCGGCGGCGGGCGAGGGCGCGAGCGGCACGGGAGGACGCGAGCACATCCGTCGCGGTCTCGGCGAAGAAGTGCCCCTGGCGCGCGATCCCCTCGCGCACGGCGGCGAGGTCGGCCGCGACGGCCGCAGGCGCGAGGGCCTGCGCCCGCTCCAGCATCGCCTCGACGATCCATCCGTCGACGAGCCGCTCGGCCATCTGGACGCCGGTGAGCCGGGTGCCGTGCAGGTTCGCGACGACGGCCTCGCGCAGCGGCCCGAAGCGCTCGGCGAGGCGCCGGACGGCGGAGCGGCGGCGCCGGGCCACGGCCGCGCCCTCCCCCGCGAGCGCGCCGACCGCGTCGCCCAGCCAGTGCCGCTCGTAGGCCCAGGTCGAGAGGAACGCGGTGACGCGGGCGTCCTTGTGCGTCGCCGTGACCAGCACGTGGCTGAGCCACGACGTCGTCTCCTGCGCCCGCCGCTGCAGGTAGCCGAGCGCGTCCGCCAGATCCGGGGGCAGCGCCGTCCCCACGCCGGTCAGCGCGGCGCGCATGGGTCCGAGCGGTCGGCGGACGTAGGCCGCGACGTCGAACAAGGGGCTTTCGGATGGCATCAGCGCATGGTATTCGGACCGGAGGGGTCCTCGGATGGGCGGAGCCGCCCCAGAGGTGGTCAGCCCCGGCCTCTAGCCTGCCGCGGTGACCGCTCTGATCCGCATCGGCGAGCCCGGCCTGGAGCGCCCCGCGCTGCTCGACGGCGACCGCGCCTACGACCTGACCCCGCTGACCGAGGACGTGGACGCGGTGTTCCTCAGCACGGACGGCCCCGTGCGGGCGCGCGAGGCGCTGCAGGCGGGTGCCCTGACCCCGATCGACCTGGAGGGCGTGCGGCTCGGCACGCCGATCACGCGCCCGGGCGCGGTCGTCTGCATCGGGCAGAACTACGCCGCGCACGCCGCGGAGTCGGGCAGCGCGCCGCCCGAGCGCCCGATCGTCTTCCTCAAGCACCCGAACACCGTCGTCGGACCGACCGAGCCGATCCTGCTGCCGCCCGGGGCGGAGGCGCTCGACTGGGAGGCGGAGCTCGGCGTCGTGATCGGCCGCGCGGCGCACCGCGTCGCCGAGGCCGACGCCCTCGCCCACGTCGCCGGCTACGTCGTCGGCAACGACGTCTCGGAGCGGACCTGGCAGCGGCAGCACTCCGGCGGGCAGTGGTCGAAGGGCAAGATCTCGCCGACGTTCTGCCCGCTCGGGCCCTGGCTCGTGCCCGCCGACGAGGTGGACCCGCGGTCCCTGCGCGTCTGGTCACGCGTGAACGGGGAGCCCCGGCAGGACTCGACGACGGCGGACATGGTCTTCTCGGTCGCGGCGCTGATCGCCGACGTGTCGCAGTACGTGCGGCTCGACCCGGGCGACGTGCTGCTGACGGGCACCCCGGAGGGCGTCGCGATGTCCGGGCGCTTCCCCTACCTGCGGGAGGGCGACGTCGTGGAGGTCGGCATCGACGGGCTCGGCGCGCAGCGCAGCCCCGTCACGGCCGGGTGACCCTGCACGAGGGCGAGGTCGCGGCCGACGAGGACCTCGTCCGCGGGCTGCTCGCCGCGCAGGTGCCGGCGCTGGCCCGCCTGCCGGTGCGCCGCCTCATGACGACCGGGACCGTGAACCACGTCTTCCGCCTCGGCGGGGAGCTGGTCGTGCGGCTGCCGCGGCTGCCGGAGCACGCCGACGACCTGCGGCGGGAGGCGGCGCTGCTGCCACGGGTGACGGCCGCGCTGCCCGTCGCGGTGCCCGAGGTGGTGGTGGTCGGCGAGCCGCAGGACGGGTGGCCGCTGCCGTGGGCGGTCGTGCGGTGGGTCGACGGCGAGGTGCCGCCGCCCGGCGCGGTGCCGGTGGACGACCTGGCGGACGCGGTGCTGGCGCTGCGGACGCTGCCGGCCGAGGACCTGCCCGCCGCCGGGCGGGCGAGCGCGGCCCCGGCCGACGACGCGGTGCGCGCCTCGATCGCCGCGCTGACCGGGTTCGAGCAGGCCCGGGTCGCGAGGGCGTGGGACGAGGCGCTCGCCGCACCGCGGTTCGACGGCGCGGCGGTGCCGATCCACGCCGACCTGCTGCCGCCGAACCTCGTCGTCCGGCGCGGGCGGCTCGTGGGGGTCCTCGACTGGGGCACGGCCGGCGCGGGCGACCCCGCGAACGACCTCGTGCCCGCCTGGTCCTGCTTCCGCGGCGCGGACCGCGCGCGGTACCGCGACCTCCTCGGCGCGGACGAGGGCACCTGGGCGCGGGCGCGCGGGATCGCGCTCGCGCAGGCGGTCGTCGCGATCCCGTACTACGAGGTGACGAACCCCGCCTTCGCGGCGCTCAACCGCGCCACCCTGACCGAGGTGCTCGCGGAGGCGTGACCGCGCCGGGCGGGCGTCAGGGGGCGGCGGGCAGGTGGTCGCGGCGGCGCGCCTTGCCGGCGTCGTCGCGCAGCGGCTCGTGGGCCAGCACCAGCGAGTCGATCCGCTGCTGGGGCGGGAGTCGCTCGCGGGCCCAGGCGAGCAGCCCGGCGGGCTCCTGCGCGGCGCCCGCGACGTCGGCGACCGCGTGGATCCGCTGGCCGAGCCGCTCGTCCGGCACCCCCACCACGATCGCCGTGCGCACCGACTCGTGCGTCTCGAGCACCCGCTCGATCTCCGCGGGGTAGCAGCTCGACCCGGCGCGCGTGATCCGGTCGCCGCCACGGTCCGCGAGGTGGAGCCAGCCGTCGGCGTCGAGGTGCCCGTCGTCGCCGAGGGTGTCCCAGGAGCCCGGCGGCGGGGTCGGCGCCCCCAGGTAGCGGTAGGCGGGCCCGGTGGTGCGGCGCAGCTGCACCCGGCCGACCGTGCCCGCGGGCACCGGCAGGCCCGCGTCGTCGACCACCCGCACCTCCGTCCCGCTGATCGGCCGCCCGACGCTGCCGGGGTGCCGCAGCCACTCGTCGCCGCGGATCGCGGTGAGCCCGTTCGACTCGCTGCCGGCGTAGACCTCGGTCAGGCGCTCCGGCCCGAGCAGCGCGATCCAGCGCCGCTTCAGCTCGGGCGCGATCGGCGCCCCGAGGTGCACGACCTGCTCGAGGGAGGAGAGGTCGGCGCCCGCGACGCGCGCGGGCGGCAGCCGGAGGATGCGGTGCAGCATCGTCGGCACGAGCAGCACCCACGTGATCCGGTGCCGCTCGACGGCGTCGAGCACGGCTTCCGGGTCGGCACGGGGCAGCAGCACGAGGGCGTGCCCGGTCATGAGCCCGCGGAAGGCGTAGGTGAACGGCGCGGAGTGGGTCAGCGGACCGACGACGAGCTGCCGCGCGTCCCTCGGCAGGAACGGCGCGGCGGCGCGGTCCGGGTCGGCGCGGGCGGGCGGCGCGGCGAGCACGAGCTTCGGAGCACCCGTGCTGCCGGAGGTGGGCACGGCCTTCCAGCTCGGCGCGCTCAGAGGCGCGAGCGGGCCGTCGTCCCGCCCCGACGCGTCCGGCTCGAGGGGCAGCGACGGCACCGTGCCGAGCTCGCCCGCGGCCGCGCCGAGCACGAGCGCCGGCGCCGCGAGCGCGACGAGCGCCCGCTGCTCCGTCAGCGGCAGGCGCGGGCCGATCGGCAGCGGCGTGGCGCCCGCCCGCCAGACCGCGCAGCAGGCGACCACGGTCCCCGCGCGGTTCCCGCCGCGCACGACGACGAGGTCGCCCGTCCCGACGCCTCGGGCGAGCAGCAGCCGGGCGAGCCGCCGGGACCGGCGCTGCAGCGCGCCGCGTGTCAGCGCCTCACAGCCGTCGTCGACCGCGGGCGCGTCGGGGTCGCGCTCGGCGAGCAGGTCGAGCGCCTGACCGATGGTCGGCGTCTCCTCCGCGGTCACGCCGGCGCCAGCACCGAGGCGTAGAGCTCCTGGTGCGCCGCCGCGGCGGCGTCCCAGGTCGTGCGGGCGGCGAGCGCCCGGCCCGCGGCGGGGTCGGGTCCGCCGCCCGAGAGCACGCGGGCGACCACGGCGGCGAGCGCGGCCGGGGCACCGCCGTCGTCCGGGACCGTGAGGACGGCGTCGCCGAAGACCTCCCGGATCACGGGCAGGTCGCGCGCGATCACCGGCACCGACGCGGCGAGCGCCTCCATCGCCGCGAGGCCGAAGCCCTCCTTGGTGGACAGGAACGGCAGGGCCCTCGCCTCGGCGACGAGCGCGGGCAGCACCGCGTGGTCGACGGGGCCGAGCACCTCGACGGGGACGGCGAGCTCGGCCGCGCGCGCGTCGAAGCGGCGGCGGTATTCCGCGTAGTCGAACAGCGTCTCGCCGCCCGCCACGACGAGGCGCAGGCGGGGGTGGCGGCGCCGCGCGAGCGCGAAGCCCTCCAGCGCGTCGAGCGCGCCCTTGCGCGGCTCGATGCCGCCGACGAGCAGCAGGTAGTCGCCGAAGCGGTGCCGCAGGGACGCCCGGGCACCGGCGCCCGCGGGGCCCGCGGCCGCGGCGAAGCGGGCGTCGTCGACGCCGTTGCCGATCACGGTCGCCGCGCGGCCGTACCCGGCCCGGACCTCCGCGGCGACCGCGGCCGACACGGTGACGAGCGCGGCGGGGCCGGTGATCGCGCGGTCGTGGCAGGCGGCGAGCTCGGGGGTCGTGAAGCGGTCGAGGTGGTGGACGGTGCGGATGCAGCCGGGCACCGCGTTCGCGGTGATGCAGTCCTCGGCGTGCACGACGTCGTAGCCGCCGGGGTCGAAGGCGGCCGCGAGGGTCCGGATCGAGCGGAGGATGCGCGCCCCGACGCCCTCGTCGGGGCTGGGCAGGAAGGGGACGACCTCGACGCGGACGGCGGGATCGACCGGGCGGAAGAAGGCGCGGTCCCCGCCGCGGCCGAGGGTCCACACGGTGACGTCCTCGCCGCGTGCGGCGAGCGCCTCCGCGAGCGCGAGGGTGTGCACGACGCCGCCGCGGGGCCTGGTCGAGTAGGTGAGCAGCGCGATCCTCACGGCCGCCTCCCGTACGCGGCGGGCACCCGCTCGGCGAGGTGGTGGAGGCGTCGGCGGGCCCGCCCGACCTCGTGCGGCACGTCGACCTCCGCGACCGCCATCCCGCCCTTCACGCCGGTCCGCGCGAGCACGTCGCCGCCCGGCCCCACCACCTTCGCCTGCCCGAGGAAGCGGAGGCGGCCCTGCACGCCGGTCTGGTTCGACGAGACGAGCACCACCTGGTTCTCCGCCGCGCGGGCGAGGTCGTACAGGTCGAAGAGCCGCGACTGGCGGTCCTGCGGCAGGGCGGCGGCGCGGTCCGTCGTCGAGGCGGGCCAGGCGCCGAGGCAGGCGAGCAGCACCGCGCCGTCGTCGGCGAGCGCCCGCGCGGCCTCCGGGAAGGTCTTGTCGTAGGAGGTGAGCATCCCGACCCGGCCCACCGGGGTGTCGAACGCCGCGAAGCGGTCGCCCGCGGCGTAGACCCGGGACTCCCCGAGGGGGCGGTGGACCTTGCGGTGGACGCCCCAGACGCGCTCGGCGCTGCAGCACACGGCGGTGTTCCACCGGCGGCGCGGGTCGCCGGGCACCGCCTCGGCGAGGCCGACGCACACGACGGTACGGCCGGCGGCGCGGCGGATCCTCGCGACCTCGGGGCCGTCCACCGCGAGCGGCGCGGGCAGGTCGGCCGCGTCCGGCTCGCCGAGGTCCGACAGGTACCCGCCGAGCGCCGCGTCGGGCAGCACGACGAGGTCGGCCCCGGCAGCGCGGGCGTCCTCGAGGATCCCCTCGACCTTCGGCAGCGCCCGGGCGACGTCGCGGCCGAGGTGGGCGGCGACCGCCGCGAGGACCGCCATCAGACGGGCACGGGCGCGCCGGCGCGAGCGGCGAGCCGCTCGGCCACGTGGGCGGCGTCCCGGGCCACCCCGGCGAAGCGGCCGCTGCCCCACGTCGACAGCCACGGCAGCCCCAGGAAGAACAGTCCCGGCACGTCCGTCTCCCCGGCGCGGTGGGTGGGGTGGCCGGTGCCGTCGAAGACGCCGACCTCGACCCACCGGTAGTCGGGGCGGAACCCCGTCGCCCACACGACGGTCCCGACGCCCTCGGCGGCGAGGTCGAGCGCCGAGGGCTCCTCCTCCGGCGCCCAGACCGGCGAGTACCGCGCCTCGGCCGGCGCCTCGACGCCCGCCCGCGCGATGTGCGCGTCGATGTCGTTCTTGATCGACTCCATCACGCTGTCGGCGTGGTCGAGGTACTCGCGCAGCGTCGGCGCGAAGCCGAGCACGCCGTCCGCGACGCCGGTCAGGCGGCCGTAGAGCCGCATCCCCTCGAGCGCGAACGCCCGCAGGTCGATGTCGTGGCCGCCCGCGCGACCCGTCATGTAGTGGTTCGTCGACTCGCGCTTCGCGAGGCCCGCCGCGTGCTGCTGCACGGTGACGTCGTAGACGCCCATCTCCTCCAGCCAGGCGATGCAGTCACGGCCGCGGTAGCGGCGCGCGCTCCGCGGCGCCCGGCCGAGCGCGAGGTGCACCTGCCGGCCGGCGAGGTGCAGGTCCTCGGCGATCTGCGCGCCCGACTGGCCGCTGCCGACCACGAGGACGGCGCCCTCCGGCAGCGACTCCGGGCTCCGGTAGTCCGCCGAGTGCACCTGCGCGATCCCGTCCGGCAGGCGGAGCCCGAGCGGCGGCACGACGGGCCGGTGGTAGCCGCCGGTCGCGATCACGACCTGCGCGGCGCGCAGCTCCCCCGCGGAGGTGCGGAGGAGGAAGCCGTCCTCGGCCCGGGTGAGGCCGAGGACGTCCACGCCCTCGAGCACGGGCGGGTCGAAGCTCGCCCGGTACCGGTCGAGCCACGCGCGGACCTCGGCGCGGGCCATGAACCCCTGCGGCTCGTCGCCGTCGTACGCGAAGCCCGGCAGCCGGCACTGGAAGTTCGGCGTGACCAGGGTGAACGCGTCCCAGCGCCGGTCCTCCCAGTCGTGGAACGCGGTGGCCCGCTCGAGCACGACGTGGTCGATCCCGCGCTGCACGAGGTGCCAGGAGGCCGCGAGGCCCGCCTGCCCGCCGCCGACGATCGCGACCTCGACCCGCTCCGGCAGCACGGCGCTCACGAGCGGGCCCCGACGGGCAGCGGCGGGGCCATCGCGAGCACCCGGACCGGCGCCGCGGCGTCGAGCGCCGCGGCGCGGCCGCGGATCGCCTCCGCCTGCGCGAGCGCGCTCGTGCAGAGGAACCCGTAGCGCGCTCGGACGCGCTCCCCCGCCTCCTCGAGCGCCGCCGACGCCCGCGAGGCGAAGTCGCCGACCGGGTACTCGGCGCCGACCTGCAGGTGGTCCCACATCACCAGGGACGGCGACCAGCACTCCTCGACGCGGCCGTCCGGCCAGCGGACCGTGAACGTCATCTCAGGCATCGACGAGCTCCTCCTCGGCGACCCGGCCCTCGAGCGCGTACGCGTCGGGGCGCCGGTCGCGCAGCGCGAACATCGCCCGCCGCGCGGTGGCGAGCGCCTCCGGCACGTCGACCGTCGCGATCGCGAGGCCGTCGCCCACGCCGGTGTCCGCGAGGACCTCGCCGCCGGGTCCGATCACCGAGGCGGAGCCCACGAAGCGCAGGCGCCCGAAGGTCCCGGCCTGGTTCGAGGCGACCCACACGATCTGGTTCTCGAGCGCCCGCGCCTGGTCGTACAGGCGGAAGCGCTTCGTCCAGCGGTCCTCGGCGAGGTCCGTCGCCCCGGCGGTGCGGGCGGCGGGCCACGCGGAGACGCAGACCACGATCTCCGCGCCGTCGAGCGCCAGCGTCCGGGCGCCCTCGGGGAACGCCTTGTCGTAGCAGATCATCAGCCCGAGGCGCCCGACCGGGCTGTCGAAGGCGGTGAAGGAGTCGCCGGCCGCGTAGCTGAGGTGCTCGCCGAGCGGCTGGTGCACCTTGCGGTGCACGCCGAGCACGCCGTCGCGGGTCAGGGCGACGACGGTGTTGTAGCGGACCGGGTCGGCCTCCGGCCCGTCGGCCTCGCAGATGCCGAGCACCAGCACGAGGTCGCCGGCGAGCGCGGCGACCCGCGCGAGCTCCGGTCCGTCGAGCCGGATCGCGGGCGGCAGGGAGTCGGGCGTCGACGGGTCGCCGTGCCCGCCGAGGCTCGACAGGTAGCCGCCGATCGCGGCCTCCGGCAGCGCGAGCAGGTCGGCGCCCGCGGCGGACGCCTCCGCGACGAGCCGCGCGATCGTGCGGTAGTTCTCCTCCAGGTCGCGGCCGAAGCTCTCGGACGCGGCGGCGAGCGTGACGGGCATCCCGTGCTCCTTCATGTCTCAGGCGTGCCCGAGCCCCGTGACGGGTCCGGGAAGGGCGGTGGTGGCCTCGCCGTCCGGCCAGACGAGCCGCACCCCGGGCGCGGCGGTCAGGCGGCCGACGGCGGCCGTGGCGGTGAGCGGCGAGCCCATCCGCGAGGCGCCGGGGGCGTCGGCGGTGAGCATGCCGAAGCCCGGGAAGCAGGTGAGCCAGTCGCCCGCCGAGGCGGCCGCGGGTCGGGGCACGGCGGCGACCTCGATCTCGGCGCCGCAGCCGGAGGCCTCCGCGAGCATCCCCGCGGTGCCGGCGATGCCGGCCATGCTGACGTCCTTGGCGGCCCGCGGCGCGGCGTCGCGCACGAGCCGCGCCATCGCCCGCAGCTCCTCGCCGGACCGCGACGAGGTCGAGTCCCACTGGGTCCCGGGGGCCCCGGGCCGCCAGCCGCCCGTGGTGTCGACGGCGAGGGTCAGCTCGTCGTGCCGACGACCGCCGCCGCCCGGCACGGGCGCCGAGGTGCGGCCGAGGGCGGTGACCGCGAGCGACGCGGCCACCCCGAGCTGGGTGTGGCCGCCGAGCAGGGGCACGCCCCACGCCTCCGCCGCGCTCCGCAGGCCGCGGACGACGCGGCGCACGGTCTCGAGGTCCGGCCCGGCGACCGCGTCGAGCAGGCCGACCGGGTCGGCGCCCATCGCCGACAGGTCGTTGACGTTGACGAGCACGCCGCACCAGCCCGCCCACTCGGGGTCGCGCTGGACCATCGCGGGCAGGATCGCGTCGCACGCCGCGACGAGGTCGCTGCCCGGCACCGGGGCGCCGTCGTCGCCGACGAAGCCCGCGCCGCCGAGGGACGCGCCGGGCGCGGCGCCGCGCGGTCCCGCGCCCGTCGACGAGGACGGGTCGAGCAGGTCCGCCAGCGATGCCTTGGTGCGCTCGACGAGCGCGGCGACGCGGCGGATCGGCCACCGCATGCGCCGGTGCGGGACGCCGGCGACGTCCGCCTCCCCCGCGTCCGTCCAGCCCAGCCGGGCGAACATCCGCGCGTACCGCTGCTGCACGGTCGCGTCGAAGCGGAGCACGCCCGCCGCCTCCGCGACCCGGCACGCCTCGTCGACGAGCTGTGCA
The DNA here is from genome assembly GCF_042680685.1 of Amnibacterium endophyticum. NCBI lineage: Bacteria > Bacillati > Actinomycetota > Actinomycetes > Micrococcales > Microbacteriaceae > Amnibacterium > Amnibacterium endophyticum. Next base: position 12,782 of record NZ_JBHUEA010000010.1, on the reverse strand, counting down.
CCGAGGCCCGCGGCGCCGCGCACCGCCTCGTCGACGACGAGGCGGCTGCCGGCCCACCAGCCGATGTCCGGCTCGGTCAGCGGCGCGAGCCGGACGCCCCCGACCACGCGCCCGCCGGGGGCGACGGCCACGAGCACGACGGTGCGCGGGTCGTCGTCGACGTCGTCGGCGTCGGTGCCCGCGAACAGGTGCTGCTCGACGACGAAGGCGTCCCGGCGCAGCCGCCGGTACGCGGCGAGCTCGTCCCCCTCCGCGCGCCGCAGCGCCCACGGCGCCGGACGCCGCAGCGTCCCGGTCAGGACCGGCACGTCGAACAGGGCGGACTCGGGCACGGGCTAGGCGCCGGCCGTCTTCAGCACGCCGCAGGCGCCGCAGGCGGCGCACCCGGCCTTCTGCTCGGAGCCGAGCATGCCCGCCGCCACGAGCAGCGCCGCGACCTGCCGCGACACCGTCTCGAGGATCGATCGCTGCGGCGCCGGCACGTGGTCGACGTCGGTCGCGAGCGTGCCGCGCAGCGGGCGGAACGGCACGACGAAGGGGTAGACCCCGAGCGCGATCAGCTCCTCCGCCCACCGCGGCACGTCGTCCGGGTCCTCCCCGAGGCCGACGAGCAGGTAGGTGGAGACCTGGTTGCGCCCGAAGACGCGCACCGCCTCGGCCCACGCGGCGCGGTACTCGTCGAGCGTCACCGTGCTCTTGCCCGGCATCCAGGCCCTGCGCACGGCGTCGTCCATCGACTCGACGTGGATGCCGATCGACTCCGCGCCCGCGTCGAACAGGTCCTGGATCGCGCGGAGGTGCCGCGGCGGCTCGATCTGCACCTGGATCGCGAGCTCAGGGACGGCCTCCTTCACCGCCCGCACGCAGCGGGCGAGGTGCTTCGCGCCGCGGTCCCAGCCGTGCGACGTGCCGGTGGTCATCACCATCTGCGTCACGCCGTCGAGGTCGCGCGCCGCGCGGGCGACCTCGGCGAGCATCGCCGGGGTCTTCACCGCGATCGTCGAGCCGGCCTCGAGCGACGCCTCGATGGCGCAGAACCGGCAGCGCTGGTCCTCGTCGTAGCGGATGCAGGTCTGCACGACAGTGGTCGCGAGCACGTCGCGGCCGTGCAGCCGCGCGATCGCCTCGTAGGCGGTCCCGTCCGCGGTCGCGAGGTCGTAGAACCGCGGCCGGCGCACCGGGGCGACGTCGACGCCCACGTCGATCGGTCCGGCGTCGCCGGTGTCGAGCAGCAGGCGGCCGCCGGAGACGAGGTAGGGGCTGTCCGGGTTCACCGGGATCGCCGCCTGCTCCCCGTCCCACAGGACGTGGCCGTCGTCGCTCGGCCCGGCGCCCGCCTCGCGGTGCACCGGGGCCGCGATGCGCAGGCCGCGCAGCGCCACGTCGACGCGGCGCGCGACCGGGTCGGCGGCCGCCGGCGGTGCGGAGGGCTCGCTCCGCACCGCCGGGAGCCCGAGGTTCGTCGCCGGCACGGTCAGACCATGTAGGTCGAGTTGATGACGGCGCCCTTGTTCGCGAAGTAGATCAGGGCGTCCTGCACGTCGAGCGGGTGGCACGGGATCACGCCCTCCATCACGTCCTCCTCGCGCAGGCCGTGCAGCGAGAGGCCGAAGCGGCACACGAACGCGGTGCCGCCCTCCTTCAGGAACGTCGCGACCGTGTCGTTGATGTTCTGCTCGCCCGGGAACGCGGAGTCGCCGGTCGTCGGGAAGCCCCGGGTCGCGATGACGTTCATGGCGCCCGGGCCGTAGAAGTACAGGACGGAGTCGAAGCCCTTGCGCAGCGCGCGGAGCGCCTGCAGGCAGGCGACGAAGCTGACGCTCGACTCGTGCGCGATGCCGTGCACGAGCGTCAGGTACGACTGGCCCGGTTCCGCCTGGATGTCGGGGAAGATCTTGGTCGATCCGTAGATCGAGCTGCCCTTCGACAGCGACGGGTGCGGGATCTCGTTCCGCGACGTCTCGATGTTGGCGAGGATCTGGTCGTCGAACAGGGCCATCGGGTGCTCCTAGCGGTCGGGTGGTGCAGGTCGGCGGCGGTCAGTAGAGGTCGGCGAAGTTGTCGCGGAGGAACCGGCGGCCGAGCTCGCCGTCCTTCACGGCGGCCCGCATCCGGGCGAGCTCGCCGGCGTGGTCGCCCCACGGCTGGTCGGAGGCGAAGAGGATCCGGTCGTGGCCGATCCCGCGCCGCTCGATCTCGGCGACGAGCCAGACCGCCGCGAAGCCGATGGCCCAGCTCGTGTCGCTGTAGACCCGCTTGCCGGACTCGATCCAGTCGAAGAACCGCCCGCCGATCAGCTTCATGTGGCCGCTCATGCCCCCGCCGAGGTGCACGAGGTGGATGCGGACGTCGTCGCCCCAGCGCTCCACGAGGCCGCCGACCCGGTCGATGTCCGAGGCGCCGCCGGGCGACGTGTGGACGTGCACGGTGAGGTCGTGCTCCCGCGCCGCGTCGAACATGCGGCCGAGCTGCTCGAGGCACCCGGGGTCGTCGGCAGCGCCGCCGAGCAGGAAGCTCGTCTTCAGCGCGGCCACGCCGTCCTCGCCGGCCAGCGCGAGCGCCGCGGTGTTCCGCTCGGCGTCCTCGGGCTTCGGCGAGATCCAGAGCCCGCACCGCACCCGGTCGTCCGCCTGCGCGGCCTCGAGCGCGAGGTGGTTCAGCTCGAAGGCGACCTCGGGGATCGGCACCCCGTAGTTCGGCAGGACGAGCGCGCGCTCGGTGCCCTCGGCGTCGAGGTCGGCGAGGAACCCCTTGACCGTCTCCCTCGCCGTGAGGTCCGCCCGGATCGCCGGCCCGCCGTAGAACGGGTAGGCCGGGAGCGCGCCGATGTGCCGGTGCGAGTCGTGCACGTCGGCCGCCATGCCCTCATGGAAGCCCCGCGCCGTTTCCGAGTGGTTTCCAGCGGAACACGATGGCGTTTCCGCCCGCGCGCCGCCTCTCGACCCGCCGGGTCAGTGCTCGTACCGCTCCGGAGGACGCAGAGCAGCACGAGCACCGACCGGACGGGTCAGGAGAGCAGCTCGCGGACGTCCGCCGCGGACAGCGCGCTCGCGGCCGCGGCGCCGTCGCCCCCGTCGTCCATCACCGCGTCGAAGAGCTCGCGCTTCGCCTGCTGCAGCGCCATCACCTTCTCCTCGATCGTGTCCTTCGCCACCAGGCGGTAGACCATCACCTGCCGCTGCTGCCCGATGCGGTGCGCGCGGTCAACCGCCTGGGCCTCCGCCGCCGGGTTCCACCACGGGTCGAGCAGGATGCAGTAGTCGGCCTCCGCGAGGTTCAGCCCGAATCCGCCCGCCTTCAGCGAGATGAGGAACACGTCGGCCCCGCCGGAGCGGAACCGGTCGATCGCCTCCCCGCGCCGCCTGGTCGCCCCGTCGAGGTACGCGTACGGCACCTCCGCCTCGTCGAGCCGGGTCCGCACCCGCTGCAGCAGCCGGGTGAACTGGCTGAAGACGAGGATCTTGTGCCCCTCGTCGATCGCGTTGCCGAGCAGCTCGTCGAACAGGTCGAGCTTCGCGGACGGGATCCCCTCGTTCGCCTCGTCGATCAACGCGGCGTCGAGCGCGACCTGCCGCAGCGTGGTGAGCGCCCGGAAGATCGAGAACCGGTTGCGGTCGAAGTCCTCGATCAGGCCGAGGACCCGCTGCCGCTCGCGGGCGAGGTGCCGGTCGTAGACCGCGCGCTGCTTGCGGCCGAGCTCGACCTCGATCACCTGCTCGGTCTTGTCGGGCAGGTCAGCGGCGACGACCTGCTTCGTGCGCCGCAGCATGAGGGGCCGGAGCCGCCGCTGCAGCTGCGCCAGGCGCGTCCGGTCGCCCTCCTTCTCGATCGGCTTCGCGTAGTGCTCCTGGAACCCGGTCGGAGACGGGAACAGCCCGGGGGCCGCGACCGACAGGATCGACCACAGCTCCATCAGGTCGTTCTCGAGCGGGGTGCCGGTGATCGCGAGCCGGAACGGCACGTCGATGGAGCGGATGCGCTGGTAGGTCGTGGAGTGCCGGTTCTTCGCGAACTGGGCCTCGTCGAGCAGCAGCCCGCCCCACTCGACGCCCGTGTAGGCGGCGGTGTCGAGCCGCAGCAGCGCGTAGGAGGTGATGACGAGGTCGGCGTCGCCGATCGTGTCGGCGAGCGGGCGCCCGCTCTTGCGCACCGTCTCCGTCACCCCGGCGACCGAGAGCCCGGGGACGAAGCGCTCCGCCTCGGTGATCCAGTTGGGCACCACGGAGGTCGGTGCGACCACGAGGAAGCGCGGGCGCGGGGCGCCCTCGGAGTCGGCCCGCTCGACGGCGCGCGCGACGAGGGCGAGCGACTGGACCGTCTTGCCGAGCCCCATGTCGTCCGCGAGCACGCCGCCGAGCCCGCTGTCGTACAGGAACGACAGCCAGTCGTAGCCGTCCTGCTGGTACGGGCGGAGCGTCGCGGTGAAGTCCTGCGGCAGCGCCTGCCGCTCGAGCCGCCCGTCGTCGGCGAAGCCGCCGAGGGCCTCGAGCGAGCGCCGCCAGGCGTCCGCCTGCCGCGCGACGACGCCGAGCGCGACGAGGTCCTCCCAGAGCGAGCCCTGGAAGCGGGAGATGCGCAGCGGTGCGCGGTGGTCGTCCGTCAGCTCGCGCGCCTCGGCGATGAGCGCGCGCAGGCGCTCGAACACCGGGTCGTCCAGCGGGAAGTACACGCCGCCCGGCAGCACCATCGCGTCGTCGCCGCGGGCCAGCGCGAGGATCACGTCCGCGAGCGGCGCGACCTCCCCGCCGACGCGGATCTCGATGTCGAGGTCGAACCAGTCGCGGTCGCCCTTCACCTCGCGCGTGCCGACGGCGTCGACCGGCGCCTCCTCGGCGGGCCGGTAGTCGATCGGCTCGCCGCGCTCGACGACGCGGAGGCCGGGGACGGCCCTGAGCGGGGGCAGCACCTCGCGCGCGAAGCCGACCGCCGTCATGCCGTGCAGGTCGAACGAGGGCTTCAGGTCGCCGTGCTCGAGCAGCTCGGGCGTGCGGCCGCTGTCGACGCCGGCGGCGCGCACCGCCTGGACGATGCGCCGCTCCTGCGCGGGGTCGCGGACGTCGTCGCGCTCCCCGCCGAGCGTCACCGCGCCGCCGCCCGGCAGCGAGTAGCGCCACGTCCAGCGGCCGACGATGCCGCCGGGCGCGTGCTCCACCACGAGCTCGAGCTCGGCGATCGGCCGGGCCGGCGGCTCGAAGCCGCCCTCGCGGGAGACGATCGGCAGCACGCTCGCGAGCCGCCGGTAGTGGTGCGCGAGGAAGTCCGCCTCCTCGTCCGCGGGGACCTCGATCGGGTCGGCGATCCGCAGGAAGGCGTGCGCGGCCGGCTGCAGGGGCTCCGCGAACGGGGCGAGCGCGATCCGCGCCTCCGCGAGCGCCTCGCCCGGCGTCCACGTCGCGACGCCGATGCCCGGGTCGCCGATGAGCGCGAAGGGCGGGGCGACCGCCTCGCCGGTCGCGGGGTCACCGCGCGCCAGCAGCGGGGTGAGGACGAGGCCCCCGTCCGTCCGCTCGATGTCCGCGGCCGGGGTCACCGGCCCGGTCGCGAGCTGCAGCGGCTCCTGCGCGCGGCCGCCGGTGACGAGGCCGACCCCCGCCTCCTCGGCCTCCCGCAGCACGGACCAGAGCGCGGTGCTGCGGCAGGAGCCGAGCGTCAGCCAGGTCTCCGGCATCATCCCGGACGTGCCCGCGGCGAGGAGGCGGTGGACCTCCCCGAGCAGGCGCACCTGCTGGTCGTCGTACTCGTGCACGGACCACTCCGACACGACCGTGCGCCAGGAGACGCCCGTGCGCCGCCAGCGGCCGTTCGCGCCGAGCAGCACGGGACGCACCCCGATCTGCAGCGGCCGCTCGCGCGGCGCGGTGCGGCGCGAGCCGGTCCAGGGCTGCTCCGCCTGCTGCAGCTCGAACACGAGCCCGAGCACCGCCGTGCGCTCGTCCGGGTCGAGCCCGTCGAGGATCGGATCGAGGGTGCGGCGCCACAGCGCCTCCGTGACCGCCGGCGCCGCCGGCCGGTCGCCCGGCCCGCGCCGCCCCTCGAGCAGCACCGCGCCGACGTGCTTGCAGTCGGACGCGACGGGGCAGTCGCAGCGGCCGCCGATCGGGACCGGCCCGTCGGGCGTGGGGCGCAGGCGGACCCGCGCGGAGTAGCGGGTGTGCTCGGACCCGCGGACGCGGCCGGTCAGGGTCGTGCGGTCGGTGCTCCAGCGCACGTCGGAGACGCGGCCCTCGCGCTGGTACGCGTCGGCCCGGGCGAAGCCGGCCGGCCCCGTGATGCGTGCGACGTCGAGATCCGAGTACACGCTCCCCCTCCCCGTGCGGAATGCGAACTTGCAATTTTAGGCGGCTGGACGGCGCCGCCCCTGCCCGGTGGGCGGAGTGGTCCCTTCGAGAGCCTCAGGACATCGCTCGAGGCTCCTCCGTCGCACCTCGACCGTCGGAGGGTCCGCCGGTCAGGCGGCGGCGAGCGCGCGCTGCGGCAGCGCCGCGGCGAGCAGCTCGAGCGTGCGCTCGCGGGCGGGCGTCGCGTCGATCGGGTCGCCCGCCGACGCGGCGGCGGACGGGCTGATCATGATCTCGTCGACGCCGTGGCGGTCGGCGAACGCCTGCAACCGCTCCGCGACCTCCCCGCCCTCGCCGATGAACCAGCGCGGCCGCATGCCGGCGATCAGCTCGCGCTGCGGCTCCGTCATCGGCGTGGTCGCGGCCTGCTCGAGCGTGTCGAGCGCGGTCAGCGGCACGCCGGTGCGCAGCCGCGCCATGTGCTGCAGCTGCGGCAGGGCCAGCGCCTCCGCCTGCTCGGCCGAGTCCGCGGCGACGACGTTGGCGGTGAGGAAGGTGCGCGGGGCGGAGTAGCGCTCGTTGGGCTGGAAGCCGGAGCGGTACAGGTCGAGCGCGCGCTCCACCCCCTGCCCTGCGAAGTGGTTGGCGAACACGTACGGCAGCCCGAGGCGCGCAGCCAGCGTCGCCGAGTAGTCGCTCGACCCGAGCAGCCACAGCTCGGGCGCCCCGCCCGCCGCGGGGGTCGAGCGCACGACGTACTGCTCCCCGGTCGACAGGCGCAGGCCGGCGCCCTCCGGAGCCAGCAGCGCCTCGATGTCGCGCACGTGGGTCGGGAACTCGTCGACGTCGCTCGTGTGGCCGCTCTGACGCAGCAGCGCGGTGATGACCGGGTCGGAGCCCGGCGCCCGGCCGATGCCGAGGTCGACGCGTCCGGGCGCCGCCGCCTCGAGGGCCGCGAACTGCTCCGCCACCACGAACGGCGAGTGGTTCGGCAGCATCACCCCACCGGAGCCGAGGCGGATGCGCTCCGTGCGCCCGGCGAGCAGGCCGAGCAGCACCGGCGGAGTCGTCGAGGCCACCGACGGCATGTTGTGGTGCTCGGCGAGCCAGTACCGCGTGTACCCGAGCGCGTCCGCGCGACGGGCCAGGGCGACCGTCGCGGCGACGGCGTCCGCGGAGGTCTGGCCGCTGCGGACGGGGATCAGGTCGAGCACGGAGAGCGAGACGGGCATGCAGGGGCCAACCGCGGTGCGGCCTCCCGGATTCCTGCGGGCAGGATCGAGGGCGTGCGCACCTTCCCGCTGTCCACGTCCGCGCCGCGCGTCCGCGACGCGGTCCGCCACGAGCCGCGCCGCAGGCGCCTGACGGTGCTGCAGACGCGGCACGTCCCCGGCGGCCTCGTCCGGCTGACCCTCGGCGGCGAGGACCTCGCGGGCTTCACGAGCCTCGGGCCGGAGGACCACGTCAAGCTGTTCCTGCCCGGCCCCGACGGCCCGGTCGGGCGCGACTACACGCCGAGCGAGTTCCGGCCGATCGGCTCGTCGAGCGGCCCCGAGCTCGACCTCGACGTCGTCGTGCACGAGGGGACGGGCGGTCCGGCCAGCGACTGGGCCGCGGGTGCCGCGCCCGGCGACGAGGTGGAGGTCGGCGGCCCGAGGGGCTCGCGGCTCGCGCCCACCGGCTTCCGCAACGCGGTCCTCGTCGCCGATCCGAGCGGCCTGCCCGCCCTGCGGCGCTGGATCCGCGCGCTCTCGGGCGAGACGCCGGTGCGGGCGCTGCTCTTCGGCGGCGCGGACGCCGGCTACCTCGACGACGCCGAGCTCGCCGCCGCGACACCCCAGGTGCTCGGCGCCGACCACGACCTGCTCGAGGTGCTGCGGAGCCAGGACGTCGACGACGACACGTTCGTGTGGGCGGCCGGCGAGGCGTCCGCGATCGTGCCGCTGCGCCGTCACCTGAAGGAGCGCGGACTGCCGAAGGCGAACCGGTCGCTGCACGGCTACTGGAAGCGCGGCGACGCCGGCTTCGACCACCACGCGCCGCTCGACCCCGCCGACCCGGAGGACTGAGCGCCGCAGGTCGCGGGCGCGGGTGGTCTCGAGGCTCCTCCGTCGCACCTCGACCAGCGGGGGGCGGAGAGGGTCAGCGGACGGCGCTCGGGGCGTCGTCCTCCGGGCGGCGGTGCTCGAGCGCGTGCAGCGCGATCAGCAGCGCGGCGACGCCGAGGGCCGCCCGCACGGCGGCGAAGACGAAGAGCGCCCACGCGGCGCCCTCGCGCCCGAGCGCGAGGAGGACGCCGCCGAAGGCCGCGATCAGGGCGTCGCCGACGAAGGCCGCCTTGATCCAGAACAGCAGGCGACGCGCCGGGGTGGTCCCGCCGGCCGTCGGCTCAGAACCCGCTGGGCTCGTGGGGGACGTAGTCGGCCTCCAGCTCGTCGAGCTCCTCGTCGGTCAGCTCGAGCTCCGCCGCCGCGATCGCGTCCTCGAGGTGCTGCGCCTTCGTCGCACCGACGATCGGCGCGGTCACGGCCTCCTGCGCCAGGACCCACGCCAGCGCGACCTGCGCCCGCGGGACGCCCCGCCGCTCGGCGACCCGGGCGACCGCCTGCACGATCTCCCGGTCGCCCTCCTGGCCGTACAGCCGCTTGCCGAACTCGTCCGAGCCGCTGCGCTCGGTGGTGTCGTCCCAGTCCCGCGTCAGGCGGCCCCGGGCGAGCGGCGACCACGGGATCACGCCGACGCCGGTGTCGAGGCAGTACGGGTGCATCTCCCGCTCCTCCTCGCGCTGCAGCAGCGAGTACTGGTCCTGCATCGACACGAACGGGGTGAGCCCCTCGGCTGTGGCGACGTGCTGCATCTCGATGAACTGCCGCGCCCACATCGACGAGGCGCCGAGGTAGCGCACCTTCCCCGCCTTCACGAGGTCGTGGAGCGCGGCCATCGTCTCCACGACCGGGACCTCGGGGTCGAACCGGTGGATCTGGTAGAGGTCGACGTAGTCGGTGCCGAGGCGGCGCAGCGACGCGTCGATCTGCGTCATGATCGCCCCGCGCGAGAGGCCGGAGCCGTTCGTGCCGGGCCCCATCCGCCCGTGCACCTTGGTCGCGATCACGACCTCGTCGCGCGTCGCGAACTCCTTGAGCGCCGCGCCCGTGATCTCCTCGCTGGAGCCGTCGGAGTAGACGTTCGCGGTGTCGAACGTCGTGATGCCGGCCTCGACCGCCCTCCGGAAGAACGGCTTCGCGTCGTCCACGGGGAGGCTCCACGGGTGTCCGCCGCGCTGCGGGTCGCCGTAGCTCATGCACCCGAGCACCACCCGGCTGATCCTGAGTCCCGAGTCGCCGAGCCGCACCTGTTCCATGGCTCGATCCTGCGCCCGGACGCCTGGGCGACGGGTCAGCGGGTCTCCCACATCTGCAGGTCGACCCGCAGGCCCTGCCTCGTGCGGACGATCTCGACCGGGATGCGCGGCTTCGAGCCCTTCATGTCGAGCCGCGACAGCGCCTCGTTCACGACGGCCTCCATGCCGCGCGGGATCCGGCCGACGGGACCGACGATGCGGCCGTCGACGAACAGGCGCACCGGCATCGGGGCGTCCGTGCGCTCCTCCTCCTCGGTCCGCCGCGGGATCGCCGTCGTCACGTCGTCAGCCTCGTACGCGGCGGCGAGCACGTCCTGGTGCGGGTCGCTGCCCGCCAGCCGGATCGTCGTCGACCGCTTCGCGGGCAGCAGGTCGAACTTGTAGTCGTCGAGGCTCCCGCTGCCCCGGTCGCCCTTCGGGAACTCGGGGTCCCCGCCCTTCCTGCCGAACAGCACCCGCCCATCATGCCGGGTGAGCGGCCCGCTCTTATCGGATCCTTAGGCGGAGAGGGGGCGCGCCGGGGGAATGAACGGGGGCGCCGCGTACGTTGTCCACACCATGCAGCGCAGGACCCCCAGGATCGCAGAAGAGATCGAGGACGAGTTCGGCGTCGTCACGCGCTACCGCCGCCACCCGAACGGTCGCGGCCTCGTCGCGACCGACGCCTCCGTCGACCAGACGGCATTCCTCGCCCCCACCGTCTACGTCGAGAGCGGCGCCCGCGTCGGCCGCGGCGTCCGGATCGCCGCCGGCAGCTGGGTCGACCGCGAGGCGGTGATCGGCCCGCACGCCGAGATCGGCGCGGCCGTGCACGTCGGTGCCGCCGTCGTGGTCGGCGAGGGCGCGCACGTCGGCAGCCACACGAAGATCGGCGCCCGGGCGACCGTCGGCGCGGGGGCCCGCATCGCCCCCGACCAGAAGATCGGCGAGGACTCGGTGCTGCCGCAACAGAGCCAGTACGGCGCCGCCGCCTGAGCGACTGCGCACGAGGAGGGCCCCGTCACGATGCGTGGCGGGGCCCTCTTCATCAGTCCGGTCGGGATGCGACGAGGGCCCCTCCGCGCGATGCGCGGAGGGGCCCCTCGTCGAGAGGTCCGGGTCGGTCAGCGGCGCAGACCGAGCCGCTCGATGAGCGAGCGGTAGCGCGCGATGTCGACGTCCTGCAGGTAGCCGAGCAGGCGCCGGCGCTGGCCGACGAGCAGCAGCAGGCCACGACGCGAGTGGTGGTCGTGCTTGTGCAGCTTCAGGTGCTCGGTCAGGTCCTTGATGCGGGTCGTCAGGATCGCGATCTGCACCTCGGGCGAGCCGGTGTCGCCCGGGTGGGTCGCGTACTGCTCGATGATCGACTTCTTGACCTCGGCGTCCAGTGCCATGGGTTCCTCCATCTGCTCGCTGCGCGGTGCGGGGCGCCTGCTGCGCCCTGCGCTCTGTTCTCCGCGGCCGGTTCACGGCGGTCGAGGAGCCTACCAGCCCGCCGCGGCCTGAGCGGATCCTGAAGCGCCCGGCGGGCGGCCGGGCGCCGTCGCACCGCTCGCGTACGCTCCGAGGCCCGGCCGGAGAGGGGGAGGCATGTCGGCGGTCCTCGACATCGTGCTGGTGCTGGTGCTGCTCGCGTACCTCGCGACCGGCTGGCGGCTCGGCTTCCTGCGCAGCCTCGGCGGCATGGCCGGCGTGGTCGCGGGCGCGATCGCCGCCGCGCTCGTGGCCCCGTGGCTCGGTTCGTTCGTGCCGGACGACACCGGGCGGGTGGTCGCGACGATCGTCGCGGCGGTCGTCCTCGTGCTGATCGGTCATGCGATCGGCGCCGGGATCGGCGCGGTCATCGGCGGCGCCGTGCTGAAGAGCCCGCTCGGCGTCGTCGATCGGGTGCTCGGGGCCGCCGCGCAGGTCGTCGTCAGCGCCCTCGCGCTCAGCGTCATCGCCTCGCTCGCCGTGTCGCTCGGGGTGCCCTACGTGGCGCAGCCGGTGGCCGGGTCGGTGGTGCTGCGCACCATCGGCGACGTCACGCCCGCCCCCGTCGACCGGGCGCTCGCGCAGCTGCGCTCCGTCGTGCTGAACAGCGGGATCCCCCAGCTCGGCACCGCGCTCGGCGGGTCCACGGGCGGCTCGGTGCCCGCGGCGCCGGACACGGCCGCGGTCCGGCAGGCCGAGGAGTCCGTGGTGAAGATCACCGGCCGCGCGCCCGCCTGCGGCCAGGAGCAGAGCGGGACCGGCTTCGTCGTGGCGCGCGACCGGGTGCTGACCAACGCGCACGTGCTCGCGGGCGTGACGCAGCCGGTCGTCATCGCGCGCTCCGGGCAGGCGCTGCGCGGGAGCGTGGTGCGGTTCGACCCGACGTCGGACGTGGCGCTGATCGCCGTCGACGGCCTCGACGCCGCACCGCTGCGCCTCGGGCCGACGCCCGAGGCGGGCACCGTCGGGGCCGTCGCCGGCTACCCGTACGGCGGCCCCTTCACCACCGGGGGCGCCCGCGTCGTGCGCACCGGCACGGTCGCGGTGCCGGACGTCGGCGGCGGCGGCCGCTCGTCCCGCGAGATCGCGTCGCTGCTCGCCGACGTGCGGCAGGGGAACTCCGGCGGCCCGCTGCTGGCCGCCGACGGCCGGGTGATCGGCCTGGTGTTCGCCCGCAGCGGCGACGACGACGAGCTCGGCTACGCGATGACCCGGGCGGAGTTCGCGGGCACGGTCGAGCGGGCGCGGTCCCTCACCCGGGCGGTCTCGACGGGGTCCTGCACCCGCGACTGACCGGGAACGGGCCGTCCGCCGCTGGACGCCGGCCGGGTCCGGCCCCGGTCAGCGTCCGGACGCCGGCGCCGGGTGCTGCGGCGCGACGACCAGCAGGCGCCGCGTCGGCCTCGTGAGGGCGACGTACAAGGCCCCGGCTCCGGAGCCGTCCGCGACCGCGTCGGGGTCGACCACGGCGACGACGTCGAACTCGAGGCCCTTGGCCGTCCAGGGGTCGAGCACCGACACCCCGCCCGCGAGCCCGCGGGCGCCGAGGCCGACCGGCTCGGGCAGGGCGGCCGCCAGCGCCTCGCGCAGCGGCCCGACGAGGGCCGGCGGCGCGACGACGGCGAGCGACCCGACGCCGTCGTCGGCGCGATCCGCGCGGACCGCATTGGGCGGCGCCGCCCGCCGGGGGG
>NZ_JBHUEA010000009.1:0-112691 GCF_042680685.1 Amnibacterium endophyticum | reverse complement strand
GGGCGCGGACCATCGCCCTGATCAGGCGGGGCGGCCGGAGGGCCGACAGCCCGGTCGTCGCGGCGGCGGCGCTCGGGCTGACGGCGCTGCTGCGCGACGCCCCCGCCACCGCCCCGCTCGGCGACGAGCTCGGCGCAGCCGCGGTCGACGCCGGGGCCCGCGTCGACCTGCCCTCGCTGCAGGCGGTCCGCGACGCCCTGCCCGCGCGCGTGCGGGCGGCGGACGACCCGGCGGCGCGCATCCGCGCGCTGCTCGAGTCGCCCGCCGCCCGGCTCTGAGCCGCGGAGGCGCTCAGGCCTTCCGCATGTAGGCGCGGACCGTCAGCGGCGCGAAGACCGCGACCACGACGGCGGCACCGAGCAGCGCCAGCCAGAAGTCCCCGCCGATCGTCGACGAGTTGATCAGGTCGCGCACCGCGGTGACGACGTGCGACACCGGGTTCACGCCGGCGAACCAGGCCAGCCAGTCCGGCAGCGTGCTCGTCTGCACGTAGGCGTTCGAGACGAACGTCAGCGGGAACAGCACGAGCATCGAGATGCCCTGCACGCTCGACGCGGTGCGGGCGAGCATGCCGAACAGCGCGAAGATCCAGCTGATCGACCAGGCGACCACGATCACCAGCGCGCCGGCGAGGATCGTGAACGGCAGGTGGTCCCACAGCTGGTGGTAGCCCATCGCGAGCCCGACCACGAAGGTCAGCGTCGTCGCGATCAGGTACCGCACGGTGTCCGCCAGCAGGGCGCCGGCGAGCGGCGCGATGCGGGCGATCGGCAGCGACCGGAACCGGTCGAACACGCCCTTGTCCATGTCCTCCCGCAGCTGCGTCCCGGTGACGACCGACCCCGTGATCACGGTCTGCACGACGATGCCGGGGATCAGCAGGTGCAGGTACGACTGCGTGCCGCCCGCGATGGCGCCGCCGAAGATGTAGGCGAACATCACCGTGAAGACGATGGGCTGGAACGTCACATCGAACAGCTGCTCGGGCGTGCGGCGCACCTTGAGGATGCCGCGCCATGCCATGGTCAGCGACTGGCTGACGACGTTCGGGACCGCCGGGATGCGGGCGGTGTCGACGACGCCTGTGCTGGTGAACGTGCTCATGCGAACGCCTCCTCCTTCTCCGCCTCGGTGGAGGCGGGCTTGCCGGTGATGGTGAGGAAGACCTCGTCGAGCGTCGGCTTCTGCACGCCGAACTCGGCGAGCCGCACGCCGGAGCCGCGCAGCTCGATCAGCAGGTCGGTGACGCGGTCCGGGTCGGACAGCGGCACGGTCAGCCAGGCGCGCTCCGCGCTGGCGATCGCCTCGACGTGCAGCACGTCGCGCACGGCGGCGCGGGCGAGGTCGGCGTCGGCGGGGTCCGCGAGGCGCAGCTGCAGGCTCGCGGTGCCGACGGAGGACTTCAGGTCGTCGGCGGTGCCCTCGGCGACGACGCGACCGCGGTCGATCACGCTGATCACGTCCGCGAGCTGATCCGCCTCGTCGAGGTACTGGGTGGTGAGCAGGACGGTCGAGCCGGTCGCGACGAGCTCGCGGATCGTGTCCCACATCTGTGCGCGGGTGCGCGGGTCGAGGCCGGTGGTCGGCTCGTCGAGGAACAGCAGGGGCGGCTGGGCGATCAGGCTGGCGGCCAGGTCGAGCCGGCGGCGCATGCCGCCGGAGAACTTCGCGAGCGGCCGGCGCGCGGCCTCCGTCAGGGAGAAGCGCTCGAGCAGCTCGGTCGCCTTCGCCTTCGCCTGCGCCCGGGACAGACCGAGCAGGCGGGCGAAGATCACGAGGTTCTCGGTCGCCGACAGCGTCTCGTCGACGGAGGCGTACTGGCCGGTCACCCCGATCAGGGAGCGCACCCGGGAGGCCTCGCGGACGACGTCGTGGCCGAAGACGCGGGCGTTGCCGCCGTCGGGCTTGAGCAGGGTCGCGAGCATGGAGATGGTGGTGGTCTTGCCGGCGCCGTTCGGGCCGAGCACGCCGTGCACGGTGCCGGCGCGGACGACGAGGTCGACGCCGTCGACCGCGCGGTTGTCGCCGAAGACCTTGACGAGGCCGGTCGCCTCGATGGCTGGAGTGGTCATGGCGGCGACGATGCGCCGGTGCGCTCACGCGCGGCTCACGCGCTCCTCACACGCCTGCGAGCGCCCGTGAGCGGGAGTCCGTCGTCCGGGCGGGAGCGCGCTCAGGCCGTCTCGGGGGCGCGGGCGGCGCGGCGCCCCGCGAGCAGGATCGGGAAGGCCGCCATCCACGGCACGGCGATCAGGGCGAGCAGCAGCGACGCGTTCAGGCCGGCGATCGCGCCCGCGACCGCCGCGCCGACCGCCGCCGCGGCGACCCGGGCGCCGGAGGCGACGACGAACACCTGGGCGCGCACGTCGGCCGGGCTCTCCTGCTGCCGCAGGCGCAGCATCGCGGCGATCCCGATCGCGTCCGGCAGCCCCGAGAGGCCGATCGCGATCGCGGCCAGCAGGAAGGTCGGCGTGGCGGCGGCGACCAGCGTGAGCAGCCCGGTCGTGGCGAAGCAGACCGCCATCACCCGGCGGGCGGGCAGCGCGCCGATCCGGCGGGTGACGGCGGGTGTCGCGCCGAGCAGCGCACCGGTCACGCCGCCGATCGAGAAGGCGGTCAGCAGCAGGCCGCCGGCGCTCTCCGCGAGCCCCCGCTCGATCGCGACCAGCACGGCGACGACGGGCATCATCCCGGCGCCCAGCTGCACGACGGCGCCCGCGGACACGACGCGGGCGAGCGGCCCGTGCGTGACCAGGGTGCGCGAGGCGCGCGCGACGCCGCGGGCGAGCGAGCGCGGGTCCGCGGCGCCGCCGCGTCCGGCGATCGGCAGCCGCTGCAGCAGCGCCCCGGCCAGCACCATCACCGCCGCGAGGGCCAGCAGCGCGCCGGTGGGGCCCAGCAGGGCGCTCATGCCGGCGACGATGGCGGGGCCGGCGATACCCGCGATGTTGTAGCTGAGCGCGTCGACGGCGAACCCGCGGGCGTGGTCGCCGGGCATCGCCTCGTCGACCCAGGCGGAGAGCCCGCCGACGAAGACGGGCACGACGCAGCCGCCGGCGAGCAGCGCGACGACGACGACCGGCAGCGGCACGGACCCGACGAACGCGGCGAGCGCCATCGCGGCCGCGAAGACCAGCGCGGCGCCGAGCATGAACCGCTTCGGCGCCCGCACGGCGTCGGTGAGCGCGCCGATGACCGGCGCCGCGACGACGCTCGGGATGTTCAGCGCGAAGATCAGCAGCCCGGCGACCGCGACGTCGCCGAGGCGGAGGGCGGCCGCGAGCGCGAGCGCGACCCCGGCGCCGTTCGTGACGACGCGGGCGGGGATCGCGCCGGCGAGGTACACCGCCTCGGCCCGCCTGCTCATCGCCCGCCAGCCTCCCACGCCCGCGCACGCCGGCCCGCCGCTGCGATCGACCGGACCCGGGCGACCTCCGACTGCCCGGGCGCTCGAGCACGCCCGTGCAGTCGGGACCCGCCCGCGCAGCGAGCGGGACCGCCGGCCGGGCCGGACACGGCGCCGACACACCGCTCGCCTACGATGCCTCGGCGTGGAACGGGCGATCAGAGCGGTGGCGGTCTTCTGCGGTGCGCGGGACGGCGTCGACCCCCGGCACGCCGAGGCGGCGCGCGAGGTGGGCCGGACGCTCGCGGAGCGCGGCATCACCGTCGTCTACGGCGGCGGCGGCACCGGGCTGATGGGCGCGGTCGCGAACGGCGCGCTCGACGCCGGCGGCACCGTGATCGGCGTGATCCCGGAGGCGCTGATCGGCCCGGAGCTGGCGCACCCGGATCTCGCGGAGCTGCACGTGGTGCGGACGATGGCGGAGCGCAAGGCGATGATGGCCGAGCTCGCGGACGTCTTCGTCGCGCTGCCGGGCGGCACCGGCACGCTCGAGGAGATCGTGGAGCAGTGGTCGTGGGCGATGCTCGGCTACCACGCGAAGCCCTGCGGGTTCCTCGACGTGCTCGGCTACTGGTCGCCGATGCGCGAGCTCGTCGACCACATGCGCGAGCAGGGCTTCCTGTCGGAGGCCGGCGCCTCCATGATCCGCTTCGAGTCCTCCCTCGACCCGCTGCTCACCGCGCTCGAGGAGGCGTGAGCGCGTCGCGCGGCCGCGGCGCCTCCTCGCGCGGTCGCCCGGGCGCCGCGCGGTCGGTGCGCCGACCGCGGGACGCCGCAGCGACCGCGCGAGGACGGCTGTGACGGCCGTGATCCGCGTCGTCGCGGCGCTGATCACCGACGAGGCCGGGCGCCTGCTGCTCGTCCGCAAGCGCGGCACCGACCGCTTCATGCAGGCGGGCGGCAAGCCCGAGGCCGGAGAGACGGCGCGCGAGGCGCTGGTGCGGGAGCTGATGGAGGAGCTGGGTCTCGCGGTCGACCCCGACGCACACCGCGGCCTCGGCGCCTTCCGCACCGAAGCCGCGAACGAGCCGGACCACGTGCTGGAGGCGGAGGTCTTCGCGCTCCGCGTGCCCGGGGGCGACCTGCCGCCGCGCGCCGAGCTGGCCGAGACCCGCTGGGCGACGCCCGAGGAGGCGGACGCCCTCGGCGACCGCCTCGCGCCGCTCGCCCGCCTGCTGCTCGCGGAGCCGGACGCCCAGGTGCGCTCCGTACCGTCCACCCCATGAGCGACGAGACGCAGGACGAGCCCGTCATGGACGGCGCGCAGGACGCCACCGACCAGGAGCGGCTGTCCGGCCTGATCGAGCAGGTCGAGGCCGACCACGGCGACGAGGGCCCCGGCGCGATGGCCGACGCCCTGCGCGACCGGCTGCCCGAGACGCGCCAGGGCGACCAGGACGCGGGCGCCCAGGAGGCCTGACCCGCGCCCCGGGCACGAGGGCGCGCCTCAGGACACCTCGCGGGTGCGGATCACGTCCGCGAACCAGCGGGCGCTGTCCTTCGGCGTGCGCTCCTGCGTGCCGTAGTCGACGTGCACCATCCCGAACCGCTTCGAGTAGCCGTAGGCCCACTCGAAGTTGTCCATGAAGGACCAGAGGAAGTACCCGCGCACGTCGGCGCCCGACGCCATCGCGTCCTGGACCGCCTGCAGGTGGCGCCGCACGTAGTCGATGCGGTCGGCGTCGTGCACCGCGCCGTCCTCGAGCACGTCGTCGAAGGCGGCGCCGTTCTCGGTGACGGCGAGCGGCAGCTCCGGGTACGCCTCGTGCAGGCGCACGAGCAGGTCGGTCAGCCCCTCCGGCTCGATGTTCCAGCCCATCGCGGTGTACGGGCCGGGCTGGGGCAGGAACTCCACCACGTCCGCGCCGACCCACGGGGACGCGCCGCCGCCGTGGCCGTCCGCTCGGTCGCCGGCCGGCTGCGCCTCGTCGCGGAGGCGCACCCGGTTCGTGGAGTAGTAGTTCACGCCGAGCAGGTCGATCGGCTGCTGGATCGCCTCGAGGTCGCCGTCCTGCACGAAGGACCAGTCGGAGACGTGGGCCGTGTCCTCGAGCAGGTCGTCGGCGTAGCGGCCCTTCAGCATCGGCCCGGTGAAGACGCGGTTGCCGATGGCGTCGATGCGCCGCACCGCCTCGGGCCCGGTCGGCCCGTCCGGCCGCGCGACGTGCAGGTTCAGCGTCACGGAGCAGCGCGCGTCGGGCAGCACCGAGCGGATCGCCTGCACGCCGAGGCCGTGCGCGAGGTTCAGGTGGTGCGCGGCCTTCAGCGCGTTCTCCGGCTCCGTGCGGCCGGGCGCGTGGACGCCCGCGGCGTAGCCGAGGAACGCGGCGCACCACGGCTCGTTCAGCGTCGTCCAGATGTCGATGCGGTCGCCGAGCGCCTCCGCCATGACGTGCGCGTACTCGGCGAACGCCTCCGCCGTGCTCCGCACCGTCCAGCCGCCCTCGTCCTCGAGCGTCTGCGGGAGGTCCCAGTGGTACAGCGTGGTGACCGGCGTGATGCCGCGGTGCAGCAGGCCGTCGACGAGCCGGTCGTAGAAGTCGACGCCCGCGCGGTTCACCTCGCCGCGACCGGTCGGCACGACCCGCGGCCACGCGACGGAGAAGCGGTAGGCCTGCAGCCCGAGCTCCTGCATCAGGTCGAGGTCGGCCTCCCACCGGTGGTAGTGGTCGTCGGCGACGTCGCCGGTGTCCCCGTCCTGCACCTTCCCCGGGGTGTGCGCGAAGGTGTCCCACACCGACGGCAGGCGGCCGTCCTCGGCCGCCGCCCCTTCGATCTGGTAGGACGCCGTCGCCGACCCGAACACGAACCCGTCATCGAAGCGCATGCCTGCGATCCTGCCGTGCACGGCTGAGGAGCCTCATGAGCGCGGCCGATAGCATCCGCAGCACGGGAGGGAACATGCGCCGTCGCCGCCTCGTCGCGGGGCTCGCCCTCGGGGCTGCCCTCGCGCTCGCCGGTGCCCCCGCGGCGTTCGCGGAGCCCCCGGTCGACCTCGGCTCGCAGCAGCTCGTCGACGCCTCGGACGTGCTCACGCCGGACGAGGAGACGCAGGTCCGCGACGCGCTGCAGTCCTACGACACCGCCACCGGCAACGACCTGCGCGTGGTGTTCGTCGACACGTTCACGGACCCGTCGGACCGGCGCGGCTGGAGCGAGACCACCGCGGAGCAGGGCAGCTTCTCCGACCCGGGCCTCGTGCTCGCGGTCGCGACCGGAGCCCGGCAGTACGGCTTCGCCACGGCCGCCGACTTCCCCGTCGACGACTCGGCCGTGCAGCAGGTCGCCTCGAGCGACCTCGAGCCCGCCTTCGGACGCGGCGACTGGGCGGGCGGCGTGGAGGCGTTCGCGACCGGGCTGCAGGACGCCCAGCAGAACGGGGCGGGTTCCGGCGGCGGCACCTCGGGCGGCGGCACGTCGGACGGCGGAGCGACCGGCACCGCGTCGTCCGGCTCGGGCGTCGGCGCGTCCATCGTCATCGGCCTGCTCGTGCTCGCCGCCGCCGTCGTGATCGTGCTGCTCGTGCTGCGCCGGCGCAGCCGGCAGCAGGAGCAGCGCTCCGAGGTCGCCGCCGGGCCGCCGCCGGTGGACCAGGAGGAGCTGGACCGGCGCGCGAGCCGTGCGCTGATCGCGCTCGACGACGACCTGACGACGAGCGAGCAGGAGCTCGGCTTCGCGACCGCGGAGTTCGGGGACGACGCCACCGGAGTGTTCGCGCAGGCCCTGACGAGGGCGAAGGCGACGAGCCGCGAGGCGTTCGGCATCCGGCAGCAGCTGGACGACGACGACCCCGAGACCCCGGAGCAGCGCCGGGCGATGACGGAGCGGATCATCGCCCTCTGCGAGCAGGCCGAGGGCGTCCTGCAGGAGCAGAAGACGTCGTTCGACGAGCTGCGCCGGCTCGAGCAGCAGCTGCCGCAGCTGGTGCCCGCCGCACGGCAGCAGCACGACGCGCTGACCGCGCGGGCAGCGGAGGCGGAGCGCGCGCTGGAGGGCATCGAGCGCCGGTTCGGCGAGCCCGCCGTGCGCGGCGCCGCCGACGACCTGCAGCAGGCGCGCGACCTCCTCGACCTGTCCGCCCAGGCGCTCGGCGACGCGGAGCGCGACGGGGCGGCCGGCGGCGAGGCGACCGTGGCGGTGCGCAGCGCCCAGCAGGCGAACAGCCAGGCGGGCGTGCTGCTCGACGGGATCGTGTCGGCGCCCGGCGAGTTCATGGCGGCGAGACGGCGCCTCGACGACGCGGTCGCGGACACCCAGCAGGACCTGGTGGAGGCGGAGCGCGCGCCGCAGCCCACGCCCGAGCTGACCGAGGCCATCGCGGGCGCGCGGAAGGCGATCGGCGAGGTCGAGCTGCAGGCGCCGCACGCCGGGCTCGCCACGATGGAGGAGGCCGATGCCCGGCTCGAGCGCGCGCTCGCGCCGGTCCGCGACGCCGCCCGGCGACGGCAGCGCGCCGTCGAGACCCTGCCGCGGGTGATCGACGCCGCCGACGACGCGGTGCGCGCCGCACGCCGCTACATCGAGAACCGCCGCGGCGGGGTGGGCAGCACCGCCCGCACCCGGCTCGCCGAGGCCGCCCGGCAGCTCGACGTGGCGCGGGACCGGCAGCACGACGACCCGGTCGCCGCGCTCGAGGCGGCGCAGCGCGCGCAGTCGCTGGCGAACCAGGCGCGGGACCAGGCGGAGCAGGACGTGAACCGCTGGCACGACGACGACTGGGGCGGTGGGGGCTGGGGCGGCAGGCGCCGCTCGTCCGGCGGCGACGTGCTCGCCGGCGCCGTCATCGCGGGCGTCCTCGGCGGCATCCTCGGCGGCGGCGGTCGCGGGGGCGGCGGCTGGTCCGCCGGCGGCGGCTACGGCTCCGGGGGCGGCTTCGGCGGGGGAGGCGGCGGCTGGGGCGGTGGAGGCGGCGGCTTCGGCGGTGGAGGCGGGGGCGGCTTCGGCGGGGGCGGCGGAGGGGGCGGCTCCTTCTAGCCGCCCTGCAGGACCAGAGCACGACGACGAGAGCACGACGAGAGGAACGAACACATGGTGAAGCAGTCGATCTTCGGCCGGATCTCCACCCTGGTGCGGGCGAACATCAACTCGCTGATCGACCAGGCCGAGGACCCGGAGAAGATGCTGGACCAGCTGGTCCGCGACTACACGAACTCGATCGCCGAGGCGGAGGACGCGGTCGCGGTCACGATCGGCAACCTGCGGATGCTCGAGCAGGACCACCGCGAGGACGTGGCGGCGGCGTCGGACTGGGGCCGCAAGGCGCTGGCCGCCTCCAGCAAGGCGGACGAGCTGCGCTCCTCGGGCAACGCCGCGGACGCCAACAAGTTCGACAACCTGGCGAAGGTCGCGATCGGCAAGCAGCTGCAGAGCGAGAAGGAGGCCCGGGACGCCGAGCCGACGATCGCGAGCCAGACGGAGACCGTCGACAAGCTGAAGCAGGGCCTCGACGGGATGAAGCAGAAGCTCGACCAGCTGCGCACGAAGCGCAACGAGCTGGTCGCCCGCCAGAAGACCGCCGCGGCCCAGTCGCAGGTGCTCGGCGCGATGCGCTCGATCGACATCATGGACCCGACGAGCGAGCTCGGCCGCTACGACGAGAAGGTGCGGCGCGAGGAGGCGAAGGTCATGGGCCAGCAGGAGCTGGCGGAGTCCAGCCTCGACAAGCAGTTCGAGAGCCTCGAGGACCTCGGCACCCAGACCGAGATCGAGGCGCGGCTCGCGGCGCTGAAGCAGCCGCAGCACCTCACCGCGACCCCGCACCGCGAGGGCTGACCTTCATCTTGTAGGCAGTTCTCCTGCTGCAGCGGGAGAACTGCCTACAAGATGAAGACCCAGGCGGTCGACCTAGCGTGCGGGGGTGAAGCTGCTCGTGCGCGCCCTGGTCGTCTCCGTCGCCGTCGTGCTGATGGCGCGGGTCGCGGTGCGCGCCTGGACCGACGACCAGCTCACTTGAGCGGGTCGTTGCCCCAGTTCATCAGCGAGTAGCGCCACTTCGAGTGCGCCTTGTCGTCGTCCGGCCCGCCCTGCGCGGCGTGCCGGTGCACGTAGCCGACGACCTTCTTCATGTGCGCGACGTCGTCGTCCGTCAGATCGGCCTTGTGCTTCCGCTGGATCTCGACGATCCGGCGTCCGGAGGCGTGCCCGGTCGACTCGCCGTCGCCGCCGGTGTCCCCCACCGACTTCGACTCGTCGGTCTCGAGCCAGTCCTCCAGCTCCTTCGGCGTCATGTTCACCGCCTGCTGCCAGTCGTCCCACACGTCGTCGAGCCCCTCGGGCTTGTCGTCCACCATGCGTCGAGGCTGGCAGCGCCCGCCTGGGGCGCCGCCGACCCTCGCAGCCGGCGGGGTCAGAACTCCTGGTGCTCGGCGGGGTCGGCCCCGACGAAGTCGCCGTCCGCGATCGCCGCGATCTCGCCCAGCTCGTCCTCCGTCAGCTCGATCCCGACGACGTCGAGGTTCTGCGCCTGCCGCTGCGCATCGCGCGACCTCGGCAGCGGGATGACGCCCAGCTGCACGGCCCAGGCGAGCAGCAGCCGTCGCGGCTCGACGTCGTGCGCTCGGGCGATGCGGACGATCGTCTCGTGCTCCGGATCGCCCGCCTTCTCGCCGGCCGGCGACCAGCCCTCGGTCAGGACGCCCCGCTCGGCGTTCGCGCGGCGCAGGTCGTCCTGCGGCCACGAGGGGTGGACCTCGATCTGGTTCAGCACCGGCGTCACCCCGGTCTCGTCGATGATCCGATCGAGGTGCTCGGGCAGGAAGTTGCTGACGCCGATCATCTCGACGAGACCGTCGGCCCGCGCCTCGACGAGGGCGCGCCACGCCTCCGCGTACAGCCCCTCCTTCGGGTTCGGCCAGTGGATCAGGACGAGCCCGAGCCGGTCGAGGCCGCTGCGCAGCAGGCTCTCCTCGATCGCGAAGCGCGCGAGGTCGTGCCGGTGGTAGCGCCCCGGCAGCTTGGTGGTGAAGATCACGTCGTCGCGGCCGCTGTCCCGCGCAGCACGGGCGACCGCGCCCTCGTTGTCGTAGTTGAAGGCGGAGTCGAGCAGCCGGTAGCCGGCGTCGATCGCGGTCGCCACCGCGGCGGTGCCGGCCGCACCGCGGAGGTCGTAGGTGCCGAGCCCGATCGCGGGGATCCGGGCGCCGTCCTGGCCGTCGAGCAGGGGGATGTCGGGCATGCGCTCCACGCTGCCACCCCTCCCCTGAGCGCTTTCATCGTGGAGGCGGATCCCGGCCGTCCGGTCGGGATCCGCCTACAGGATGAAGACGGGGAGGCGGCAGACGAAGTCCTCGCAGACGTAGGCCGCGGGGCGCCCGTCCACGAGGCCGCGGCCCTCGAACAGCTCGAAGCCGGCGGCCGCGAACGCTACCGCCGTCGGCTCGTCCACCACCGCGGTGACGGAGGACGGGAGCGCCCGTGCGGCGGTCGCGAGCGGACCGGCCGGGTCGTCGGTGACGACGACGATCTGCCGGACCGGCTCGAGCGCCTCCGCGAGCGCACCGAGCACCCCGCCCGCGCCGATCGGACGCTCGACCGCGCCGCGCGCGAGCGGGGCGAGCGTCGCCGAGGCGGCGTCGGCGAAGCGGCGGTCGCCGGTCAGCAGGAACAGCAGTCGGGCGGCGCGGGCGGCCGAGGTCGGGCCGGACGGCGCCGCGCCCTCCGACTCGTCGCCGGCCGCGGGCACGCCGAGTGCGGCGAGGGTCGGGTCGCGCACCGGCTCCTCGAGCCGCCCGTCGACGAAGGCGGCCTCGATCAGTTGCCGTGCGGCGACCGCCAGGTCGACGCGGCCCGCGGCGAGCGCGGCCTCGAGCAGCCCCGCAGCGAGCGCGCCCCGGTCCTCGAGCGTCGCGACCGCGTCCGACGGCCGCCCGTCGAGCGAGGCGCGGAGCAGCCGCCCGTCGACCACGTGTGCCCGGAGCAGCGCATCGGCCGTGCGCGTCGCGAGCGCGACCCAGTCGGGTCGGGCGAGCGCGGTCCCGGCCGCCGCGAGCGCGCCGATCGCGAGGCCGTTCCAGCCCGTCAGCACCTTGCCGTCGACCGCGGGGGCGGGCTGCCGCGCCCGGGCGCTCGCGTCGAGCGCGTAGTAGCCGCCCTCGGAGCGACTGCCGTCGACGTCGCTCTCGGAGTCCTGCGCCGACCCGAAGCCACCGCCCGGCCGCAGCAGCGTCCGCTCGAGGAACCCGACGATCCCCTCCGCGGTCGTCACGTCGCCGATGAAGGCGTAGGCGCGCAGCAGCAGCGCGTTGTCCGTGAGCATCCGCTCGTAGTGCGGCTCCGACCAGTCGCGCCGGGTCGCGTAGCGGAAGAAGCCGCCCTCGACCGCGTCTCGGAGGCCGCCGTCGCGCATCGCCGTGAGCGCGCGCTCCGCGATGCCCCGGGCCCGGTCCCGGTCCTCCTCGGGCAGCACGACCGAGCGTCCCAGCCCGAGCAGCGTCAGCAGCAGCGGCGTCGTCGGGAACTTGGGCGCGCCGCCGAAGCCGCCGTGCACGCGGTCCTCGTACCCGGCCAGCTCGGCGACCAGGCGCTGCAGGTCCGCAGCGCCGATCGCGCCCGGCGCGGATGCCGCGGCCTGCGCGAGCGCTGCGGCGAGGCCTGCCGCGGACGCCTCGACCTCGCCGCGACGGTCGACCCACGCCTCCCGCACCGCGGCCAGCACCTGCCCGAACGACGGGTGCCCGGGGACCGGGCGCGGCGGCGAGTAGGTCCCCGCGTGGAAGACGCGGCCGGCCGGCGTCATGAAGACGTTCAGCGGCCAGCCCAGGTCCGGGGTGAAGGCGCCCGCCGCCGCGAGGCAGGCGGCGTCGACCTCCGGATGCTCCTCACGATCGACCTTGACCGCCACGAAGCCGTCGTTCAGCACCGAGGCGAGCGCGGGGTCGGAGAACGACTCCCGTGCCATCACGTGGCACCAGTGGCAGGTGGCGTAGCCGATGGAGACGAGGACCGGCACGTCGCGCCGCGCCGCCTCGGCGAAGGCGTCGTGGCCCCACGGGTACCAGTCGACGGGGTTGTCGGCGTGGCTGCGGAGGTAGGGGCTGACCGCACCGCCGAGGCGGTTCACGACCCGACAGCCGGACGCCGGTGGCGGATGAGGGTCGTCACGCGCTCCCGGCGTCGACGTCGTCGGTGTCGGCCGTCAGCTCCGGGCCCTCGTTGCGGCTGATGTCGATCGTCTGGTCGTCGCCCTCGGCCTGCACGGCGTCGGTCTCCTCACGCATCGCGTCGTCCACGGCGGCGGTCTCGTCGACGGGCGTCGCGTCGGGGTTCGACCCGAACTCGGGGCCGGGCCCCTGCGGGGTGCTGTTGCTCATGGGATCAGGTCTAGCGAACCGGGTTGAGCATCGGCCGCGGGGAAGGTCCAGACGAGGAAGGGCCTGGCACCGTCGTCGGTGTCAGGCCCTTCACGCCGAAACGTCGCTCAGGCGGCGCTGCGCCGACGGACCGCGATGT
The DNA here is from genome assembly GCF_042680685.1 of Amnibacterium endophyticum. Taxonomy (NCBI): domain Bacteria; kingdom Bacillati; phylum Actinomycetota; class Actinomycetes; order Micrococcales; family Microbacteriaceae; genus Amnibacterium; species Amnibacterium endophyticum. Next base: position 99,838 of record NZ_JBHUEA010000009.1, on the reverse strand, counting down.
AGATCAGCAGCACGACGATGGCGCCGATGATCGAGCCGATGATGCCAGCGGGCGACAGCTCGAAGCCCTGACCGCTGATCAGCGCGCCGATCGCACCCGCGACGAACGAGCCGATGATGCCGAGGACGATGGTCGCCCCGATGCTCATGCTCTGGGTACCGGGAACCACCAGCCTCGCGATGGCGCCGGCGATGAGCCCCACGACGATGAGCGTGATGATGAACCAGATGGTGCTCACTGGGAGCCTCCCTTTCGTTTGGTGCTGAATACTCTCCACTGTTGCTGAGAGCAGGGTGAGAGCGAGTCGACAGCGCTCGCGCACGGCGTCCGCGTCGTGCGGAATCCGGCCGGTGCGAGACTGGACGCCCATGACATCGACCGCCGCTGCCGTGCCGGCGATCTCCTTCCCGCCCGAGCTGCCCGTCAGCCGGATGCGGGACGAGATCGCCGCGGCGATCGCCGGGCACCAGGTCGTCGTCGTCGCGGGCGAGACGGGCAGCGGCAAGACGACGCAGCTGCCGAAGATCGCGCTCGAGCTGGGCCGCACCTCCATCGCGCACACCCAGCCCAGGCGGATCGCGGCACGCACCATCGCGGAGCGGATCGCCGACGAGCTCGACGTGCCGCTCGGCGGTCTCGTCGGCTACAGCGTCCGGTTCACCGACACGACGAGCGCCGACACACGCGTCCGGCTGATGACGGACGGCATCCTGCTCGCGGAGATCCGCCGGGACCGGGACCTGCGGCGCTACGACACGATCGTGCTCGACGAGGCGCACGAGCGCAGCCTCAACATCGACTTCCTGCTCGGCTACCTGAAGCGGCTGCTGCCGCGGCGCCCCGACCTCAAGGTGGTCGTCACGTCGGCGACGATCGACGTCGAGCGCTTCGCCGACCACTTCGCCGACGCGCAGGGTCGCCCGGCGCCGGTGATCGAGGTCTCGGGCCGCACCTATCCGGTCGAGGTCCGCTACCGGCCGCTCGTGGTGGAGGACCAGGGCGACGAGGACGAGGACCCGGACCGCGGCGCCTCGGAGGACCGGGACCTCGTGACCGGCGTCGGGGACGCGCTCGACGAGCTGGAGCGCGACCTGCCGGGCGGCGACGTGCTCGTGTTCCTGTCGGGCGAGGGCGAGATCCGCGACGTCGCGGACGCGCTGCGCGGCCGCTACGCCGGCCGGGCGGCGCCCCAGGAGGTGCTGCCGCTCTACGGCCGCCTCTCCGCCGCCGAGCAGCACCGCGTCTTCGAGCGCTCCACGACGCCGGGCGTCGCGAGGCGGATCGTGCTCGCGACGAACGTCGCCGAGACGAGCCTGACCGTGCCCGGCATCCGCGCGGTGATCGACGGCGGCACGGCCCGCATCTCCCGCTACAGCGCGCGGGCGAAGATCCAGCGGCTGCCGGTCGAGGCCGTGTCGCAGGCGTCCGCCGCGCAGCGCGCCGGGCGTGCCGGTCGCACGAGCGCCGGGATCGCGATCCGCCTCTACGCGGAGGAGGACTTCGGCAAGCGCCCCGAGTACACCGACCCGGAGATCCTGCGGACGAATCTCGCGGCGGTCATCCTGCAGATGCTCTCGCTCGGCCTCGGCGACATCGCGGCGTTCCCCTTCCTCACCCCGCCCGACTCCCGCGGCGTGAAGGCGGGCCTCGACCTGCTGCTCGAGCTGGGCGCGGTGCGGCCCGCCCGCGGCGGACCCCCGCGAGGACCTCAGGAGTCGGGGCCGACGCTCACCCGCATCGGCCGCGACCTCGCCCGCCTGCCCGTCGACCCGCGGCTCGGCCGGATGCTGCTCGAGTCGAAGCGGCACGGCGCGACCGCCGAGGTGATCGCGATCGTGGCCGGGCTCACCGTGCAGGACCCCCGCGAGCGCCCCGTCGACAAGCGCGAGCAGGCCGACCAGCAGCACGCCCGCTTCACCGACCCCGGCAGCGACTTCCTCACCCTGCTCGCGCTCTGGCGGTACCTGGAGGAGCAGCGCCGCGAGCTCTCGTCCAGCGCCTTCCGGCGCCGCTGCCGCGCGGAGTTCCTGAACTTCGTGCGCGTGCGCGAGTGGCAGGACCTGGTCCGCCAGCTGACCTCCGTCGCGAAGGACGCGGGCCTGGACCCGCGGAGCCGGGACGAGCAGGCGCCCGGCAAGCAGGCCGACGCGGTGCACAAGAGCCTGCTCGCGGGGCTGCTGTCGCAGATCGGGCTGCGCGACGACCGCACCGCGCAGCCCCGGACCGGCGGCGGGCGGCCCGCCCCTCGCCGCGGGGCCGTCGAGTTCGCGGGCGCACGCCAGCTGCGCTTCGTCGTCTTCCCGGGCTCCGCGCTCGCGAAGCGGCCGCCGCGGGCGCTGATGAGCGCCGAGCTGGTGGAGACCTCGCGCCTGTTCGCGCGGATGAACGCCGCGATCGACCCGGCCTGGGCGGAGCCGATCGCCGGCGACCTCGTCAAGCGCACGTACGGCGAGCCCCGCTGGGAGCAGCGCCAGGGCGCGGCCGTCGCCGACGAGCGCGTCACGCTGTTCGGCGTCCCGATCGTCGAGAAGCGGCGGGTGCAGTGGGCGCGCCTGCACCCCGAGCACGCCCGCGACCTGCTGCTCGAGCACGCGCTGGTCGGCGGCGAGTGGCCGCGCGAGACCCGCGGCGACCGCCTCTACGACTTCGACCGCGCGAACCGGCGCCTGATCCGCGAGCTCGACGACGAGGCCGAGCGCCTCCGCCGCGCCCCCGTCGACGAGCAGGCGGTGCAGGACTTCTACGACGACCGCGTGCCGGCCGACGTCACCGACGTGCGCCGCTTCGAGACCTGGTGGCGCGGGGTGCGCGACGAGGCGCCGGACCTGCTGACCCTCCGCCGCGAGGACCTGCTGCCGGAGGAGGCGGAGCCGGAGGTCGACGAGCGCGCCTTCCCGCCGGCGTGGCACCAGGGCGACCAGCGGCTCCGGCTGCGCTACCGGTTCGCGCCGGGCGCGGAGGACGACGGCGTGACCGTGCAGGTGCCGCTGCCGCTGCTCGCCGGCCTCTCCCCCGCCGGCTTCGACTGGCAGGTGCCCGGGTTCCGCGAGGAGCTCGTGACCGGGCTGCTGAAGACGCTGCCGAAGCCGATCCGCCGGCAGGTCGTGCCGGCGGCGGACTGGGCGCGGCGGCTGCTGCCCGAGCTGCCCGCCGGCCCGGAGACGGGCGCGACGCCGGGGCCGCTCGTCGACGTGCTGGCGACCGCGATCCGCCGCGTCGCGGGGGCGAACCCCGCGCCCGGCGACTTCGATACCGCGCGCCTGCCCTCGCACCTGTCGCCGGCGTTCGCGGTGGTGGAGCAGGACCGGCGCGGCCCGCGCACGCTCGCCCGCTCCCGCGACCTCGCCGAGCTGCAGGCCCGCTTCGCCGACCGCGCGCGCTCGTCGGCGGCCCGCGTCGTGTCCCGCCCGTCGGCGCCCGCCGCCGCGATCGAGCGCACCGGCATGACGACGTGGGACCTCGACGCGCTGCCGCGGGTGCTCGACACCCGCGCCGCGGGCGGCGTGGTGCGCGCCTACCCCGCGCTGGTCGACACCGGGTCGGCCGTCGACGTGCGCCTGCTCGCGACGCCCGCCGAGCAGGCCGCGGCGACCCGCGCGGGCGTGTACCTGCTGCTGCGCCTCGCGACGCCGTCGCCGGCCGCGTACGTGCGCGACCACCTGACGGGCGCCGAGAAGCTGGCGCTCGGAGCGAGCCCCTACGCCTCGACCGACGCCCTGCTCGTCGACTGCCTGGACGCGGTGGTCGACCGGGTGCAGCGGCGCGAGGCGGAGGACGGCCTCGTCTGGGACCGCGCCGCCTTCGCGCGGGTGCAGGAGGCCCTCGCCGCCCGGGTCGTCGACGACCTCTTCCAGGTGGTGGGCGCCGCCGCCGCCGCGCTCGCGGGCGCGCGGGAGGCGGACCGGGCGATCCGGGAGGCGACGGCCCTGCCGCTCCTGCCGGCGCTGCAGGACGCCCGCGCGCAGCTGGACGCGCTGATCCACCCCGGCTTCGTGCGCGTCGACGGCGCCGACCGGCTGCCCCGCCTCGCCGTCTACGCGGCGGGCGTCGTGCGTCGCGTGGAGCGGCTGCCCGAGCAGGCGAACCGCGACCGGGTGTGGATGACGGAGGCGCGCACCGCGGAGGACCTCTACCGGGCGGCGGGCGGCACCCTGCCGCTGACCGCGGCCGTCCCGGCGCCCCTGGCGCGCGTCCGCTGGCTGCTCGAGGAGCTGCGGCTCGGCCTCTTCGCCCAGCCGATCCCGACCGCGGAGCCGGTCAGCCTTCAGCGCATCCGCCGCGCCCTCGCGCCGACCCCCTGACGCGATCGTCCGTTCGGGGACGTGCCGCTTCCGTCCCCTCCCGCACGAGGACACGGAACGGAAGCGGCACCCCCTCCGGAGCACTTGCCGCTTTCGTCCCCCTTTGCGGCGTCAGGAGGGGACGGAAGCGGCAAGCCCCTCAGGGCGCGGGGACGAGGGTGACCCAGCGCTCCGTGACGACGTAGCCCAGGCGCCGGTTCATCGCCAGGCTCGGAGCGTTCTCGTCCGCGCCGCCCGTCCCGAAGGTGCACACGCCGTCCGCCGCGAGCGCGAGCAGGGAGGCCGCCTTCACCCCCTCCGCCAGCCCGCGACGGCGGTGGTCGGCGCGCACCGCGGTCCAGTCCGTCTCGGCCCGCTCGCCGTCGGCCCGGATCACCGTGACCGCGACGAGGTCGCCACCGTTCTTCGCGCCGAACCAGCGGGTGCCCGCGGCCCGGTCGCGCGCGATCGACGCGGCGTCGACCGGGTGCGGCGCCGTCGCAAGGCCGCCCGGGAAGTCGGCCCGCACCGACGCCGCGAACGCCTCGACCGCCGCGTCGTCCGCCGGGCCCAGCTCGGCGACCGCGCAGCCCTGCGCCGCCGCCGCGGCGACGAGCGCCTCGAGCGGCGCGCGCTCGTCCGGTGCGGCCGTCCGCGCGGCCCAGGACCGGTGCGCGACCGTCCACCCGCCGGCGAGCAGCTCGGGCACGCGCGGGTCGTCCGCGCGGAGGACCTCCGCGCGGCCGTCCGCCGAACCGCGTCCGCCGATCAGGGCGCGTCCCCGGTCGCCACCGGGCGCGCCGGGTCGTTCGACCACTGGCTCCACGAGCCCGGGTAGACGGCCGCGCCGAACCCCGCGATCCGCAGCGCGAGCGCCTCGTGGGCCGCCGTCACGCCCGACCCGCAGTAGGCGGCGACCGGCATCCCGTCCTGCACGCCCGCGGCGGCGAACCGCTCGCGCAGCGCCTCCGGGGGCAGGAAGCGCCCGTCCGCCCCGAGGTTCCCGGCGGTCGGGACGCTGATCGCGCCGGGGACGTGCCCGGCGCGCGGGTCGACGGGCTCGACCTCGCCGCGGTAGCGCTCGCCCGCCCTCGCGTCGAGCAGCACGCCCTCGAAGGCGGCCGCCCCGTCCGCGTCGATCACCGGCATCGCGCCGTACGCCAGCTCGACGTCCCCGCGCTCGGGCTCGACGTCGCCCTGCTCGAGCGGCAGCCCGGCGTCGCGCCATGCGCGCATGCCGCCGTCGAGCACGCGCACGTCGGTGAGGCCCGCGTGCCGCAGCAGCCACCACGCCCGCGCCGCGGACATCCCGCCCAGGTCGTCGACCACGACGACCGAGGAGCCCGCCCGGACGCCCCACCGGCGCGCGGCGTCCTGCAGCGCGTCGATCCCGGGCAGCGGATGCCGCCCCTCCGCGGGCGACGGCGGTCCTGCCAGCTCCCCGTCGAGGTCGATGTAGACGGCACCGGGCACATGTCCCGCCCGGTGCGCCGGCCGCCCGTCGGGCGCGTCGAGCCGCCACCGCACGTCGAGGACGACGAGGCCGGGCTCGCCGAGCCGGGCGGACAGCGCGGGTGCGTCGATGAGGTCGTTCATGGCCGCCGCAGCGTATCCGAGAGGCCCTGCGGGGCGGAGTCCTCCGGGATCAGCTCCGCCTGCGCCAGCAGGGCGAGATCCCGCAGCACGGCGAGGTCGAGCCCGCGCACGTCGCGCGGCTGCGAGTCGTACACGCAGAACGACCCGATCCGGTAGCCGTCGATCGACTCGATCGGGTACGCCGCGTAGAAGCGGATGGCCGCCGGGCCGTGGGCGAGCGGGCTCCGCCGCAGCAGCGGGTGCAGCCGGGTGTCGCCGACGACGAGCGGCTCGGGCCTGCGGATGGTCTGGTTGCAGAAGGAGTGCGCGCGGGGGTTGTCCGCGGGGTCTCCCCCGGCGACCGCCAGCTTCCACTGGCGGTCGTGGTCGATGAAGTTGATCTCGGCGCTCTCGGTGCCGAACGCGGTACGGGCCAGCTCGACCAGGTCGTCCAGCCGCGGGTCGCGTGCCCGCTCCACGATGCCGGTGTCGTCGAGCGCCCGCTGCCGGTCGGTCTCGTCCTCCCCGACGTGCCCGCGGGCCGGAGCGGAGCGCAGCACCGCCTCGACCTCGGCGCCCACCCGTACCGCGAGCGTCCGGTCGTCGACCTCGTCGCTCCGCACGACGTGCAGCGCATCGCCCCCGAGGGCCTCGGCGGCGACCAGCAGCCGCTGCTCGTCCCCGCCGTCCGGGCCCTCGAGGACGAGGACGACGGGCGTGCCGTGCGCCGCGTCGCGGCGCAGCAGGTGGCCGGCCTGCTCGAGCGCCTGCTCGCGTCGCCGTGCCGGCAGCGCCGCCCCGATCAGGACCACGACGACGTCGTAGCGCCAGACGCGCCAGTCCTCCGCACCCGCCGCGACCCGGCGCAGCGCCGGGACCAGGTCGGTCAGCGCGTCGAGGTCCACCCCCCGCCGGCTCGCGAGCCAGACGCGGTCGATCGCGCGCTGGGCGAGGGAGGGCTCAGCGGTCAGCAGCCTCGACCGCTCGCCGATCAGGAGCACGGTGAGGGGCCGCACGCCGCTGTGGTGCAGCCGCTGCCGCGTCATCCGCGGGGACAGCGCCGGGATCCGAGCCATCGCGCCACCTCCGTCTGCACCGATGATGGCGCGGGAGGAATCGCTGTGCAGCCGCGGGTGCGGCTGCACAGCGGATGCTCGGGCTCGGGCTCAGTGTCCGACGGGCACCGGTGCGCCGTCGTCGACGCGCTTCACGAACGTCGCGGCCACGAAGGCGACGACGAACACGCCGGCGCTGACGAGGAACGCGAGCCGGGTCCCGGCCGCCTCCGCGGCGCCCGCCCCGCCGGCGCCGTCGTACGCGGCACCGCCGATGGCGAGCAGGGCGACGACGAGCGCCGTGCCCGCCGCTCCGCCCACCTGCTGCATGGTCGCGAAGATCGCGCTGCCGTACGAGGTCTGCGCGCGCGGCACCGCCGAGAGGCCCGCGGTGAAGACCGACGGCAGCACCGTCGCGAGGCCGAGGCTCAGCAGCACGTGCCGGGCGAGGACGGTCCAGGGCTCGGTGTCCGCGTCCACGGTCGCGAGCAGGAGCAGGCCGACGAACGCGATCGCGAGGCCCGGCAGCAGCAGCGGCTTCGGCCCGACGCGGTCGTACAGGCGCCCGACGACCGGGCCGAGCAGGCCCATCAGCAGGCCGCCGGGCAGCACGAGCAGCCCGGTCTGCAGCGGCTGCAGCTGCAGCACCTGCTGCAGGTAGATCGGCAGCAGGAACGCCGAGCCGAGCAGCCCGAGGAAGGCCAACGAGCCGGTGATGACGGACGCGGTGAAGACGCGGGACCGGAAGGCGCGCAGGTCGAGCAGCGCGCGGTCGAGGCGCTGCAGCTGCACCTGGCGCAGCAGGAACAGCGTCAGGCCGACCGCGCCGATCGCGACGGGCACCGCGACGGCGAGGGGCTGCACCTCGCCGGCCGACGCCTCCACGCCGACGGCGTTCAGCCCGTAGACGAGCCCGCCGAAGCCGATGGCGGACAGCGGGATCGACAGCCAGTCGATGCGGACGCGGGTCGTCTCCCCGACGTTCGTCATCATCTTGAGCCCGATGACGAGCGCCGCGACGGCGATGGGCAGCACGCACCAGAAGATGAACGGCCAGGGCAGCACGTTGAGGATCAGCCCGGACACCGTCGGCCCGATCGCCGGCGCGACCGAGATCACGACGGAGATGTTGCCCATCATCGTGCCGCGGCGCGACGGCGGCACGATCGTCATCACCGTCGTCATCAGCAGCGGGATGAGCACCGCGGCCCCGAGCGCCTGCACGATGCGGGCGACGAGCAGCATCTCGAAGTTCGGGCTGAGCGCGGCGAGCAGCGTCCCGAGGCTGAACGACCCCATGGCGGCCGTGAACAGCGCACGGCTCGTCAGCCGCCGGATCAGGAACCCGCTCACCGGGATGACGACGGCCATCGTCAGGATGAAGCCGGTCGACAGCCACTGCCCGGTGGACGTGGTGATGCCGAGGTCGCGGACCAGCACCGGCACGGCGACGGACATGATCGTCTCGTTCAGCACGACGGTGAAGGCGGAGACCAGCAGCACCGCGATCACTGTGACGTCGCGCCGCGAGAGCCGGTCGGCGGCGGGCGGCTCGGCCCGGGTCGCCGGGCGGTCGACGGTCTCGGTCATGGAGGCTCCTCTTCGGGCGAAGGCGGCGTCCTTGACGGACTCGAGGAACGAGCCGGGACGACAGGAGCGGCCGGATCGGCCGGGACTCCCGACGGGACGCCGCGCAGCGGACCGCGATCGGCGACTCGTCAACCTTCTCACCCGCCTCCGACAGCGGCAAGGCGGTGCCGTCCGCCCTCAGCGGACTCCCGAGCGCTGCTCGCCCCCGGGCGCCGCGCGCGTCCGGCACCCGCCGCGCCCGGCCCGCCTACTGTGACCCGCGGAGGTGGCATGGCGACCGGCACGGAGCACGTCGCGCAGCGCGGGCGTCGGCCTCGCCTGCGTCGACTGACCCTGCTCGGCCCCGCCTTCGTCGCCGCGGTCGCCTACGTCGATCCCGGCAACGTCGCGGCGAACCTCACGGCCGGCGCCTCCTACGGCTACCTGCTCGTCTGGGTGCTCGTCGCCGCGAACGCGACGGCGGTGCTCGTGCAGTACCTGTCCGCGAAGCTCGGGGTCGTCACGGGCCGCACGCTGCCCGAGGTGCTCGGCGACCGGCTGCGCCACCGCCCCGCCCGGATCGCCTACTGGGCGCAGGCCGAGCTCGTGGCCGCGGCGACCGACGTGGCCGAGCTGATCGGCGGCGCGATCGCCCTGAACCTGCTGTTCGGGCTCCCGCTGCTCGTCGGCGGCCTGATCACGGGGGCGGTCTCCTTCGTGCTGCTCGCCGTGCAGTCGCGCCGGGGGCAGCGCGCGTTCGAGGGCGTGATCGTCGCGCTGCTCGTGATCATCGCGATCGGCTTCCTCGCCGGGCTCGTCGTCAGCCCCGTCGACTGGCGAGCGGCGAGCGGCGGGCTCGTGCCGCGGTTCGAGGGGCCGGGCAGCGTCCTGCTCGCCGCCTCGATGCTCGGGGCCACCGTGATGCCGCACGCCATCTACCTGCACTCGGCGCTCGTCACGGACCGGCACGGCACGGAGCGCGACCAGTCGGGGCGGCGGCGCCTGCTGGCGGCGACCCGGGTCGACGTCGTCGCGGCGCTCGTGGTGGCCGGGGCGGTGAACATCGCGATGCTGCTGCTCGCCGCGGCGAGCCTGCGCGGAGTCAGCGGCACCGACTCGATCGAGGGCGCGCACGCCGCGATCGTCGCCGCGCTGGGGCCCGGGATCGGCGTGGTCTTCGCGATCGGCCTGCTCGCCTCGGGCCTCGCGTCGACCTCCGTCGGCTGCTACGCCGGGTCGGTCGTCATGGCCGGGCTGCTGCGCGTCCGCGTGCCGCTCGCGGCGCGGCGCGCCGTCACGATGGTGCCGGCGCTCGTGATCCTCGGCGCGGGCGCCGACCCCACCTGGGCCCTCGTGATCAGCCAGGTCGTCCTGAGCTTCGGGATCCCGTTCGTGCTGATCCCCCTCGTGCGCCTCACGGGGCAGCGTGCGCTGATGGGCGAGAGCACGAACCCCCGCGTGGTCGCCGTGCTCGCCTGGGTCGCCGCCGCGGCGGTGGTCTCCCTGAACGCGGCCCTGATCGTTCTCACCGCCACGGGCTGACCGGGTCGGGCCCCATCGGTGCCGATCGAGGCGGCGCGGGATCAGCCGGCGGCGACGATCTTCTCCAGCGTGTTCAGGTTCCGGGTCGTGACCGCGCCCGACGACGTGCGGCGGCCGAGCCGCTTGCCGAACGGCGACTCGAGCGTGCGCCCCTTCGGCACGTCCCAGAACAGCACGCCGTCGCCCGCGGCGACCTGCTCCTCGTCGCCGCGCGGGTCGTCGGCCAGGGGTCGGAGCGCCGCGGGGTCCGTCGCGAAGACGACGTAGGCGTGCCGGTCGCCCACCCGGCCGAACGGGTAGGCCGTGACGGCGTCGCGCACCGCCTCGAGCGGGACCGCGACGACCGCGAGGTCGAAGCCGAACCGGTCCGCCACCACGTCGTGCACCGCGGTCGCGGCGGCCGTCGGCGACTCCGCGTCGAGCAGGACGTTGCCGGTCGCGAGCACCGTGCGCGCCGTCGGATGGCCGGCGTCCGTCAGCGCGGCGACGAGGTCCCGCATCGCGAAGCGCACCCCGCCCGTGTTGACGCCCCGCAGCAGTGCGACGACCCGCATCCCGGCCCCTCCCGTCCTCGAGTCCGGCGACCCGTGCCATCTTCGGGCCTGCTGCGGACCGCGCACATCACCCGGCGCCGGATCCGCGGTGGAGACGGTGCAGGGCCGGTGCCGCATGCGGCTCCGGCCCTGCTCGATGCGCTGGTCGCGCCTCGTCCCCGTCCCTACGCGGTGTGCGCGGACGAGGTGGAGGGCACATCGATGCGGCAATCATGATCTGCCATGTGCACCACCTCCTCTCGGTGACGATGCTGCGCCTGTCGGCGGCGCTGCGCAAGCGGCGCGCGTCGGGTTCCTAGGCTCGTGCCGTGAGCGGGACCGCGGGCGCGTTCGGGGCCGCCTTCCGGTTCACGACGATCGGCGTGTTCTCGCTCGGCTTCCTCATCGCCTTCGAGGCGCTCGCCGTCACGACGGCGATGCCGCTCGTGGCCCGCGACCTCGACGGGCGGGCGCTCTACGCGCTCGCCTTCTCCGCGTTCAGCGCCACGAGCGTGCTCGGCACGGTGGTCGCGGGCGCCTGGGCGGATCGCAGCGGCCCCGGCCGTCCGCTGCTCGTGGGAGCGGGGCTGTTCGCGGCCGGCCTGGTGCTCGCCGCCTCGGCCTGGTCCATGCCGGTGCTGGTGACGGCCCGCGGGGTGCAGGGGCTCGGCGCCGGGGCGGTCGGCACGGCGCTCTACGTCCTCGTCGCGCGGATCTACCCGGAGCGCCTGCATCCGCGGGTGTTCGCCCTGCTCGCCGCGGCCTGGGTGCTGCCGTCGCTGGTGGGGCCCTTCGCGGCGGGTGCCGTCGCGACCTGGCTCACCTGGCACTGGGTGTTCGCCGGCATCCTCCCGCTCGTCGGCGCGGCCGTCGCACTGCTCCTGCCCGTGCTGCGCGCGCAGCCGATGCCGGGCACCGGCGCCGCCCTCCCCCGCGCCCGCATCGGCTGGGCGGCCGTGGCGGCCGCGGCCGTGCTGGTGCTGCAGCCGGTGCTCGCCGTCCCCGGGGCCGGCCCGGTGCTCGCGGCCGGGGCGGTCGTCGTGGCGGTCGTGGCCCTGCGGCCGCTGCTGCCCGCGGGCGCGCTGCGGGCGGCCCGCGGTCTGCCGGCCCTGGTGGTCGCCCGCGGGCTCTTCAGCGCCGGGTTCGCCTGCGCGGACGCCTACCTGCCGTACTCCCTGATCGAGCTGCGCGGGATCCCGGCCACGGCTGCGGGCGGCATCGTCACCGTCGGTGCCCTCAGCTGGGCGACGGGCTCCGAGCTGCAGAGCCGCCTGGCCGGCCGCCTCTCCGACCGCCGGTGCATCACGATCGGGGCCGGCGCCTTCCTGACCGGCTTGATCGCCGTCGGGGCGGTCGAGCTGACGGGCGCGCCCGTGCCGCTGCTCGTGGTCGCCTGGCTCACGACCGGCCTCGGCATCGGGCTGGCCTTCCCCCGCATCAGCACGGCGCTGCTGTCGCAGTCGGCCGAGGCGGAGCGCGGCCGCAACAGCGCCGCGTTGCAGATCGGCGACGGGTTCGGCGTCGCCATCGCGCTGACCGGGGTCGGCGTCGCCGCCGCGCTCGCGCCGGGCTCCTCGTTCCCCGCGGCCTTCGGGCTCGCCGCCGCCCTCGGGGTCCTCGCGGTGCTCGTCGCCCCGCGGGTCGCGGCGCCCCTTCGTCGCTGAGCCGGCCGTCCGGGCCCGTTGCGGACATCCGTGCCCGCCGCGGCGGGCGCAGATGTCCGGAACAGGCCCGGGTCGCGGTCAGCGGAGCGGCCGCTTCAGGCCCGCGTGCGAGGCCGCGAAGCCGAGCCGGCCGTAGAAGCGCTGCGCGTCCTCGCGCCGCAGGTCGGTCGTCAGCTGCGCGAGCGCGGCGCCCCTCGCCCGCGCCTCGCCGAGGGCGAAGCGCACCAGCTGCGAGCCGAGCGCGCCGCCTCGGTGGCCGGACGCGACCCGGACGCCCTCCAGCTGGGCGCGCAGGGCGCCCTGACGGGAGAGGCCGGGCAGCAGGCTCAGCTGCAGCGTCGCGACGACCGCGCCGTCCGTCTCGGCGACGAGCAGGAGGTGCGCGGGATCCGCGTCGACCGCCCGGAAGGCGATCAGGTACGGGTCGAGGCCGGCCGGGTCCTCGCGCTCCGCGGCGAGGTCGTCGTCCGCGAGCAGGGCCGCGAGCGCGGGGACGTCGCGCTCCTCCGCGGCTCGCAGCAGGAAGGTCCGGCCGCCCAGGAACAGCTCGACGGCACGCATCCGCACGATCCGATCACACCCTGCTTCCGAGGACGGTGGGCCGTGCACGGATCGCGGCGCCTGCACCGGGAACGACGACGGCGCGCGATGCGAGCGCCCTCCCCGCGGTCGGTGGACCGGTCGGGAAGGGCGCCGCGCATCGCGCGCCGGAGACGGATCAGCGGGAGGCGACCGCCGCGGAGGCGTTCGACTCGTACGAGGTGTTGGTCGACTCGAAGAAGTTGACGAGCTGCAGCGTGTCGTTCGCCGTCGCCATCCACTTCGCCGGGTTCGAGACCTTGTACTCGGGCTCGAAGCCGAGCTCCTCGAGCCGGCGGTCCGCCAGGTACTTCACGTACTGGTTGATGTAGTTCGCGTTGAGGCCGAGGATGCCGCCGGGCAGCAGGTCCCGGTTGTACTGCTCCTCCATCTCGACCGCGTCCAGGATCATCTGGCGGATCTCGTCGGCGAACTCGGGCGTCTGCAGGTCCTCGTTCTCCTCGAGCACCGTGAGGATCAGGTTGATCCCGAACTTCAGGTGCAGCGACTCGTCGCGGACGATCCAGTCGACCAGGGAGCCGAAGTTGCGCAGCAGGTTCCGCTGACGGAACGAGAGCGCCACCATGAAGCCCGAGTAGAACCAGATGCCCTCGAGGATCACGTTGTAGGCGACGAGGTTGCGCACGAAGTCGCGCTTGCCCTCGGTCGTCGTGATGTCGAGCGTCTGCTCCGTCATCCGGCGGATGAACTCGACCTCGAACTGCTCCTTCGCCGCCATCGACGGGATGTCGACGTGGGAGTTGTAGGCCTCGTCGCGGTCGATCGGGAACGTCTCCAGGACGTACTCGAACGACATGCAGTGGTTGGCCTCCTCCCACATCTGCTTCGCGAGGTAGAGGTGCGCCTCGGGGGCGTTGACGTACGGGTACACCCCGAACGCGAGCGCCTTGTTCACGAGCAGCTCGCTCGGGTTGAAGTAGCTCATCAGGAACGTCACCGCGTGGCGCTCCTCGTCCGTCATCCGCTTGAAGTCGGCGATGTCCTCGCCGAGCTGGATCTCGTTCGGGAACCAGGTGTTCGCCACGGCCTGCTCGTACAGGTCCATCGCCCACTGGTACCGGACCGGCTTCAGCAGCAGGCCCTCCTGGATCCCCGTGCCGAGGATGCCCATGTCGTCCCTCTTCCTCTTCGTCGGTTCGTCGTGCGCCGGCTCAGCCGGCGGTGCTCACTGGCAGCTGTCGCACTGCAGCAGGTCCATCGGGTCCATCGGCACGAAGTACTCGCCGACGTTCTCGCCCTCGTTCTCCCAACCCATGGCTACTCCCCCTTGTTTCCATCGATCGCACCGGCGCCGCGCGCCGGTGATCCGAGCCCGCCGAACCCGCGGCGGGCCGGTCCCGTCGGTGCGGCGGCCGCGGGCTGCGGCGCGCTCGCACCGAAGCCGCGGCGCGCGGGCGCCCCCGCGCCCTGGCCCACGGTCTCGGCCTTGTTCACCCGCACGGTCGACTGCTCGGCGGTGTGCCGCGGCTTCATGTGCAGGTAGTAGGTCGTCTTGACCCCGCGCTCCCAGGCGGCGGAGTAGATCGACATCATGTCGCCGAGATCGCGCGTCTCGAGGTACATGTTCCGGCTGATCGCCTGGTCGATCCACTTCTGCGCCCGCGCCGCCACCTCGAGGAACGAGTACGGCGACAGCTGGAAGCTCGTCTTGAAGGTCGCCTTGATCGCGTCCGGGATCTCGGCGATGTGCTGGATGTCGCCCTGGCTGCGCAGGATCTGCTCGCGCGTCCGCTCCCACAGCCCCTCCGCCTGCAGGGCGGTGACCAGGTTGCGGTTGACCTCGAGGAACTTGCCGGACGAGGTCGCCCGGCTGAAGATCTGCGAGAACTGCGGGTCGAGGCCCGGGGTCGTGCCGGCGACGAGGCCGATGGAGGCGGTGGGCGCGATCGCCATCAGGGTCGCGTTGCGCATGCCGCCCTTGACGCGCTCGCGGAGCGCGTCCCAGTCGAGCCGCGTGGTGCGGTCGACCTGCACCGGCACGCCGCGCTCCGCCTCGGTGATCGCGATGGTGTCGAAGGGCACCATCCCCTGGCTCCAGCGCGAGCCGGCGAAGTTCGGGTACGCGCCACGCTCGCGGGCCAGCTCGACGGACTCCTCGATCGCGGCGTAGGAGACGTGCTCCATCACCTCGTCGATCAGGGCGTACGCCTCCTCGCTCTCGTAGGAGAAGCCGAGGCGCTCGACGACGTCGGTGAAGCCCATGACGCCGAGCCCGACCGCGCGGTTCTGCTCGTTCGAGTTGTCGGCCTCGTCGACGCTCGACACGGTGATGTCGATCAGGTTGTCGAGCTGACGGATCGCGCTCTTCGCGCTCGCCGCGATCCGGGCCCAGTCGAAGCCGAGCCGGCCGTCCTCGCCGGTCACCAGGTGACGGGCGAGGTTGATCGACGCGAGGTTGCAGACGGACACGTTGTCGCGGTCTTGCGGCAGCGTGATCTCGGTGCAGAGGTTCGAGGAGTGGATCGTGCCGGTGTTGTTGTTCAGCGCCCGGTTGTTGATCGTGTCCTTCCACGTCAGCCACGGGTGGCTCGTGGTCTGCAGCGCCATCAGCATCGACTTGAACTGCTCCCGCGCGCCGATGCGCTTGTGGGCGCGCAGCCGGCCGGCCTCGGCCTCCGCGACGTAGTGGGCGTACCGCTCGGAGAACGCCTTGCCCGTCAGCTCGTTGAGGTCGGCGACCTCCAGCGGGTCGAACAGGTACCACGGCTCGTCGTTCTGGACGCGCTTCATGAACTCGTCCGAGATCCACACGGCGGTGTTCGCGGTGCGGGTGCGGCGGTACGGGTCGCCGGAGTTCTGCCGCAGGTCGAGGAACTCGGGGAAGTCGAGGTGCCAGTTCTCCATGTAGAAGCAGAGGGCGCCGAACTTCTTGCCGCCGCGGGACACCGCGCGCAGGATCGAGTCGATCGTGTGCATGAACGGGATCGGGCCGGTCGAGGTCGTGTTGTTCGACCGGATCGGCGAGCCCTGCGCGCGCAGCTTGGTGACGGACAGGCCGATGCCGCCCGTGCCCTTCGTCAGCCACATCACGTCGCGGGTGGTCTTCGCGATGTGCTCGATGTCGTCCTGCATCTCGAGCACGAAGCAGTTGGACAGCTGCGGGTACTTCGTGCCCGCGTTCACGAGCGTGGAGCCGGCGGCGAGGTAGTCGAGGCTCGCCATCTTGGCGTAGAAGCCGAGCGCCGCCGTGGTCGGGTCCGCCTCGTTCAGGGACAGCCCCATCGCGATGCGCATCCAGAAGTACTGCGGCACCTCGAGCGGCTCGTTGTTGCGGGCCTTGATGCCGTAGCGGTTGTTCAGCGTGACGACGCCGATGTACTTCAGCAGCGAGTCGTGCTCCGGCTCGAGCGCGCCGGCGAGCGCGTCGAGGTCGAACATCGACTCGAGCCGCGGGTCGAGCAGGTCCTCGGCGACGCCGCGGCGGACGTAGGCGGGGAAGCGCTGCGCGTGCAGCGCCTTCACCTGCGTCTCGTCGGCGTAGTCGCCGAGCACGCGCTTGTAGATGGTCTTCAGCAGCAGGCGGGCCGCGACGGTGTCGAAGGCGGGGTCGTCCTTGACGTTCTGCAGCGCGACCTGGATAACGGCCTCGTCGAGCTGCTGGGTCGTGATGCCGTCGAACAGCGTCAGCTCCAGCTCGCTCGCGATCTGCGTGACCCACGTGATGTTCGGGTCCAGCCCGGCCGCGGCGTGCTCGATCGCCAGGTTGATCTTGTTCGCGTCGTAGGGCTCGCGAGAGCCGTCCCGCTTGACCACCGTGATGCCCATCCGCACCCTCCTCAACCTCGCCCGACGTGTGCTTCCGACCGGCCGGCCCACTGGGGAGCCCCGATCGGGGGATCACTATATGTCGGGGTGACTGGGGAAGAACAACCCAACATGTTGTGGAATCGTGCGGCGTGTCATCCACAAGTGATACCGCGTCCCTGTGGAGATCCGCCGTCGCCTGGGGAGAACCTAGGTCGCCCCTCCGACAGCGGCGCCCCTAGCATCGGGGCCGTGGCGGGAGCGGGGTACGGGGAGCTGCTGCGCGCCCGCGGCGTCGCCCGGATCATCACCGCGCAGCTCGCCGCACGCCTGCCGTCGGGCATGCTCAGCCTCGGCCTGCTCTTCCACGTGGAGGGCCGCACCGGGTCGTACGGCGTCGCGGGCCTGGTGCTCGCGGCGCTCAGCATCGGCCAGGCGCTGTCCGGGCCCGCCATGGGACGCCTGATGGGCCGCCTCGGCATGCGACCGGTCCTGCTCGCCTCGACCGCGGTGTGCGCGGCGGCGGTCGTCGTGATCGCGCTCGTCGAGATGCCGCCCGTCGGCCCGATCGTGCTCGCGCTCGTCGCCGGCCTCGCCTTCCCGCCCGTCACGAGCGCGGTCCGCACGATCTACCCGAAGCTCGTCCCGGCGCGGATGCTGAACCCGCTCTACTCCCTCGACGCGTCGCTGCAGGAGCTGATCTGGATCGGCGGCCCCGTCGTCGTCACGACGCTCGCGACCGGGGTCAGCACCGTGCTCGCGCTGCTGGTGTCCGTCGCGCTGATGATCGGCGGCGGGCTCTGGTTCGCCCTCTCCCCCGAGGTCGCCTTCGTCCGCATCCCGCGCAGCAAGCGGCGCTTCGGCCGGGTGCTGCTGCGACCGCAGGTGGCGCTCATCACCGCGGTCGGCTTCCTGGTCATCGCCTCGTGCGCGGCCATCGAGGCGAGCGTCGCGGGAGCGTTCGGCGAGTCGGACTCCCGCAGCGGGCTGGTCCTCGCGATCTGGGCGGTCGCGTCGCTCGCGGGCGGCCTCGGGCTCGGCCGGCTGCCGATGCGGCCGTGGTCGCTCGCGCTGCGGCTCGCGCTCGTCACGGCGGGCGTCGCGCTGACCCCGTTCGTCTCCGGGTTCTGGGGGCTCTCGGCCGCGCTCGTCGTCGCGGGCTTCGGGCTCGCGCCGGCGCTCGGGATCATGTCCGCCGTCGTCTCGGCCTCGGTGCGCTTCAGCGACACTGCGGAGGCGTACGGATGGACGAACACGGGCCAGCTCGTCGGCGTCGCGCTCGGCGCCGCGCTGGCCGGTCAGGCGCTCGACGGCTTCGGCCCGTCGGCCGCCTTCGTCTGCGCGGCGCTGCTGTCGGCCGCCGGCGCCGTCGTGGCGGCGGCCGGCATCCCCGTGCAGCCCGACCTGAAGGGCCGCGAGGGCGGGCCGCAGCCGGACACGGCGCCGATCCCGGTCACACCCTCCTGACCCGCGGCCGCCAGGACGCCAGCGTGCCGAACGGAGGAGGGATCGCGGAACGGAGGACGGATCCGGTCGAATAGTCCTCCGTTCCGCAAAGCGTCCTCCGTTCCACGCGATCACGAGGCCGGCGCCGTCGGTTGGGGCAGCATCCGCGCCTTCCGGCAGCGCGGATCGGCTGAAGGGCTGCGGGAACCGCCGATCGCTGCCGGGACCGACATCGCGTTCCAGGCCCTCTCGGCTCCCGGCCCCTCCAGGCTCCCCGGCCCTCCCCGGCGCCTCAAAGCGCGCTTGAATCGCGATAGATGCCGCCTCCAGGGCGCGGAGGCGGCATCTATCGCGATACGAAGCAGGTCAGGAGGCGGCGGCCTCCACCTCGGCCAGCACGGCGAGCGCGTACGCGTCCTCGGGGCTGTCGGCCAGGTGCGTGCGGTCCTCGCCGCGGAAGGTGCAGGTCACGCGCCAGCCGTCGGCCTCGTCGTCGCGCTCCAGCCTCCTGAAGGTGTGCTTCAGCGCCTCGCGCAGCTGGTCCTCGCGCGGGAACCACAGCGCGTCCTCGAGCGCGACGGAATCCAGCGCCCATTCCGTGGTGCCGTTGAAACCCAATACCGTGCCGCTCGGATAGGTGTGGGCCTCGATGGTCATGTCGCTCACGGTGAAGGCCTCCGTGCCCGTGGAATCCATGTCCTGCGTGAGCAGCTGGAAACGGTCTCCCGCCTGCGGGCGCCAGCGCAGCCCGGCCTCTCGGAGACGGAGTGCGAGCGGCCTCGAGATCATCGGGACAGCATAAAAGGGGCGGTGCCGCGTCCGCGGCACCGCCCCTTTTCTCGAGCCGTCGGGCTCAGTGGGCAGCGGCGTACGCGTTCTGCACCTCGGCCGGGATGCGACCGCGCGACGAGACGGTGTAGCCGTTCTCGTTCGCCCAGTCGCGCATCGCCTTCAGGTCGCCCTTCGGAGCCCGCGGGCTCGAGGAGGACGAGGACTTGGCGCGGGTGGCCACGTCGGCCTTGCGGGCCGCGTTGACGTAGGGCTCGAGCACGGAGCGGAACTCGTCCGCGTGCGCGCTGGTGAGGTCGATGGTGTAGCTCACCCCGTCGAGCGCGAAGCGGACGCTCTCGCCCGAGCCGTCCTCGATGGGCTGCTGGGTGAGGTCGTCGACGAGCTGCACGATGTACTTCTGCGCCATTGGCGGTTCGTTTCTCCTGGGAAGTCGTGAATTGGGCGGGTACCGACGATCGAATGCGTCGGTGCGCTGATGATACACAGGAAAAGACATTCCGCCCGCTTTCGCGGCGCTTTTCTTCGACGAATGCGGAACCTCTTGACCCGCGCATCGGGAATCGGCGGGATTCGCGCCGCGAATACGGGCGGTCAGGCGCCTCTCGCGTCGTCGAGATGCGGGGAACCGGCCTGCCGGGCGCGATCGGAGACGCCGCGGATCGCCTCGGCGAGCGCGTCGATCGCGTCGTGCCGCGGCGTCCACCCCAGCTCGGAGCGGGCGCGCTCGGTCGACATGAGCGGCACCGACGTCGCGATGTCGAGCCAGCCGGGGTCCGCGGCGACCAGGTGGAGCTGCCAGGCGAGCCAGGCGAGCCCGCGCACCGGGGCGATTCGGACGGGCAGCCACCGGCCGCCCAGCAGCCGCGCGACGTCCGCGGGCCCGACCTCCGGCTCCGCGGCGACGTTGAACGCCCCGGAGGCGCGCTGCAGCACCGCGCGGGCGAAGGCGTCGGCCAGGTCGTCGGCGTGGACGACCTGCGAGCGCACCCGCGGCGGCAGGGGCAGCACCGGCACGGGGACCCTCCCGATCCATCGGGTGGGGAGTGCCCGGCCGCCGAACAGCACGCGCAGCTCCTCCCCCGCGGCCGCCTGCATCACGAGACCGGGTCGCATCCGCGCCACCCGGGTCGCGGGGAACTCCTGCTCGAAGGCGTCGAGCATCCGCTCCACCACCGCCTTGTGCCTGGCGTAGTGCGAGGTCGCGATGCCGCCCGTCGGCCAGGACTCGTCGACCCGGCGCGTCTTCGGTCCCGGGCTGTACGCCCCGACGGACGAGGCGGCCACGACCTGCGGCACGCCGGCCTCGGCGACCGCCTCGAGCACGTGCCGGGTGCCGCCCACGTTCGTGGCAGCGAGCACCGCCTCCCGGTGGTTCGGCTGCAGCAGCCACGCGAGGTGCACGACCGCGTCGGCTCCGCGGAAGGCCTCCACGAGCCGTCCCGGCCCCTCCGCGACGTCCGCCGGGCGCCACTCGACGCCCGCGTAGGGCCCGATCGGCTCGGGCGGGCGCCGCACGACCCCGACGAGGTCCACGTCCTCCTGGTGCAGGCGGGCGAGGACCGCGGTGCCGACGTTGCCCGTGGCGCCGGTGACGACGATGCGCATGCCGAGGGACGCTATGCGGCGCCCCTGGGCGTCCGGCCGCAGCAGGGGGCGCCGGAGACGACGAAGGCCCCCGCCGGACGGGCGGGGGCCTTCATCGATCGTGGACCCTAGGGGATTCGAACCCCTGACCTTCTCATTGCGAACGAGACGCGCTACCAACTGCGCCAAGGGCCCGTGTCGCGGCATCGAGCGTAGCACCCGACCGACGCGGCGAGATCCTCCCTCGCCGCCGCGGCGCCGCGTCCTGCGATGACGGTGGAGCGCCGCGAGGTGCGGACGGGATCAGGACGCGCGGCGGCGGCGCAGCACGCCGTCGAGGTCCGCGAGCACCGGCCCGCTCTCGTTCATCGCCGCGGCGACCTCGTCGAGCGGACGGTTCAGCGCGGCGATCTCGGGCGCCGCGTGCGCCGCCCGCAGCGCCTCGTCGGCGCGGGCCGCGGCCGCGCGCAGGGACGCGGCGATGGCGACGTCGTCGCGCGCCGGAGCGGGCACCTGCTCGCGCTGCAGGTACATGGGCCGCGGCAGGGGCACCGGCGTCCAGGTGGGGCGGGAGGGCTCCGCGGCCTGCCAGTCGGTGAAGCTGCTCGGCGCGTCCGGGACGACGACCGCGGAGTCGACCGCCTCGACCGCGCGGTGGGCCGCGGCGACCGTCGAGGAGCGCTGCAGCAGCGCGATCGCGGCGAGCGACAGCACGACGCCGACCGCCAGGAAGTCGACGCCGCCGCCCGCGGCGACGTCCGAGACGCCCCACCCGCTGACGGTGATGCCGACGACGAGCACGTTGGTGGCGAGCACCCGCGACCGGCGCAGCCGGGCGGCGGCGATGTCCTGCACCGCCTGCGCGCGCTCGCGCGGGCCGCGGGGGCGCCGCTCGCGGCGCAGCCGGCGCTCGGCCGCCTCGGCGCGGGGCCGCGCCACCCGCTCGGCGCCCCGGGCTGCCTCGCGCAGCGCGCGGTGCTGGTCCGCGACGCTCCGCGCCGACACCTCCGCCCGCACCTCGTCGGGCACCTCGGCCGTCTCGGCCAGGGCGCGCAGTCTGCTGGAGGCGCACCGCGGTCCGCTCGGTGCGCAGGTACTCCCGGCGGCGACGCCAGGAGGGGGTCAGGTACAGCAACCACAGCACCGCGGCCAGCGCGATGATCGCGCCACCGCCCAGGCCGCTCGTCATGACCCTGAAGGTAGGGGCGCCCCTTACACCACGCCCTCAGGCGCGTGCGGCGTGTCGCGCGCGCCCGCCGCACCCCGTCTTCAGGGGAAGGGCGTCTCCGCCAGCCGGCGGTCCTCCTCCGGCACCTGCGCCGCGTGCTGCGGGGCGCGGCCCGCCTGGAAGCGCCGCAGCACGCCCTCCGGCACCTCCTCGGTCACGAGCCCGAAGCAGTAGTGGTCGCGCCAGTCGCCGTTGATGTGGATGTACCGGCGCTTCAGCCCCTCGTAGCGGAAGCCGAGCTTCTCGACCACCCGTAGCGACTTCGCGTTCTCCGGCCGGATGCAGATCTCCATCCGGTGCAGGCCGAGGGTCTGGAAGCAGTGGTCGGTCGCGAGCGCCACGGCGGTCGGCGTCGCGCCGCGGCCGGCGAAGCGCTCCGCGATCCAGTAGCCGATCGTGGCCGACGACAGCGATCCGTACGTGATGGCGGTGACGTTCAGCTGGCCCGCCAGCTCGTCGTCGACCTCGATCACGAACGGCAGGCCCTGCCCGCCCCGCGCGTTCTGCTGCAGCGCGCGGATGCTGCCGCGGGTGTCGAAGCCGACGGAGCCGCGCGGGCTCGTCGCCTCCCACTCGCGCATCCAGGCGCGACCCTCGACCAGCTCGCGCTCGACCGTCCGGGCGTCGCGCAGCCGGATCGGCCGGATGACGACGCTGCCGGACCGCAGCACGGGGACGGGGACGGCCACCGGCGGTCAGCCGAGGTCGGCGGCGAACCGCTTGAGCCAGGGGTTCAGCTCCGGCCCGAGGTCGTCGCGCCCCGAGGCGAGCTCGACGATCGCCTTCAGGTAGTCCACCTTGTCCCCGGTGTCGTAGCGCTTGCCGCGGAAGACGACGCCGTAGACGCCGCCCGTCCAGTTGGCGCCCGCCATCTCCTGCAGCGCGTCGGTCAGCTGCACCTCGCCGCCCTTGCCCGGCTCCGTGTGGGCGAGGATCGGGAAGATCTCCGGCTTCAGCACGTAGCGGCCGATGATCGCGAGGTTCGACGGCGCGCTCTCCTTCGACGGCTTCTCGACGAGTCCCTTGACCTTGACGACGTCGTCCGTGTCCGTCGCCTCGACCATCGCCGCGCCGTACAGGTGGATCTGGTCGGGGTCGACCTCGAGCAGCGCGACGATCGAGGCGTTGCGCTTCTGCTGCTCCTCGATCATCCGCTTCAGCAGCGTCTCGCGCTCGTCGATCAGGTCGTCGCCGAGCAGCACCGCGAACGGCTCGTGCCCGACGTGCATCCGGGCCTGCAGCACGGCGTGCCCGAGCCCCCGCGGGTCGCCCTGCCGGAAGTAGTGGATGTCGGCGATGTTCGTCGACTCGCGCACCTTCTGCAGCTTGGCGTGGTCGCCCTTGTTCTCGAGGGTCGCCTCGAGCTCGTAGACGCGGTCGAAATGGTTCTCGAGCGCGTACTTGTTGCGCCCGGTGACCATGAGCACGTCGTTCAGGCCCGCGGCGACGGCCTCCTCCACGACGTACTGGATCGCCGGCTTGTCGACGACCGGCAGCATCTCCTTGGGCATCGCCTTGGTGGCGGGGAGGAATCGGGTACCGAGGCCCGCGGCGGGGATCACGGCCTTGGTGATGTGGTAAGCCATAGGCGCACAGCGTATCCGTGCGCGCTTCCTAGAATCGGGCCGTGACCGCCGATCCGACGCCCCAGAAGCGGGCACTCCGGGCCGAGCTGCGCGAGCGCAGGCGGAACCTCACCCAGACCGAGCGCACCGAGGCCGCGGACGGCCTCACCGCCGGGCTCGTCGCCCTCGTCGAGCGGCTCGGCGTCCGCACGCTCTCCTGCTACCTCTCCACGGTCGACGAGCCGAACACCCGCCCGTTCGTGAACTGGGCCCGCGAGCAGGGGCTGCGGGTGCTGTTCCCGATCACGCGGGCCGACGGGCTGCTCGACTGGACGACCGCCACGGACCAGGACGAGGAGGTCGTGGGCCTCTTCGGCATGCCGGAGGCGGTCGGCGAGCTGCTCGGCCCCATCGCGATCAACGAGGCCGACCTGATCCTCGTCCCGGCGGCGGCCGTCGACTCGGGCGGGATGCGCCTCGGCTGGGGCCGCGGCTACTACGACAAGACGCTCGGTTCGATGGAGCGGTGCCCGCCGGTCTACGGGGTACTGTTCGACTCCGAGCTGCTGGACGAGGTGCCGGCCGAGCGGCACGACCAGCGCGTCGACGGGGTCGTGACCCCCGCCCGCACGGTCGAGTTCGCCGCCCGCGACCGCCACCACCGGAGGATCTGAGCGACCCATGCCCGTCTACTCCTACAAGTGCCGCGACTGCGGCACCCCGCTCGAGGTGCACCAGGAGTTCAGCGACGCCGCGCTCACCGAGTGCCCCGTCTGCGGCGGGACGCTGCGGAAGCAGTACGGCTCCATCGGCGTCACGTTCAACGGCTCCGGCTTCTACCGCACCGACTCCCGCGCCGCCTCCGGCGAGGGCGGGTCGAAGTCGGGTTCCGACAGCGGCTCGTCGGGCAGGAGCGACGGAGGGTCCTCCTCCACCCCGGCGAAGTCGGAGTCGAAGCCCGCCGCCCCGGCGAGCACCTCCGGCTCGTAGCGCCGCCGTCACGGCGCGGACCCGCCGACCTGCTACACAGGCGGCATGAAGGGTTTCAAGCAGTTCCTGCTCCGCGGCAACGTCGTCGACCTGGCCGTCGCGGTCGTCATCGGCACCGCCTTCACCGCGATCGTCACCTCGATCGTCACGAACATCTTCACGCCGCTGATCGGTGCGCTCTTCAACGCCAACAGCCTGAACGACGCGCTCGTCGTCTCGATCCCGACGACCTCGGGCAAGTCCGCGGATCTGATGTTCGGTGCGGTGCTCGCCTCGCTCATCAACTTCGTCATCATCGCGGCGGTCGTCTACTTCGCCTTCGTGCTCCCGATCAACGCGCTCATGAAGCGCGCCTTCCAGCAGCCCGCCGAACCGGAGACGGCGAAGCCGGCCCCGCCGACCGAGCTCGACGTGCTGACCCAGATCCGCGACCTGCTCGAGGGGCAGCAGCAGGTGGGCGACCGGCGGGTGATGAACCAGGACTGAGCCCGGACGGCGGAGCGCTCCCGTCGCGCCCGCAGACGCACGGCGTCGGCCCGGCTCCCAGGGCGTCCTCCTAGCCTCGGAGGGCCCGACGACCGGAGGTGCCGGATGACCGCTCTGCTGACCGCCCAGCCCGCCCTCGTCGTGCTCGCCACGGCGAGCACGGACGACACCTCGAAGGCCGGCACGGCGATCACGATCATCGGCGGGATCGTCCTCGTCGTCGCCCTCGTGATCGGCGCCCTCGTCCTGTTCCGCCGCCGCAGCCGCTGACCGCTTCTCATCTTGTAGGCGGATGCGGCCTCGAGGGCGAGGATCTGCCTACAAGATGCAGGCTGGTCAGCCCCAGTGGGGCGGGCGGTCGCGGCGCAGCGCCTCGTCCCGCGGGCCGTCGACGTCGCCCCACGAGCGCGGCTCGTCCTCCGCGGCGCGGGCCCTCCCGAGGCTCTCGAAGGGCTCCCCGGAGGACGGCGTCGGGTCGGAGCCCGGCACGGGCTCCGTGCGGACGCGTCGGCGCTTCGTCAGGTCCGCACCTCGATGACGGGCACGGTGTTCGTCAGCGGCGACGGGTCCTTGGCACCGAGGGCGATCGCGATCCGCTGCGCGACCGCGTCCGGGTCGCTGAAGAGGTCGAAGCTGTGGACGCGGAGGTAGTGCCAGCCGAGCCGCTTGAGCGTCTCGGGCTTCAGCCTGAGGCCCTGGCGCAGGCTCGCGCCCGCGAGCGTCTCGTCCGTCTCCACGGTGATCGCCCGTGCCCCGTGCGCGGCGACCAGGCCGAGCTTGCCGTGGTAGCCGAGCGCCGCCCGCATCCCGAGGGCGCGCAGCCGGCGAGCGAGGTCGACGAGCATCGCGTCGCGGTCGTCGTCGATCGCGTCGTCCGCGATCCGCCCCTCCGCGTCGGACAGCAGCCGGCGCAGCGCGAGCACGCCGGGCGGCATCCGGTCGGCGTCGAGGTCTTCCGGGCGGAAGCAGGACACGATCGCGAGCGACCGCCGAGCGCGCGTGACGGCCGCGGCGAGCAGCCGGTCGCCGCCGGGCTTCGCGAGCGGCCCGAGCTGGGACAGGGTGCGGCCGTGCGGCGTGCGGCCGAAGCCGACGGACAGGATCACGCGGTCGCGGCTGTGGCCGACCGCCTCGGCGAGCGTCACGACGATGAAGGGCTCCGCCGCGTCCCGGGTGAAGAACTCGGTGACGTCGCCGCGGCGCACCAGCGCCTTCATCACGGCCTGCTGCACGCGGATCGCGTGGCGGGCGCTGCCGGAGACGACCATCAGCGACTCGCGGGGCCGCGTCGCCGCGTGGTCCAGCACGCGCTCCACGACCCGCTGCACCTCGGGCTCCACCGCCTCGACGGCGCCCGTCTCGGCGTCGGGCAGCCCGTGCCCGTTGTCGACGTAGTCGAGCACGAGGCTGCCGTGGCCGAGGAACGTGCCGGCCCACGGGACCGACGTGATGCGCCCCTCGTAGAAGCGGCGGTTCACGAGCTCGGCGAGGTCCTCGCCGCCGGCCCGGTAGCTCGTGGTCAGCTCGACGGAGGGGACCAGGTCGGCGATCCGGTTGAACACGCTGTCCGCGTGCCGCTCGTCGAGGCGCCGCTGCGTCTCGGGCGCGTGGTCGTTCTCGCGCACCGCGATGTCGAACGGCATCGGCGTCTGCGTCACGGGGTCGCCGAAGGCGACGACCTGCTTCGCGCGGCGGATGGCGCCGAGCCCCTCAGCGAAGGACAGGGCGCCCGCGTCGACGACGAACACCGCGTCGAACGTCGTCTCGCCGAGCGCGTGGACCTCGTACGGGGAGGCGAGCCAGACCGGCGCGAGCAGCTTCATCAGGTGCGGCGCCTCGCGGTGCAGCACCCCTGCGTCGTCGACCTTGGCCTGCAGCAGCTGCTTCAGCGCCTCCGCCTCGGCGTCCCGGTCGTCGAGCGCGAGCCGCCACGCGTCGGCCAGCTGCCAGGCGAGGCGCTTGGCGTTCGCGGCGGCGTGCGCGCCGTCGACCAGCCGGAAGTCCTGCTCGAGCCGGTCGAGCACGGTCGTGTTCGCCCCGAGCAGCGCCGGGTCGTCGGCGAGCAGCCGCTCCAGGACGCTCTTCCACCAGGCCAGCTCGAGCTCGGCGGCGACCCGCTCGGCCGGCACGTGCCGCGCGGCGAGGTCCTCGAGCAGCGGCGCGAGGTCCTGCGCCTTCAGCCGGCTCATGATCCCCTGCCGCTCCTGCAGGTTGTCGAGCACGTCGCTGTCGGCGGCGAGCGCGGCGAGCCGGTCCCCCAGCGTCTCGATCGGCTCCTGCAGCAGCGACTCCGGCGTGCCCGTGAGCCCGAGCGGCTCGTCGAGCGCGGCGAGGTCCGCCGCCACGGCCTGGTGCTCGGTCCACGCGTCCGTGATGCCGGGCGGCACGTCCGGCGTCACGCCGCTCGTCGCGAAGCGCTGGTGCAGCACCCGCTGCTGCTGGATCCGCTGCAGCCACTCGTGCAGGTCGTTCACCCGCACGCCGGGCCGCAGGTACTCCGTCGCCAGCTTCTTCAGCCGCCGGCGGTTGACGGTCGACATCTCCTTGGCGTCCCGCCGGGGCCCGGTCGCGACGATGAGCTCGCCGAGCGAGCGGTCGAACACCGCGGGCTGGAACTTGTCGAGCGTGTCGCGGATGTCGAGCATCAGGCGCAGGTAGACGCCGAGCTCGGCGACCGTGCCGAACGGCCGGAAGCGGGAGCCGGAGACCAGGCCCTCCGCACGCTGCAGCATCCGGGGCACGTCGGTGGCGTGCAGCCGCTTCGCGAGCGCGTGCGCCTGCCCCGCGCCCTCGCCGTCGGCGAAGCGGGCGCCGTACCAGGGCGAGTCGGCGGGGCCGGTGCGGAACTCGCCGAGCGCGGCGGCGTCGAGCAGGTCGCGCTGCACCTGCGCGCGGTCCGCGGCCAGCGCCTCCATGGCGCGCGTCGACAGCCGCGCCGTGGTCGCGGGCGGGACGGGCAGCAGGGCGAGCCTCGCCAGCTCGCCGAGCGCGTCGAGCACGCTGACCCGCAGCACGGGGTCGCGCCGCGACAGCGCGGCGCGGTAGTCGAGCAGCACGGAGCGCAGGCGCACGAGCGCCTCGTCCACCTCCGCGGTCTCCGGCGCGGCCGCCTTCTCGTTGCGCCCGATCGACTGAATCAGGTCGCGGCGCACGGTCCGGGACGACGCGGCGACTCCGGGCAGCCCGATCTCCGCGAGGCGGGCGCTGACGCCGCGCAGCGTCGCGTGGCGCGGGCTGACGACGAGCACCCGCTTGTGCTGGGCGATCAGCGCGCCGAGCGCGTTCACGATGGTCTGCGTGGAGCCCGTGCCGGGCAGCGTGCGGACCGCGACGTGGTGCCCGGCGGCGATCTCGGCGACCGCGCGCTCCTGGGCGGGGTCGGCGTCGAGCAGCGCGGAGTCGAGCGCGGGCGGCCGCTCGTCCTGCCCGATCACCTCCGACCGCTCCCCCGTGCCGCGCACCCGCGCCACCGCGGTCGGGTTGCCCGCGACCGCGTCGATGACCGGGTGGGAGTCCTCGCGGGCGTCCGCCAGCAGCACGCCGCCGATCTCGCCGAAGGAGCTGATGAGCAGGCGGGGCTGCACGCTGAACCGCTCGAGGTGCGCGGTGATGCCGCGCAGGCGGTCGATCACCGGCTGCGGCTTGAACGCCCCCTCCGACAGCGCGAGCGCCACGAACGCGCGCGGGTCCAGCTCGATCCCGTACTGCTCGTGCAGCACCCGGACGAGGCCCGGGTTCAGCTGCAGCGCGCCCTTCAGCCGCAGCTCGAAGTCGCGCCCGTACCGGCGGATCGCGAGCGGGCGCAGCAGCACCGGCCCGCGGAACTCCTGCTTCTCGAACCGCCACTCGGCGAGCCCGATCGCGAGGTGCATGCCGCCGAGACCGCGGGTGGCGGCGAGCTCCACCGCCTTCGCGGTCAGCGTCGAGGCGGCGGCCGAGGCGCTCCGGAACGCGAGGTCGTCGCGGATGAGGTTCGACAGCAGGGTCGTCTTGCCGGTGATGAACTGCGCGAGCCCGCTCGGATGCGTCGTGGACAGCTCGATGCGGGTGCGCGCCGTGTCCTCGAAGTGGATCAGCGGGGAGACGCCGCCGACCTGCCGCAGCTCGTCGCGCCAGCGCTCCCAGGCACCGGTCGTGCCGCTGCCGACCGCCCTCGGGGTCGTGCCGGTGGCCGGGCGCAGCGGGGTCGGCCCGGTCCGGACCACGGGACCGGTCGACACGGGGACGCCGTCGTCCTCGCTCTGATCCACCCGCAGCACGCCTGCCACTGTATGTCCGGCCCGCGCGCCCCCGGGGAGGCACGCCGCGCCGTCTCCGCGCATCCGGCGCGCCCGCGGCGTGGCACCACGGGCGCGACCGGTCGCGCGTCAGACTGTCCGGCCCTCGCGGACCGGCCCCACCGGCGACCTCATCGGAGGACGACGACGCGGCCGGCGCCCTGCTGGCCGAGGACGGCGGGGGCGGTGCTCGCGTAGAGGCGACCGCCCGACCACTCCACGGACGCCGCTCCCGGCAGGTCGAGCACCCGCCGGTGCCCGGTGCCCGTCACGACGTCGATGCCCTGGCCGAGCTCCACGACCCAGATCCGACCGGACGGCGCCACCGCGAGGTTGACGGCGCCCTCGAAGCCGGTCGCGACGAGGTGCGGCCGGTGCGAGCCCCAGGGGATGCGGTACACGCTGCCGGGCGCGCCCGCGCCACCGGGGAGCGTCGTCACGTGGATCCCGCCGGGGCCGACCTCGACGTCGGTCGGCACTGACTCGAAGCGGTAGGTGATGCCGGCGCAGCTCGGCGCATGCAGCTCGGCGGCGAGCGCCGGCGTGAGGTGGACCGGCTGGGCGGGGAGCACGGCGACGGTGCTGATCCGTCCCGTGCGGGAGACGCGCAGCAGGTCGTTCCCGCCCGCGTCCGCGACCAGCCAGCTGCCGTCCCGCAGCCCGACCACGGCGTAGGGGTGCGAGTCCCGCTGCCCCGTGTAGGACGCGGGCACGCCGGACTGCTGCAGCTCGGCGGCGCAGGCCCGGCTGACCTTCGAAGGATCGGTCGCGCCGTACGCGGTCCGTCCGTCCGGGTTCACCCGGCGCTCATAGGCCCCGAGGTTCACGCGGAGCTGCCGCTGCCCGTGCCGCAGCACCGTCAGGTAGGTGTTCCGGTGGTCCGCCTCGGTGGTCGTGTAGGCGATGCGGCCGCGGGCGGAGTCCACGGCCGCGAGGTCGCCGCTCTGCTCCGGGTCCGCCGCGGGAGCGGGGCCGCGCGCGATCGGCCGGTCCGAGCCGATCCGGTAGAGGGCGCTCGCCGCGGAGTCGGCGACGAGCACCTGCCGGCCGTCGACGGCGATCTGCAGAGGCGCGACGAAGGACCCGGGCAGGGTCTTCGTGACGCGGAGGCGCCCGTCGTCCGCGGCAGCCGTCCCGGCGCCGACGGAGACGAGCAGGACCGCCGCGAGCGCGGCGGCGACCGAGCGCAGCGGTGCGCGCATGATGCCTTCCTCTCTCCTGCCGCGCGTCGTCGCGCGGCGGCGCCACCCTGTCCGGACGGCGCCGCGGGCGGAATACGTGGTTCTGCGTACGGCGGACCGGAATCGGGGGTGCGGACGCCGCGCCGCGCCGCTACGGTCCCGACCGGGAGGCGGTCATGCGGACGGTGTACCCGGGGATCGGGGAGGAGGGACGCCTGCTGCTGGACGGGTTCCTCGCCCTGCACGACGCGCACGACCTGACCGCCTTCGCCGGCGCGCTGCCGCGCGTCGTCGGCGATGTGATCGCCTACGACTCCCTGATGCTCGTCGGCGACCTCGGGTGGTCCGCGCCGATCGTCCCCGCGCGCGGCCACCGGATCGCCGTCCGCACCCCGGGCGCCGCTCCCCTGCTGCTCGGACTGATGCTCGAGCGGGACCGACGCTTCACGGCCCGCGAGACGGCGCTCGCCGCCCTGGTCGGAGAGCACATCGGCGCGGCTGCCGACCACGTGCGGCTGCGCGAGCGGGCGCGTCGCGCCGCTCCCGCCCTGGTCGGGCTCACCGCTCGGGAGCGGCAGGTGCTCGCTCAGGTCGCGGACGGGCGGACCGACCGGGACATCGCCGCAGCCCTGCACATCGGGGCACGGACGGTCGAGAAGCACGTCGAGCACATCCGGGTCAAGCTGGGCACCCGGACCCGGGCGGAGGCGGCCGCGCGTTGGGCGCGGGCCGCCCGCTGAGGCGGTGCGTCACCCGCCCCTCTACACTGCCGGGACCACGCCTCTGTAGCTCAATGGAAGAGCAGTTCCGTCCTAAGGAAAGGGTTGGGGGTTCGAGTCCCTCCAGGGGCACCACGCGCCGGTCGAGGTGCGAGCCCAGCGGGCCCCGGGACCGCCGGTCCCTCAGGGCAGCGGCAGCAGGGTCTCGAGCAGCAGGTCGCCGAAGCCGTCCGGGATCCCGAGCACGACCCGGTGCCGCGTGCCCGGCAGCGGCGGGTAGCCGACGAACCGGCTGCGCAGGTCCACGAGCGTCTGCCCCCGCCCCGGGCCGTCCGTCGCGTCGACCTCCACCGGAACCACGGGCGCGAGGGTCGGCTCGACCTGCCCGGTCGCGATCGCCGCGGCCAGCGGGTCGTGCAGCGCGCTCGACGGGCGCCCGAGGATCGGCGTGTAGTACCCGAAGTAGACGTCGAGCATCGCCGCGAGCGCCCGCGGCACCGCGCCTGGGGCCTCGGCGAGCGCCCGGCGGTGGGACTCCTCGAACCGGGCGTGCATCGTGACGTCGAGCCCGACCATCGTCACCGGCCAGTCGGCGGCGAAGACCGCGTGCGCGGCGAGCGGGTCGTTGCCGATGTTCGCCTCGGCCACCGCGGAGATGTTGCCGGGGGCGAGCGCCGCACCGCCCATCAGCACGACGTCGCGGACGAGGCGCGGCAGCGCCGGCTCCAGCTCGAGCGCCAGGGCGAGGTTCGTCAGCGGACCGACGGCGAGCACCCGCAGCTCGCCGGCGTGCTCGTGCGCGAGCCGCACGAGCAGCTCGGCCGCCGACCCGTCCACCGGCTCCCCCGCGCGCGGCAGCACGACCCCGCCGATGCCGTTCTCGCCGTGCACGAACGCGGCGCCGCCGTCGAAGGTCCCGCCGATCGGGTCGTGCGCGCCGACCGCGACGGGGACGTCGGGCCGGCCGAGCATCGCGAGCAGGTCGAGCGTGTTGCGCGCGCCGCCCGCGGCGGCGAGGTTGCCGCTGACGGAGCCGACGCCGACCAGGTCCGCGCCGACGCCGACCAGCTGCGCGAGGGCGAGGGCGTCGTCGACGCCGGTGTCGCAGTCGAGGTAGAGGGGCGGTCCGCTCACGCGGCGGTCGCCAGGTACTCGCTCCACTCCGGCTGCGGGCGCTCCACGCCCCGCACCAGCCAGCCGGTCCCGTGCGGCGTCCGCGGCGTCTGGCGCAGCGTCCACCCCATCTCCGCCGGCGTCCGGTCGCTCTTCGTGTTGTTGCAGGTGAGGCAGCACGCCACCAGGTTCTCCCATGTGTCGGCCCCGCCCCTGGACCTCGGCAGCACGTGGTCGATCGTCCCGGCGCCCCGGCCGCAGTACGCGCAGCGGAACTCGTCGCGGCGCAGCACCCCGCGCCGGGTGACGGGGACGCGGCGCAGGCCCGGCATCCGCACGTAGCGGGTGAGGACGATGACGCTCGGGCGGTCCCACGCGCCGGTGGCGCCGAAGACGGGATGGGCGGCGTCGGCGGTCACGATCGTCGCCTTGCCGTTCAGGACGAGCACGAGCGCCCGTTTGAAGGAGACGACGGCGAGCGGCTCGTAGCCGGCGTTCAGGACCAGGGTGCGCATGGGGCGTTCCTCTCGAAGCGGCCTGCACGGCTTGCAGGGGTTCGACGGCGGACGGGTCGGCGGCCTGCGCCCCCGGCCCCGGAGCGCCCGGGCGCCGGCGGCCCCGGGAACGCGAACAGGGTGCCGCCCTGACGGACGACACCCTGCGCACGACGCTTCGACGGCGGTATGGCGTGGAGATGATGGCGCTCGCGCAGCGGGAGCGCGGGCGTGGACCGCCCCCTCCTGCTGCCCGTCCGCGTCACGACGACCTCCCGCCGATGTCCTTCGGCGTCAGGCTAGGGGACTGCGGGGACGCCGCGTGCCCGTCGTTCCCCGGTCGTGACCGCGCGTTCACGCGCCGGACACGTGCGGCGCTCGCGCGGCCCCGCCTCGCGGAGGCTCAGATGCCGAAGCGGACGAAGTGGACGTTGCTCGTCCACAGCTGCTGCACCCGCACCCGCGCGCCGGGGTAGGGGGCGTGGAGGATCTTGCCGTCGCCCGCGTAGAAGCCGTCGTGCGAGTGGTCGTTGAAGATGACCACGTCGCCCGGCTGCGCGTCCTCCGGGCTGATGGTCTGCCCGATCGCGTCCTGCGAGGTGACGGAGTGGGGCAGCGCGACGCCGAACTGCGCGTACACGTACATGATGAAGCCGGAGCAGTCGAAGCCGCTCGGGTCGGCGCCGCCGAACACGTAGGGGACGCCGAGGTAGTCGAGACCCCGGTTGTACACGGCCTGCAGGCTGAACGGCGGGTGGTCCGGGTTCTTCAGGTAGTCCGCGGCGCTCGGCCCGTCGTAGGCGAACTGCGCGGCGTACTGGCGGCGCAGCAGCACCGCCGAGGACGTCGCCGTGAACTTGTCGCGCTGCAGCTCGGCCGTCGCGGCCTCCGCGGTCGCCTCGAAGCGCTGCTGACCGGTCTCGGTGACGGACCTGGCCTCGACCTTCGGCTCGTTGCGGTCCAGCGGGTTCACCGCGTAGGACGGCAGCGCGATCGTCGCCACGAGCCCGGCCGCGATCGTCATCACCACGGCGGACAGCGCCGTCCTCGAGCGGCTGCGCCTCGGCGCCGACCTCGCCCGGCCGTCATGGGCGCTCGGCCCCACCCGGTCCTCACCCATCGCCATCCCGCACCCCCAGCGAGTCGTCGCCCCGGGGTTCGGAACCCCCGGGAAGCAGGGGTCACGGTAACGAAACGCTCACGGCACGGCCGTGCGACGCGCGGATGACCTTCGAGTCGAAGTGGAGGGTTCTCAGCGCTCGACGAACACGTGGACGGCCACCTCGTCCGGCAGCTCGATCGTCTCGTCGTACCCGTCGACCGCGAGCCGCACGCCGCCGGACGTCCGCTCGGCGACGGCGCGCGCTCCGGGCATCACGCCGGTCGCCTTCAGGTCCGCGAGCAGGTCGGGATCGAACTGGGCGGGCTCCCCGAGCCGGCGCACGACGACCTCGGCCGGCTCCTCCCGGCTGCGCATGTGCGGCACCAGCGAGACGACGCCGTCGAGGAAGCGCACCGACGGCGAGGTGCCGAGGTCGTCGAGGTCGGGGATCGGGTTGCCGTACGGCGACTCGGTCGGGTTCCCGAGCAGCTCGACGAGCCGCCGCTCGACCTGCTCGCTCATCACGTGCTCCCACCGGCAGGCCTCGTCGTGCACGTACTGCCACTCGAGCCCGATCACGTCGGACAGCAGCCGCTCGGCCAGGCGGTGCTTGCGCAGCACGTGCACGGCCTTCGTGCGCCCGGCGTCGGTCAGCTCGAGGTGCCGGTCGCCGGACACGACGACGAGGCCGTCCCGCTCCATGCGCGCGATCGTCTGCGAGACGGTCGGGCCCGAGTGGCCGAGGCGCTCGGAGATCCGCGCGCGGAGGGGCACGATGTCCTCCTCCTCGAGGTCGAGGATCGTGCGCAGGTACATCTCGGTGGTGTCGACGAGATCGGTCACGCGCGTTCCTCCCCTTCGCGAAGGCGGTGCCCAGTCTACGGAGGCGCTCCGACGGCCCCGGCTAGGGTCTGGTGCCCGTGATCGACCTCGTCATCCCGGCCGACCTGAAGCCCGCCGACGGCCGGTTCGGCTGCGGCCCCTCGCGGATCCGACCGGCGCAGCTCGAGGCGCTCGCGGCCGCCGGCACGACCCTGCTCGGCACGTCGCACCGGCAGCGTCCGGTCCGCGCGCTCGTCGGGTCGGTCCGGGACCGCGTGGCGCGGCTGCTCGGCGCACCGGACGGCTACGAGGTGCTCCTCGGCAACGGCGGCTCCACCGCCTTCTGGGACGCCGCCGCGTTCGGGCTGATCGAGCGGCGCAGCCAGCACTGCGCCTACGGCGAGTTCGGCGCGAAGTTCGCCGCGGCCGCCCGCACGCCCTGGCTCGATGCCCCCGACGTGCGCCGGGCCGAGCCCGGCTCCCGCGCCGAGCCCGAGCCGCTGGAGGGCGTCGACGTCTACGCCTGGCCGCACAACGAGACCTCGACCGGGGTCGCCGCTCCCGTGCGCCGCGTGCGCGCGGACGGCGCGCTCACGGTCGTCGACGCCACGAGCGCCGCGGGCGGCATCGACTTCGACGCGGCCGAGGCCGACGTCTACTACTTCGCGCCGCAGAAGAACCTCGGCTCCGACGGCGGGCTCTGGCTCGCGCTCTGCTCCCCGGCCGCCGTCGAGCGCATCGAGCGGATCGCCGCGAGCGACCGCTACGTCCCCGAGTTCCTGTCGTTGAAGACCGCGCTCGACAACTCGCGGCTCGACCAGACGCTGAACACGCCCGCGCTCGCGACGCTCGTGCTGCTCGACGAGCAGCTGGGCTGGATGCTCGACCGGGGCGGCCTCGCCTGGGCGGCGGGCCGCGCGGCCGCGTCCTCGTCGCTGCTCTACGACTGGGCCGAGGCGGCCCCGTACGCGCGCCCCTTCGTCGCGCGGCCCGAGGACCGCTCCCCCGTCGTCGTCACCGTCGACTTCGAGGGCGTGGACGCCGCCGCCATCGCGGCGACCCTTCGGGCGAACGGCATCGTGGACACCGAGCCGTACCGCAAGCTCGGCCGCAACCAGCTGCGGATCGGCACCTTCGCCTCGGTGCCGACGGAGGACGTGCGGGCCCTCATCGCCTGCATCGACCACGTCGTCGAGCGCCTGGCGTAGGGCGCCTCCCGGTCACACCGAGCGGTCGCCCGGCTCCTCGTCCGCCGCGGCGTCGACGTCCACGTCGTCGTCCAGCAGGTCGTCGTCCTCGTCGAGATCGGCCTCGTCGAGGTCGTCCTCGTCGTCGTCGCCCTCGTCCTCGTCGGGCTCGTCGGCGTGGCTGCGCCGCCACTCGGCGAGCCGCTCCTCCCACGGCACCCAGGCCGGCGCGACCAGCGCGCCCTCGCCGGGGAGCAGCTCGAGCTCGAGCACCGTCGGCTCGACGCCCTCGAGGTCGGAGGTCGAGACCGTCCAGAACCAGTCGACGTAGCCCGGCATGACCGCGGCGAAGCGCAGGTCGATCACGCCCGGCGCGGGAACTCCGGCGTCGACCAGCGGGCCGACGGCAGCGGGGTCGACGACCTCCGCCAGCGCCGTCAGGGCCAGCTCGACGCGCTCCTCGTCGGTCACGCGTCGAAGTCGTCCGCGACGCGGCGCAGGACCGCGGCGACCTGCTGCCCGCGCGCCTGGTCGGGGTAGCGGCCGTGCCGCAGGTCGTTCCCCGCGCGCTCCAGCCACTTGATCAGGTCCTCGACCCGGACCGCCATGTCCTCGGCCGAGGGCCGGGCCATCTTCGCCATCGTGGTCGGCTGCTCGAGCACCCGCACGGACAGCGCCTGGGCGCCGCGCCGGCCGTCGGCGATGCCGAACTCGACCCGGCTGCCCTTCTTCACGCTCGTGCCCTGCGGCAGCGCGGACGCGTGCAGGAACACCTCGGAACCGTCCTCGGCGGCGATGAAGCCGAACCCCTTGACGTCGTCGTAGAACTTGACCCTGCCGGTGGGCATCGTGACCTCTTGGGTTGGAGCGGGAGCGGGTGGGAGCCGGTTTCGGCCGGTCCATGCTACCGGCGGTCCGTCGCGCGGCCGGTCCGGCCGATAGCCTCGGGGCGTGGCGGAGCGCGGCGACCGGAGGACCGAGGTGCCGCGCGCGCAGCGGGTGCTCGCCGCGATGGCCTTCGCCCTGATCGGCCTGTCCGCGATCTCGGTCGTCGCGATCCTGATCCTCCACGCGGCCGGCGTGCCCGACTCGGCCTTCCGGACCGGCGGCCTCGCCGTCCTCACCCTGCTGCCGCTGCCCGGGCTGACCATCGGGCTGCTGCTCGTGATCGCGCTCGTCGTCGTCGTGGCGGTCCGCCGGGCCCGCTGAGACCCCGCGCACAGGCGCCCCACCGGCGGCAGGTCCGGCGCGCGCCGGATGCACCCGGAGCAGTGTCAGGAAGTGCTCAGAAATCGCGCAGAAACTGTGCGCCATGGCCTCAGATCAGCCCCGCGTCCTCATCGTCGACGACGAGCCGAACATCCGTGACCTGCTGACCACGAGCCTCCGGTTCGCCGGCTTCGCGGTCCGCGCCGTGAGCAACGGCGCGCAGGCGATCTCGGCGGTCCTCGAGGAGGAGCCGGACCTGATCATCCTCGACGTGATGCTCCCCGACATGAACGGGTTCGGCGTCACGAAGCGGCTGCGCGCCTCCGGCTACACCTCGCCGATCCTGTTCCTCACGGCGAAGGACGACACCGAGGACAAGATCACCGGCCTCACCGTCGGCGGGGACGACTACGTCACGAAGCCGTTCAGCCTCGACGAGATCGTCGCGCGCATCAAGGCGATCCTGCGCCGCACGATGCACGCGGAGGAGGACGCCGTCATCCGCGCGGGCGAGCTGACGATGGACCAGGACACGCACGAGGTGACCGTGGGCGCCGAGGCGATCGAGCTCTCCCCCACCGAGTTCAAGCTGCTGCGCTACCTGATGCTGAACCCGAACCGCGTGCTGTCCAAGGCGCAGATCCTCGACCACGTGTGGGAGTACGACTTCAACGGGGACGCCGGCATCGTGGAGTCGTACATCTCGTACCTGCGCCGCAAGCTCGACGCCCACTCGACCGAGCCGATCATCCAGACCAAGCGCGGCTTCGGCTACATGCTGAAGGCGGCGAAGGTCTGATCGCTCGGCCGATCGACACGAGGGGCGCAGCGCGCTCCACGATTCACCCGTCAGGATGATGCGCACGATGCTGTCGACGCTGTCCGACCGGTGGAACGGGATCTCGCTCCGCACCAAGATCACCGCCGTCACGGTGCTCGTGCTCACGCTCGGGCTCGCGACGTCCGGCGCCGGCAGCCTCAGCCTGCTGCGGTCCTACCTGCTCACGGACTCGGACCGGCAGATCGTGAGCACACTGGAGTCGGTGAACGCGAACACGGTCGCGAACGACGAGATGGCCGCGGCGACCCAGTTCGTGTTCGCGCACCTCGACGGCGACGGCGCCGTGATCCGCGCGAACCCGCGGTGGCAGCAGCTGGTGCCGGAGGCGGTGGAGGTCCGCGGCGAGATCCGCGACGCGCGCCCGCTGCAGGCGTTCACGATCCACGCGGACGACGGCTCCCCCGAGTACCGGATGGCCGTCAAGCCGCTCGGGGACGGCACGCTCGCCGTGCTCGGCCTGCCGCTGCAGGGCGTGAACAACGTCGTCAGCCAGCTCCTCACGCTGTTCGTGCTGTTCGGCCTCGCGGTCGTCGTGGTCGGAGCGGTGCTGACGCGAATCCTCGTGTCGTCGACCTTCGCCCCGCTGCGGCAGGTGGAGCGGACGGCCGCGGCGATCGCGGACGGCGACTTCGGGCAGCGGCTCGGCAACGCGACGCCGAACACCGAGGTCGGGCGGTTGAACCGCTCGCTCAACCGGATGCTGAACCAGATCGACGGCGCCCTGGCGGATCGCGCGCGCACGATCGACCAGATGCGCCGCTTCGTCGGGGACGCGAGCCACGAGCTGCGCACCCCGCTCGTCTCGGTCCGCGGGTACGCGGAGCTGTACCGGATGGGCGCGCTGCAGTCCCGCGAGGACGTCGGGCAGGCCATGGACCGCATCGAGCGCGAGGCGGTGCGGCTCGGCGCGCTCGTGTCGGACCTCCTCGCACTCGCCCGGCTGGACGAGGCGCGCGAGCTGAAGCGCACCGAGGTCGAGCTGCTGCCGCTGGCGCACGACGCGGCGCTCGACGCCCGCGCCCTCGCGCCCGGCCGCACGATCCGCGTCATCGGCCACGATCCCGAGCAGCAGACGGGCGCGCTCGAGATCCTCCGCCCCGTGCCGTCCGCGGACGCCGACGCGGTCGCCGCGGTCACCACGAGCCGGCTGTTCCGTCGTGGCGCCGGCGCCGGCGACGCCGCGAGCGTCACCGCGTCCCTGCGCCTCGCGTCGGCACGGCTGCTGCGTCAGCGACGGAAGATGCGCGAGGGGGGCGAGGCGGAGCCGGTCGACGCCGTGCAGGTCAGCGGCTCGACCCGGCCCGTCGTGTTCGCCGAGGAGGACAAGCTGCGGCAGGTGCTGACGAACCTGATCGGCAACGCCATCCGGTTCACCCCCGCAGACTCCCCCATCGAGATCGCCGCCTACGCCGACCGCGTCCGCTCCCTCGCCGTCTTCGAGGTGATCGACCACGGCGAGGGCATCCCGCCGCAGGTGCGGGAGAAGATCTTCCAGCGCTTCTGGCGCGCCGACTCCTCGCGCACGCGCGACACGGGCGGCAGCGGGCTCGGTCTCGCGATCGTCGCCGCGATCGTGCAGGCGCACCAGGGCACGATCGGGATCTCGGAGACCGCGGGTGGCGGCGCGACCTTCCGCGTGGCGCTTCCGCTCCTCCACAGCCCCGATCCCGAGCCGGAGACGGACGACGAGTCGGATCCGGCCGAGGAGCACGTCTCCGCCTCCTAGCGTGACGCCCCGATCCGCCCGCCCGGGGCGGCGAGAAGGGGGTCACCCGTGACCAGGTTCACCGTCGACAGCGAGGCCGTCACGGCCGCGGCAGGGGCGATCAGCGGCACCGTCGCTCGGTTGCAGGGCGAGGTGTCCGCCCTGCACGGCCAGCTGGAGGGTCTGCAGGGCGTCTGGACGGGCGCCGCCGCGGTCGCCTTCCACGGCGTCGTCCAGCAGTGGCGCACCACGCAGAC
This sequence comes from Amnibacterium endophyticum, assembly GCF_042680685.1. Lineage (NCBI taxonomy): Bacteria > Bacillati > Actinomycetota > Actinomycetes > Micrococcales > Microbacteriaceae > Amnibacterium > Amnibacterium endophyticum. The sequence continues at coordinate 60,278 of NZ_JBHUEA010000009.1, read as the reverse complement.
GAGCGTGGAGGAGGTGCTGGCCTCGATCGACCGCGCCCTGCGGCTGGCCGGTCAGCAGTACGTCGAGACGGAGCTGGCGAACGCCCGCCTCTTCGGCTGAGCGGCGCTCCGCGCTGCTGCGACAGCGCCAGGACACCGGGACGCCGGGACGCCGGGACGCCGGGACGCCGGGACGCCGGGACGCCGGGACCAGCGTGTCGAACGGAGGACGGATCGTGGAACGAAGGACGAATTCGGTCGAATCGTCCTCCGTTCCGCAACACGTCCTCCGTTCCGCACCGACCCGGCGCACGCCGCGTCGGCTTCGGCCCCCGGCTGAAGGCTGCATGCCCTGCGTCCCGGCCCCGCGCCGCATCCGTGTGCGTCCCCGCCGCACCACAGTGGGCCGCCTGGTCAGCAGGCGGTCGAAATGTCCCGCAGACGCAGCAGGGGCCGGGCACCCGTAGGTGCCCGGCCCCTGCCGTGGTTCAGCGCTGGATCAGAAGTCCATGCCCGCACCGGCGTCCGCGCCCACGGGGGCGGCGGACTTCTCCGGCTTGTCGGCGACGACGGCCTCGGTGGTGAGGAACAGGCCCGCGATCGACGCCGCGTTCAGCAGCGCGGAGCGGGTGACCTTCACCGGGTCGTTGATGCCGGCGGCCAGCATGTCGACGTACTCGCCGGTCGCGGCGTTCAGGCCGTGACCCGACTCGAGGCCGCGCACCTTCTCGGCGACGACGCCCGGCTCGAGACCGGCGTTCAGCGCGATCTGCTTGAGCGGCGCCTCGACGGCGACCTTGACGATGTTCGCGCCGGTCGCCTCGTCACCCGTGACCTCGAGCTTCTCGAACGCCCGCTTGCCGGCCTGGATCAGGGCCACGCCGCCGCCGGCGACGATGCCCTCCTCGACGGCCGCCTTCGCGTTGCGCACGGCGTCCTCGATGCGGTGCTTGCGCTCCTTCAGCTCGACCTCGGTCGCCGCGCCCGCCTTGATGACGGCGACGCCGCCGGCGAGCTTGGCGAGACGCTCCTGCAGCTTCTCGCGGTCGTAGTCGCTGTCGGTGTTGTCGATCTCGTTGCGGATCTGCTGCACGCGGCCGGCGATCTGCTCGGCGTCGCCCGCACCCTCGACGATGGTGGTCTCGTCCTTGGTGATGACGACCTTGCGGGCCTGGCCGAGCAGGTCGAGGGTGACGTTCTCGAGCTTGAGACCGACCTCCTCGCTGATGACCTGGCCGCCGGTCAGGATCGCGATGTCCTGCAGCTGCGCCTTGCGGCGGTCGCCGAAGCCCGGCGCCTTGACGGCGACGGACTTGAAGATGCCGCGGATCTTGTTGACGATCAGGGTCGCGAGCGCCTCGCCGTCGACGTCCTCGGCGATGATCAGCAGCTGCTTGCCGGTCTGGATCACCTTGTCGACGATCGGCAGCAGGTCCTTGATGTTCGAGACCTTGCTGTTGACGATCAGGATGTACGGGTCCTCGAACACCGCCTCCTGACGGTCGGCGTCGGTGACGAAGTACTGCGACAGGAAGCCCTTGTCGAAGCGCATGCCCTCGGTCAGCTCGAGCTCGGTGCCGAAGGTGTTCGACTCCTCGACGGTGACGACGCCCTCCTTGCCGACCTTGTCGATCGCCTCGGCGATGATCTCGCCGATCTGCGGGTCGCCGGCGGAGATGCTCGCGGTCGCGGCGATCTCCTCCTTGGTCTCGACCTCCTTGGCGCCGTCGAGCAGCTCCTGGGACACGGCCGCGACGGCCTTGTCGATACCGCGCTTCAGGCTGATGGGGTCGGCGCCGGCGGCGACGTTGCGGAGGCCCTCGCGCACCAGCGCCTGGGCGAGCACGACGGACGTGGTCGTGCCGTCACCGGCGACGTCGTCCGTCTTCTTCGCGACCTCCTTGACCAGCTCGGCGCCGATCTTCTCGTAGGGGTCCTCGAGCTCGATCTCCTTGGCGATGGAGACGCCGTCGTTCGTGATCGTGGGGGCGCCCCACTTCTTCTCGAGCACGACGTTGCGGCCGCGCGGGCCGAGCGTGACGCGCACGGCGTCGGCGAGGGTGTTCAGGCCGCGCTCGAGGCCGCGGCGGGCCTCCTCGTCGAAGGCAATGATCTTCGCCATAGGTGTTCTCGTCCTCCCTGGACGGTGACGGATGGAAGCCGGCGGCGGGGGTGCCCTGATCGGGCGCCTCACCGGCCGCCTGGCACTCGGCAGGACCGAGTGCCAATCACCAATCCTGGCAGTCGACCCCGGCGACTGCAAGCCGACGGACCTGCGGCGCGCTCAGCCCTCAGCGATCACGCAGCCGCTCATCCCGGCGCCGCGCGGCGGCCCGCTACGACCCCTCGGGATCAGACGGGGCGGACGCCCTCCGCCTGCGGGCCCTTCTGCCCGGACCCGACCTCGAGCTCGACCCGCTGCCCCTCGGCGAGCGAGCGGTAGCCGGTCATGTCGATGGCGCTGTAGTGCACGAACACGTCCTGCGCCCCGCCGTCCAGGGTGATGAACCCGTAACCCTTCTCGGCGTTGAACCACTTGACGGTGCCGCTGGTCATGCGGTGCTGCTCCTCGATCGCGCGGGCGGGCGCGAGGCCCGATGCGCGCCATCAAAGCAGCGCCGGAAGGGCCCGGACGGCCCGTCGAGCCGATCGGCGACGCATCTCAACACGTTCGTAACGGCGGCGAAACACGGCGGCCGCGGATCAGCCCTTCGGGCTCCAGTCGCTGCCGAGCACCACGGTGAGCCGCTGCGAGCCGGGGGCGCCGAAGCGGTCCGTCTTCGCGGTCCGCTCGATGCCGAGCGACTTCGCGAGGCCCTTCGCAGCGCCGAGCTGATCGGCCTCCGCGTAGTAGACGGTCGACGTCGTCCTGTCCTGCACGTCGGCGTTGGCGGTCGAGACCACGTTCCACCGGTCGCCCTGCAGCACCCGGGAGGCGGAGGCCGCGAGGCCGGTCGTGGTCGTCGCGTTCAGCACCGCGACCTTCGCGCCCGGGTCGACCGTGGCAGCCGGCCCGGCTGCGGCGGCCGACACCGGGTTCAGCGGCGTCTCGGCCGCACCCACCCGGCCCTCGATGAATCCGAGCCCGAGCACGCCGACGGCGACGAGCGCGCCCGTCGCGAGCGCGGCCCAGCCGAAGGTGGCCAGACCGCGCCGACGGACCGGTGCGCGGTGCGCGCCGACCCGGGCGAGATCCGCCGGCACGTCGTCGAAGCGGTCGCGCGGGCGGGCTGCGCTGGCGGCGGCGGGGCTCCGGCCTGCTCTGCTCCCCGCGCCGATGGTGATCGGCACGGCTCCGGTGGCGCTCAGCTCGAGTGCCGGCGCAGCAGATCGGCGCGCCGTACCGTTCGAGCATCGCGGAGGCGCTGCAGGCGCTTCACGAGCATGGGGTCCTCCCGGAGGGCTGCGGGCGTCTCGATGATCGCTCCGAGCCGCTGGTAGTAGCGGGCCGCCGAGATGCCGAACTCCTCCCGGATCGCCTCCTCCTTGCGCCCTCCGCGGCGCCACCAGGCGCGCTCGAAGGCGAGGACGGCGAGGTCCCGGGACGACAGCTCGGGCCCGGCGCCCGGCTCCTCGGACGGCTGCGGTCGGGGTTCGTCCATCTGGCTTCCGATCCTCTCCGCGTACGTCCGCTCCCCCGTGTTCGGGGGAATAAGAGGGATGCTAGAAGCGCTGGATCCTCCGACGACGGAAGCGGCGTGTCGTGTCCCGCCGCCCGTGCCCGTTCGAGCCCCGGAGGAGAGCGCAGATGGCGTACGAGATCACCAAGACCGATTCCGAGTGGCGAGCCGCCCTCGACCCGAACGAGTTCAAGGTGCTGCGCGAGGCCGCCACCGAGCGGCCCTGGTCGGGCGCGCTGCTCGACGAGCACCGGCCCGGTCTGTTCCGCTGCAAGGCGTGCGCGGCGCCGCTGTTCACCTCGACGTCGAAGTTCGACTCCGGCTCGGGCTGGCCGTCGTTCTACGAGCCGGTCAGCTTCGACGCCGTCGAGCTGAAGCAGGACCGGACGTGGGGCATGGTCCGCACGGAGGTCCTGTGCGCGACCTGCGGCAGCCACCTCGGCCACCTGTTCGACGACGCACCGCAGACGCCGACCGGCGACCGCTTCTGCATGAACTCGGTCTCGCTGGCGTTCGACGGCGACGCGAAGCAGGACTGATCCGCACGAAGGGCGCCTCGGCTCAGGCCGAGGCGCCCTCCGCCGTCTCCGGCCCCTGCGAGACGCACGCCCGCCTCAGGGCCTGCGGAGCAGCACAGGCTTCGATCCGCCCGCCCACCGGACCCGACCGCAGCGCTGCGAAGCGCAGGCCCGCCTCAGGGCCTGCGAAGCAGCACAGGCTTCGATCCGCCCGCGGATCGAAGCCCATGAACACTGGAGCCGAGAGTCGGAATCGAACCGACGACATCCGCATTACAAGGGCGGCGCTCTACCGACTGAGCTATCCCGGCGTGGCCTCAAGCGTACGGCGGGGCGGCGCGTCGGCGCCGCCCCGCCGCCGGCTCACTTCGAGGCGCTGGGCGTGGGGGTGGGCGTCGGAGTGGCCCCGGTCGTCCCGCCCACGGAGGTGACGAAGGCCCCGAACGCGGCGGTGTCGGAAGGGGCACCGGTGTAGTACTGCCCGTTCACGAGCACCGTCGGGGTGCTGCCGCCCCAGCTGGGCGGCAGCGCGGCGCCCTGCAGCGCGCCGCGCTTCTCGGTGAACTCCGCCGTCCTCGCGGTCACCCAGGCGTCGAACCGGGAGTCCTTGACGGCCTGGCTGACCTGGTCGAGGTTCTTCACGCCGACCTGGCGCGCCACCGCGATGATCTGGTCGTCCGACGGCCCTGACGTGGCCACGCCCTCCTCGGGCTGGATCGCGTACAGCCGCGTGTGGAACGCCTCCCACTCGTTCGGCGACCAGTTGGCGACCGCGGCAGCCGCGTTCGCGGCGCGGGTCGAGTACTTGTCGGGGTAGAGGCGGTCGAGGATCGCCACCGGGTAGTACTGCACGATCGCGGCGCCGCTCTTCACGAGCTCCTCGACCTGCGGCCCGTTGCTGTCCTCGAACTGCTTGCAGTACGGGCAGGCGAAGTCCTCGAAGATCTGGATGCGGACCTTCCCGTCGCTGCTGGTCGCCTCCGGCGACGGGGTGGCGCTGGCGGCGGCGGCCGGCGTCCGCACGGCGGTCAGCTGGGGCCCCTCGAGGGTGATGCCGCCGTTCGCCATGTTCGCCGGACCCGGTCCCGGCGGCCGCACGGAGTTGACGATGATGACCGCGACGACGGCCACGATCGCGATGATCACCGCACCGATCGACACCTGCAGGACCGCGCGGTTGCGCTTCTCCCGCTTCTGCTGCCGCACCCGCTCCTGGCGCGCCTTCTCGCGCGCGGCGTCGCGCCGCTCGTTCTTCGACTGCCTCGGGGCGTTCGACATCCCATCCCTCCACGTGCGCCGACGGGTGGCGACACGGCGATGCAGCGTAATCGGCGTGTCGATGACGGCGTGCCCGGCGCCCTGAGGATCGCCCAAGACGCTCGACCGGCGGCGCGGCGACGTGGGATACTCCATCCGCCGATGCGACGGTGCACCGGCATGACCGACTGGTCATCCTCACTACGGATCGTCCGGCACGTACCTGCCGGTGAAGGAGAACAGCAATGGCGACCGTGACGTACGACCACGCGACGCGGCTCTACCCGGGCGGCACCCGCGCCGCCGTCGACTCGCTCAACCTCGACATCGCGGACGGCGAGTTCCTCGTGCTCGTCGGCCCCTCCGGGTGCGGCAAGTCGACCTCCCTGCGCATGCTCGCGGGCCTCGAGGAGGTCAACGACGGCCACATCTACATCGGCGACAAGGACGTGACCGACATCCCGCCGAAGGACCGCGACATCGCGATGGTCTTCCAGAACTACGCGCTGTACCCGCACATGACCGTCGCCGAGAACATGGGCTTCGCCCTGAAGATCGCCGGCGTCAACAAGGACGAGCGGGCCACCCGCGTCCAGGAGGCCGCGAAGCTGCTCGACCTCGAGCCGTACCTGGCCCGCAAGCCGAAGGCCCTCTCGGGCGGTCAGCGCCAGCGCGTCGCGATGGGCCGTGCGATCGTCCGCCAGCCGCAGGTCTTCCTGATGGACGAGCCGCTGTCGAACCTCGACGCGAAGCTGCGGGTGCAGACGCGCACGCAGATCGCCTCGCTGCAGCGCCGCCTCGGCGTCACCACCGTGTACGTCACGCACGACCAGACCGAGGCGCTCACGATGGGCGACCGCATCTGCGTGCTGAAGGACGGCATCCTGCAGCAGGTCGGCTCGCCGCGCGAGCTGTACGAGCGCCCGGCGAACGTCTTCGTCGCGGGCTTCATCGGCAGCCCGGCGATGAACCTGTTCCCGGCGGACCTGACCGACGAGGGCGTGGCCTTCGGCGGCACCACGCTCCCGCTCACGCGCGAGGTCATCAGCGCCTCGAGCGGCAAGCAGGTCACGGTCGGCGTGCGGCCCGAGGACCTCGAGGTCGGCACGTCCAAGAGCGACGGCCTGCCCGTGACGGTCGACCTCGTCGAGGAGCTCGGCGCGGACGGCTACCTCTACGGCCACGCGGACATGAGCGGCCGCCGCATCGACATCGTGGCGCGGGTCGACGGCCGTCAGCACCCCGAGGTCGGCGACGTCGTCTACCTGCACCCGGCGCAGAACCACACGCACGTGTTCGACGTCGAGTCCGGCGAGCGCCTGTCCGCCGCCGTCACGGCTTGAGCGACGCCTTCGGGGAGTCCCTCTCCATCACCGCGGCCACGGTGGATCCGGCTCTGCTGGATCTGCCGTGGTCGCTCCCCCTCGAGCAGTGGACGAGCGAGCACATCGCGGCGCTGCCCAAGGGCATCTCGCGGCACATCGTGCGCTTCGCGAACCTCTCGGGGTACGTGATCGCGGTCAAGGAGACGTCGGCCGACCTCGCCCAGCGCGAGTACGACATGCTCCGGACGCTGCAGCGCCTCGAGGTGCCGTGCGTCGAGCCGCTCGCGGTCATCCAGGGACGCACCGACGAGAACGGTGCGCCCCTGGAGACCGCGCTCGTCACCCGGCACCTCCGGTTCTCGCTGCCCTACCGCGCGCTCTTCTCGCAGATGCTGCGCCCGGACACCGCGACCCGGCTGGCGGACGCCCTCGCGCTGCTGCTCGTGCGGCTGCACGTCATCGGCTTCTTCTGGGGCGACGTGTCGCTCTCCAACACGCTCTTCCGGCGCGACGCGGGCGCCTTCGCCGCGTACCTGGTCGACGCGGAGACGGGCAAGCTGTACCAGGGCGGCCTGTCGAAGGGGCAGCGGGAGAACGACCTCGAGGTCGCCCGGGTGAACATCGCCGGCGAGCTGATGGACCTGGCCGCGGGCGGGCACGTGGACGAGGACCTCGATCCCCTCGTGACCTCCGAGCGCATCGTCAGCCAGTACCGGATGCTCTGGAACGAGCTGACGGGCCGCGAATCCTTCTCGTCGGCCGAGCGCTGGCGGATCAACCAGCGCGTGGACCGGCTGAACACGCTGGGGTTCGACATCGAGGAGCTGTCGATCCGCACCGCGGAGCACGGCAGCGAGGTCGTCATCCAGCCGAAGGTCGTCGACGCGGGGCACCACACCCGGCGCCTGCTGCGCCTGACCGGGCTGGACGCGGAGGAGAACCAGGCGCGGCGCCTGCTGAACGACCTCGACCAGTGGCGGCACGCCTTCGGCAAGGGCCACCTGGACGAGGAGATGGCGGCGCACGAGTGGGTCGCGGGCGTCTTCGAGCCCGTGATCCGCGCCATCCCCCGCGAGCTGCGGGGGAAGCTCGAGTCCGCGGAGATCTTCCACCAGGTGCTCGAGCACCGCTGGTTCATGTCGGAGCGCCAGTCGCGGGACGTGCCGCTGGCCGAGGCGCTGAACTCCTACGTCGAGGAGATCCTGCGGCACCGCCGCGACGAGGCCGCGCTCCTCGAGCCCGTCACCGGCGGTCTCGCGGTGCCGACCCGGATCAGCGCCGGCCCGGAGGACTGGCGCGCCACCGTCTGACCGGCGCCCGTCTCCTGCAGCAGGATCGCTGCCTTCCAGCAGGATCCCTGCCCGTCAGCCCACCTGCTGGAGGGCGGAGATCCTGCTGCAGGGCGCTCACGGCGCGACCGGCGCGTGCTGCGCCATCACCGCCACGATCGCGTCGAACACCTCCCGCCAGCGGTAGACGATCGCCGCGTAGGAGAACTGCAGGACGATCCGTCCCTCCCGCATGACCCGGACCACCCGGGCGCGATCGCGAGTGAACGCCTCCTGCTGAGCGTGGTGCTCGCGCCCGTCCGCCTCGATCGCGAGCCAGCCGTCGATCTCCAGGTCGAGGCGGTCCCGGCTGCGCAGCACCACCTGGATCGACGTCGAGATGCCGCTCACCGCGAGCCGGTACCGGAGGATCGACTCGGTCCCCGACTCGCTTCGGGCATCGAGGTGCGTCAGGAGATGGTGGTTGCGCTCCGGGCCGCGCCGCACGAGCGCCTCCAACCGGTTGCGCGACATCAGCCGCCGGCGCAGCAACGAGTCGAGGACGGCGACGAGCATGTGCGGCGGCTGGCACTCGAGGGCGTCGCGGAGCGCGAGATCGATGGGCGGGACCGCGAAGGCCGAGCCGCCCGCCATCTGCCGTCCGTGCCAGTGCCGGACGACCCCGACGCCCTGATCCCTGCCGGCGGATCTGCGCCCGGAGGCCGAAGGCGGGAAGAAGACGTGGAGGCCGCTGTCGGGCGGGCACCACGCCCCGTGGAGCCGGAGCGCCGACACGCAGCCCACCCGCCCTCCCATCCTCATGGCGAGCACGGCCTCCTGCGGCGTGCTCGAGGTGCCGTACCAGCCGTCGATGACGCGGAACCTCTCCCCGCACTCGATGGACGCCCGGATCGACTGCTTCGTCTCCCCGAGCGCTCGGAGCTCGGCGGTCGTGAAGAACGAGAACGTGCCCATGCCGAGAACCCTGGCCCGCCCGGAGGGCCGGCGGACGGGATCTGCTCCTCGGATCCAGGATCCCGCCCGCTCATGACCTGGGGAGGAGCGGACTCCTCCCCATCCCGCGATCACCCCGCAGGATCCCCGCCTGCCCTTCAGCAGGACCCCTGCCCTCGAGCAGTGGATCGGACGGGCAGATCTCCTGCTCGAGGGCAGGGATCCTGCTGACGGGCTCCGCGGGGCTACTCGGAGGCGGCGCGGGTCGTGGCGATCGCGTAGAGCGCGATCGAGGTGGCGACCGACGCGTTCAGCGACTCGGTGGCGCGGCCGATCGGGATGGAGACGATCTGGTCGCACAGCTCGCGCACCAGGCGGGAGAGCCCCTGGCCCTCGCTGCCCGCGACCACGAGCAGCGGCCGGTCCGCCAGCTCGAAGGACGGCAGGGCGACGTCGCCGTCGCCGTCGAGGCCGATCACGAAGACGCCCCGCTGCTTGTAGGCGGTGACCGTCTGCGCGAGGTTCGACGCCATCGCGACCGGCACCCGCGCGACCGCCCCGGCCGACGACCGCCAGGCGGCGGCCGTCACGCCCGCGGAGCGCCGTTGCGGCAGCACGACGCCGCTGCCGCCGAACGCGCCGACCGAGCGGATGATGGCGCCGAGGTTGCGCGGGTCGGTCACGCCGTCGAGCGCGACGACGAGCGCCGGCGTCGCACCCTCCAGCAGGTCGAACGGGTGCGCGTACTCGTACGGCTTCACCGACAGGGCGACGCCCTGGTGCAGCAGGTCGCCGCCGGTCAGCCGGTCCAGCTCGGGCCGCATCACCTCGAGCACGGGCAGGTCCCGCCGGTTCGCGATCGACAGGATCTCGCGGACGCGGTCGTCCACCTCCATGCGCGCGGCGAGGTGGAGGGTCGTGGCGGGGATGCGCGCGCGCAGCGCCTCGAGCACCGCGTTGCGCCCCGTCACGATCTCGTCGCCGGACGCCTTCCGAGCCCGCGGCGCCTGCCGCGGCGCACCCTGCCCGCGCTTCTCCGCGAGCCGCTCGGCGGCCCGCTTGCGCTTGTGCGCGGCGTGGTACTCGCGGTCCTCCGCCTTCGGCGTCGGGCCCTTCCCCTCCAGCGCCTTGCGCCCGCGGCCTCCGCTGCCGACCTTGGTGCCCTTCAGGTTCGGGCTGCGCCGTCTCGAATCACCGGCCATCGATGCTCCACCTCGTCCCGTCCGCGCCGTCCTCGAGCGCGATGCCCGCGGCGGCCAGCTCGTCCCGCACGCGGTCCGCGGCGGCCCAGTCCTTCGCGCGCCGCGCGGCGGCCCGCTCGTCGAGGAGCCGCTGCACGAGCGCGTCGAGCGCCCCGGCGGCGGCGTCCCCCGCACCCGGCTGCGCGACCGGGTCGACCCCGAGCACGCCCGTCATCGCCCGCACCTCGGCGAGCGCGCGCCCGGCCGCGTCCGGCTCCCCCGCGTCGACCGCCTGGTTGCCGCGGCGCAGCGTCTCGTGCAGCACCGCGAGCGCCTGCGGCACGTTCAGGTCCTCGTCCATCGCCGCCGCGAACGCCTCGGGCACCGGCGCGGCCGTCGCCGTGGCGCCTGCCGCCTCAGCCCGCTCGACGAAGCGCTCGATGCGCGCGACCGCCTCCTCCGCCTCGATCAGCGCACCGGGGTGGTGGTCGAGGTCGGAGCGGTAGTGGGCCGCCGCGAGCGCGTAGCGGACGACCACCGGGCGCGCGGCGCCCAGGAGCTCGGCGGCGAAGGCGGAGTTGCCGAGCGACTTCGACATCTTCTGGCCGGCGACCGTCACGAGCCCGTTGTGCACCCAGAGGCGGGCGAAGGGGCTGCCGGCGGCGCCCGACTGGGCCAGCTCGTTCTCGTGGTGCGGGAAGCGCAGGTCGAGGCCGCCGCCGTGCACGTCGAACTCCGCGCCGAGGTAGCGCTCCGCCATCGCGGAGCACTCGATGTGCCAGCCCGGTCGGCCGGAGCCCCACGGCGCCGGCCACTGCGCGGTCGCGGGCTCGTCCGGCTTGTGGCCCTTCCACAGCGCGAAGTCGCGGGGGCTGCGCTTGCCGCGACCCTCGTCCTGACCGCCGATCAGGTCGTCGCCCTGCTGCCGCGTGAGCACGCCGTACTCGGGCCAGGACCCGACGTCGAACCAGACGTCGCCCGACCCGTCGTCGGCGGCGTAGGCGTGACCCGAGTCGATGAGGCGGGCGATCAGCGCGACCATCTCGCCGATGTGCCCCGTGGCGCGCGGCTCGTAGGTCGGCTCGAGCACGCCGATCGCCCGGTAGGCCGCTGCGAACTCGAGCTCGACGCGGTAGGCGTGCGCCCACCACGCGGCGCCGGAGGCGGCGGACGAGGCGAGGATCTTGTCGTCGACGTCCGTGACGTTGCGGATCAGCACCACGTCGAGGCCGCGGTACGTCAGCCACCGCCGCAGCAGGTCGTAGGAGAGCGCGCTGCGCAGGTGGCCGATGTGCGGCGAGGACTGCACGGTCGGACCGCAGACGTACAGGCCCACCCGCCCCGGCACGACCGGGACCAGCTCCTGCAGCGCGCGGGACCGGGTGTCGTAGAGCCGGACGGTCACCGTCGAAAGGATACGGGGGCGGGCGCGACGAGCGCGGTCGCGACCGCCGCGACCCCCTCGCCGCGTCCCGTGAGCCCGAGCCCGTCGGTCGTGGTGCCCGACACGGACACCGGCGAGCCGACGGCGGCGGTGAGCAGCGCCTCCATCTCCGCCCGCCGCGCACCGATCCTCGGCCGGTTCCCCACGACCTGCACCGCGACGTGCACGGGGGCGAACCCCGCCTCGGCGAGCAGCGCGACCGACCGGGTCACGAAGTCGAGGCCCGCCCGCCCGGCCTCCTCGGCGCGGTCGGTGCCGAAGCGGCTGCCGAGGTCGCCGAGCCCGCCCGCCGACAGCAGGGCGTCGGCGATCGCGTGGCAGACGACGTCGGCGTCGCTGTGCCCGGCGAGACCGGGCCCCGGCCACTGCAGCCCGCCGAGCCGCATCGGCCGGTCGTCGGCGAAGGCGTGCACGTCGATGCCGAGCCCGGAGCGGGTGGCCGCGGGCGGTGCGAGCAGCTGCTCGGCCCGCCGCAGGTCCCACCGCGTCGTGATCTTGAAGGCGTCCGGGCTCCCCTCGACCACGCGGACGCGGTGCCCGGCGGCCGCGAACGCCGCCGCGTCGTCCGTGTGCCGCGCGTCCGCGGACTCGAGCGCCCGGCGGAGGGCCCCCGCGGGGAACCCCTGCGGCGTCTGCACCGCCGCGAGGAGGGCGCGGCGGACCGTCTCCACGACCGCGTCGCCGGCGAGGCGCTTGATCGTGTCCGCCGGGGTCAGCGCCGGGATCACCCCGTCGCCGGTGCGGACCACCTCGGCGCGCACCAGGTCGAAGACCGACGGCGGCGTCAGCGGGCGGGCCGCGTCGTGCACGAGAACGACCTCGTCGTCCGCCACGTGCCCGAGGGCGGCGAGGACCGACGCCTGCCGGTCGGCGCCGCCCGCGACGACGACGGCGGGCAGCCCCGCCACGCCACGCTCGACGTCGTCGACCCGCCCCGGCGGCGCCGCGACCACGACCCGGTCCACGTCGGCCGCGAGCACCCCGTCGAGCGCCCAGGCGAGCAGCGTCCGCCCGGCCAGCGGCACGAGGGCCTTCGGCATCCCGGCACCGAGCCGGGTCCCGTCGCCCGCCGCGACGACGACCGCGACGGTCAGGAGGCGAGCACCTCGTCGAGCACGGTCGACGCCTGCTCCTCGTCGGTCTTCTCCGCGAGCGCGAGCTCGGAGATGAGGATCTGCCGCGCCTTCGCGAGCATCCGCTTCTCCCCCGCGGACAGGCCGCGGTCCTGGTCGCGGCGCCAGAGGTCGCGGACGACCTCGGACACCTTGATCACGTCTCCGGAGGCCAGCTTCTCGAGATTCGCCTTGTAGCGGCGGGACCAGTTCGTCGGCTCCTCCACGAACGGGGTGCGCAGCACCTCGAACACGCGGTCGAGGCCCTCCTTGCCGATGACGTCGCGGACGCCCACGAGATCGACGTTCTCCGCCGGGACCTCGATGGTGAGATCGCCCTGCGCCACGTTCAGCTTGAGGTAGACCTTCTCCTCACCGCGGATCGTGCGCTTCTTGACCTCGACGATCTTGGCGGCGCCGTGATGGGGGTAGACAACGGTTTCGCCGACCTCGAACTGCATGGATGTCCCTCCGAAAAGCGGCCTCCATCCTATCACGGGCCCTCCGACGGGGGCTCGGACGGCAGCGCGACGGGGGCGCTGCTCGGCCGGGCGACGGGCCTCGTCCGCTAGGCTCCGACCGGTTCCGCGGACCCGTCGGAGCGAGGAGATCGACGAGAGGTGCGCACCGTGAGGTTGCGATTCGCGGCGACCGCCGCCGTCACCGCGCTGGTGGCCGGCGCCCTGTCCGGGTGCATGTTCGTCACCCCGCAGCAGACCGTCCGCACCTACACCCCGAGCGACGGCATCAACGGCCAGGTCGGCGACGTGCAGATCCGCAACGTGCTGCTGCTCAGCTCGGAGGGCGACGTGGCAACCATGCTCGGCGTGCTCTCCAACACGGGCGACTCGCCCGCGTCAGTGACGCTGCGCTACTCCACCGCGACGGGCACGGAGACCACGCGGGTCAGCGTGCCGGCGAACGGCGTGCTCTCGCTGCGGCCGAACGTCGACGCGCAGGCCGAGACGCAGGTCACGACCCGGGCGCGCTCGGTGCGGCTCACGGACGTCGACCTGACGCCGGGCGCGCTCTTCCCGGTGGGCTTCTCGACGGGCAGCGCCGACCCCGTCTCGCTGCAGGTGCCCGTGCTGGACGGCAGCCTCCCGGAGTACCAGCCGCTCGTCCCGACCCCGTCCGCGTCCGTCGGCGGCCTGCCGGTCGGCGAGTCGCCCTCGCCGTCGGAGTCGAGCACCGCGGAGCCGACCCCGAGCCCCTCGGCCGGCGAGGGCTGATCGGGCCCCGGCCGCCGGAGGCCGATCAAGGCTCCGCGGCCAGGTCCTCGAAGCGGTAGCCGAGGCCGCGGACGGTCAGCAGCAGGCGGGGCTCCGCCGGCTCCTCCTCGATCTTCGCGCGGATGCGCTTCACGTGGACGTCGAGCGTCTTCGTGTCGCCGAAGTAGTCGGAGCCCCAGATCCGGTCGATCAGCTGCCCGCGCGTGAGCACGCGGCCCGCGTTCCGGAGCAGCAGCTCGAGCAGCTCGAACTCCTTGAGCGGCATCGCGGTCTCCCGGCCGTGCACGAACACCGCGTGCCGGTCGACGTCCAGGCTGACCGGACCGGAGCGGAGCACGTCGGGGCCGGCCGCGTCGACGGACTCGACGCGGCGGCGGAGCACGGCGCGGATGCGGGCGAGCAGCTCGCGGCTCGAGTACGGCTTGGTGACGTAGTCGTCCGCGCCGAGCTCGAGGCCGACGACCTTGTCGATCTCGGCGTCCTTCGCCGTCAGCATGATGATCGGCACGTCGGAGGACGTGCGGATGCGCTTCGCGACCTCGGTGCCGCTCAGCACCGGCAGCATCAGGTCGAGCAGCACGAGGTCGACGTCGCCGCGGCCGAAGCGCGCGAGGGCCTCCCCGCCGTCGGCCGCGACGGCGACCTCGTACCCCTCCCGCTCGAGCAGGTACTCCAGCGGCTCGGCGATCGCCGGCTCGTCCTCGACGAGCAGGATCACGGTCATGTGCGCTCCTTCTCGCGGCGTCGCGGCCGCTGGACGACCGGCACCGCCTCCTCTGGCAGCCGGATGGTGAAGGTCGAGCCTCGGCCGGGGCGGGACCACACCCGCACGTCCCCGCCGTGGTTCTCGGCCACGTGCTTGACGATGCTGAGCCCGAGACCCGACCCGCCGGTCTGCCGGGTGCGGGACTGGTCGCCCCGGTAGAAGCGCTCGAACACGCGGTCCTGCTCCTCCTCCGGGATGCCCTGCCCCTGGTCGGAGACGGCGATCTCGACGACGCCGTCCCGGGCGCGCAGCCCGATGCCCACGTGCGTGCGCGGCGGCGCGAAGGCGACCGCGTTCGCGACCAGGTTCTGCACGGCGGTGGTCAGCTGCGCGGCGTCGCCGCGCGTGTGCAGGCCGGTGCGCTTGCCCACCACGACGGCGACGGAGTGCGCGTCCGCGGCGACGCGGTTGCGGTCGGCGGCGGCGGCGATCACGTCGTCGAGCGCGACCGGGCGGGCGTCCGCGAGCGGATCGGTGTCCTGCAGCCGGGTGAAGGCGAGGATCTCCTGCACGAGGGCGCCGAGCCGGGCCGACTCGGCGCTCAGCCGCGCGGCGAACCGGCGGACCCGCTCCGGGTCCTCGGCGGCCGTGTCGAGCGCCTCCGCGAGCAGCGAGACCGCGCCGATCGGCGTCTTCAGCTCGTGGCTGACGTTCGCGACGAAGTCGCGGCGCATCGCCTCGAGCCGCACGGCGTCGGAACGGTCCTCGACGACGAGCAGCACGCGCCCCAGGTCGATCGGCGCGGCGTGCGCGGCGACCTGCAGGGTGCGGGGCCCCGAGGGGACGCGCGGCAGGGCGAGGTCCGCGCGACGCGGCTCGAGCGCGGACCGCGCCTCGTCGGCCAGGCGGTCCAGCTCGAGGTGCGCGAGCGCCCGGCCGTGCACGAGGTCCATCTGGACCGCGCCCTCGGTCGCCTGCAGCACGGTGTTGGAGCCGTCGACGACCACCGCCGGCTCCACGAGCGCGTCGATCACCGCGGAGGCCCCGTCGGGCAGCGCCGTCGACTGGACGTCGAGCGCCGCCGCGCCCGCGTCCACCGCCGTGCGGAGCAGCAGGGTGAACGCGACCCCGAAGAGGAGCCCCAGACCGAGCGCGAGCACCACGAGTTCCGCCGTGCTCATGCGGCTTACGATAAGGGACCGTCCAGGAGGCGGACCCGCCCGCGAACGCGGGGGCGGGCCCGAGTTCATCGGGGGTTCGCCGGAGCGGCACCTGCTGTTCACCTGGGCGGCGGACGGTGGCCGTGCCGGTCGCGAGCGGTGAGGGGATGCACAGATGCGCGAGGTCTTCCAGCAGGAGCTGACCGAGGTCCAGGAGCGGCTCGTCCGCATCGCGGACCTCGTCGCCGAGTCGATCGACAAGGCGACGACCGCCTTCAACTCGTCGGACGTGACGCTCGCGGAGAGCGTCATCGCGGACGACCACCTGATCGACGAGCTCGCCTCGAGCCTCGACGAGCTGGCGATCGACATCCTGGCCCGGCAGCAGCCCGTCGCCCGCGACCTCCGCATCGTGGTGTCCGCCCTGCGGATCAGCGCGTCGCTCGAGCGCATGGGCGACCTGGCCGAGCACATCGCGCAGCTCGCCCGCACCCGCTTCCCGGAGAAGGTGGTGCCGAAGGGCCTGCGCCCGACGTTCCAGGAGCTCGGCCGGCTCGACGTGGAGATCGCCCGCAAGCTGACCCGGCTGCTCCAGTCCGAGTCCACCGAGCTGGCGGAGGAGATCCGCAACGACGACGACGACGTCGACGAGCTGCACCTCAGCGTCTTCGACAAGGTGCTCGGCGAGACCTGGAAGGGCAACGCCGGCGACATCGTCGACGCGACGCTCGCGAGCCGGTACCACGAGCGGTTCGCCGACCACGCGGTCTCGATCGCCAAGAAGGTCCAGTACCTGCAGACCGGCGACTGGGTGGTCGCGGTCGGCCACTGAGCAGGACCGCGAAGCCGAGGCGCGGAGCGCTTCAGCAGGAACAGCGCGCTTCAGCAGGAGGATCCCGACCGGATCCTCCTGCTGGACGTCGTCGTTCCTGCTGAAGCGCTCACCGCTTCCTGCTCAAGCGCTCGCGTTCCTGCTCAAGCGCTCGCGGCGGGCGGGTCAGGCCTGCTTCGCGCCCTGGGCGGCGACGGCGGCGGCGCCTGCGGCGGCGGCCTCGGGGTCGAGGTACTCCCCGCCCGCGACGACCGGCTTCAGGTCGTCGTCCAGGCGGTAGTGCAGCGGGATGCCGGTCGGGATGTTCAGCTCGGCGATCGCGTCGTCGCCGATCCCGTCGAGGTGCTTCACGAGCGCGCGCAGCGAGTTGCCGTGCGCGACCACGATGACGCGCTCCCCCGCGCGCAGCCGCGGCGCGATGTCGCTCTCGAAGTACGGCACCATCCGGTTCACGACGTCCTGCAGGCACTCGGTGCGCGGCACGTCCACCCCCGCGTAGCGCGGGTCCGCGTCCTGGGAGAACTCGCTGCCGCGCTCGATCGGGGGCGGCGGCACGTCGTAGCTGCGGCGCCAGGTCTTGAACTGCTCCGGGCCGTACTCCGCGAGCGTCTGCGCCTTGTCCTTGCCCTGGAGCGCGCCGTAGTGGCGCTCGTTCAGCCGCCAGTCGCGCACCACCGGCAGCCAGGCGCGGTCCGCGGCGAGCAGCGCCTCGTCGGCCGTCTGGATGGCACGGGTCAGCAGCGAGGTGAACACGACGTCCGGCAGCAGCCCCGCGTCCGCGATCAGGCGGCCGGCGTTGCGGCCCTCCTCGACGCCGCGGGGGGTGAGCCGCACGTCGACCCACCCGGTGAAGAGGTTCTTCTCGTTCCAGTCGCTGAAGCCGTGGCGCAGGAGCAGCAGGGAGTGTTCGGTCACGTCCGCCGAGTGTAGGGCGGGGCCCTCCCGCCCCTCCCAGGTCCGGTACGGTCCGGCCATGCCCGTCGGCCGCATCACCCGCGGCACCACCGGCACCAACCGGCTGCGCCGCGTGGACCGCTACCTGGCGACCCTGCCCGTGCTGCGCGGGACGCCCGACCCCCTGGTCGTGGACCTCGGCTACGGCGCGCGCCCCTGGACCGCGCTCGAGCTGGCGGACCGGCTGCGCCCCGTCGCGCCCGGCGTGCGGGTGCTCGGGCTCGAGATCGACCCGGAACGCGTCGCGGCCGCGCAGGCGGCGGAGCGCGACGGCGTCCGCTTCGCCCTCGGGGGGTTCGAGATCCCGGCGGAGCGCGAGCCGGTGCTCGTCCGCGCGATGAACGTCCTGCGCCAGTACGACGAGGCCGAGGTGCCGGGCGCCTGGCGCACCGTCGGCGCCCGGCTCGCCCCGGGCGGGCTGCTCGTCGACGGGACCTGCGACGAGCTCGGCCGCATCGCGTCGTGGGTCGACGTCGGCAGGGCCGGCCCCGAGCGGTTCACCCTCTCGCTGCGCCTCGCCGGCCTCGAGCGGCCCGGCGTCGTCGCGGAGCGCCTGCCGAAGGCCCTCATCCACCGCAACGTGCCGGGCGAGCGGGTGCACGCGCTGCTCGCCGACCTCGACGGCGCCTGGACTCGGGCGGCCCCGCTGTCGGTCTACGGCCCGGCCCAGCGCTTCGTCGCCGCCGTGACCGCCCTCCGCGACGCGGGCACGCCGGTGCTCGGCTCGCGGGACCGCTGGCGACTCGGGGAGCTGACGGTGCCCTGGTCGGTCGTCGCGCCCTGACCCTCAGCCGAGCACGGGCAGCCGGCTGCGCACCGCAGCGGCGTCGTCGCCCGCGGCTACGGCGAGGTCGACGACGATCGGACGCACGAGCACGGTGATCATCGCGTCCGAGACGGAGGCGCCCGGCGTGAGCACCCGCGGGTCGAGCCGTTCCGCGACGAGCACCAGGTCGCGGCGCGCGAGCGCGGCGGCGCCCGGCTCCCGCACGCTGCGGCCGAGCAGCCCGCTCACCTGGCCGATCACGGAGACGAGCTGGGCGAGCTCGGGTCGCGGCCGGCCGTCGGCCAGGGTCGCCTCGGCGCGGCGGGCGATCGTGCGGAGCGACCGGACGGCGAGGTCGATGCCGTCGACGAGCCGCCGCTGCCCCCGCAGCTCGTCCAGCCGGCCGTGCAGCAGCGGGGAGATGCGGGCGATCGCGACGGCGGAGTCGACGGTCGTCGTCCAGTCCGACTGCGCCGGCTGCAGCGCCCGCAGGGTCGCGAGGGAGGACGCCGCGGCGCCGGGGTCCGCCGTGCGGAAGGCGCGGGCCAGGTCGTCGATCGCGCGACGCAGGCCGGCGAAGACGACGTCCGCGTCGCGCTGCGCCGCGTGCCGCGGGTCGCGCGGCAGCAGCGCGGTCGCGAGGAGCGCCATGCCGCCGCCGACGAGGCCGTCGACGCTGCGGGCCCACGTGCCGCCCGCGGGCAGCTGGAGCAGCAGCACGATCGCGGACTGCGCGGTCGCCGCGACCGCGATCGCCGGCGGTGCCTGCAGGGCGCGTGCGACCAGCAGCGTGACGAACAGCGCGATGAGGATCTGGGCGACGCCGCGACCTGCGACCACGAGCACCACCTCGGCGAGCGCGACGCCCACCGAGAGCCCGAAGGCGGTCTCGAGCACCCGACGCGGACGAGCGTCCCGGACGAACCCGAGGCTGCTGAGGCACACGGTGATCGCCAGCAGCGGCACGGCGCGGCCGAGCGCGAAGTGGGCGACGCAGTAGGCGGCGGTGGCAGCCACCGCCAGCTGCCCGGCCGCGGGCACCGCCTCCCACGCGCGCCGGGCGGCGGCACGGGGGTCGAGCGCCGCGGTCAGGCGGGCGGCCCGCTGCGGCGACACCTCAGCGGCGCTGGACGGCGCCGAGCCGGGGCAGCCGCGGCACCGCCACCGCCGGTCCCGCGCCCGCCGGCACGACCGTGCGCTGCGCCGCGGAGACCGCCTCGCCGTCCGCGTGGACGGTCAGCACCGCGTCCTCGGGCAGGGACCGCTTGACGACCGCGAGCGCGATCGGCCCGTCCTCGTGGTGCCGGGCGCTGCTCGTGACGGTGCCGACCTCGTCCTCGCCGGACAGCACGGGCGCGCCCGGCACCGGCAGCACTCCGGCGGAGCCGTCGAGGTCCAGCTGCACGAGCCGCCGGGGTGGCCGCCCCAGGTTGTGCACCTTCGCCACCGTCTCCTGCCCGCGGTAGCAGCCCTTCGCGAGGTGCACGGCGCTGCGGAGCCAGTCCAGCTCGTGCGGGAGCGTCCGCGCGTCGACCTCGAGCGCGGCGCGCGGGCGCCAGGCGGCGATCCGCAGCGCCTCGAGGGCGTCGACCCCGGCGAACGGCCCGGGCAGCCCCGGCAGCGCGGCCCGCGGCACGAGGGCGAGCCGCAGCGGGAACGCCTCGCCCGGGTGATCGGCGGTCGCGGCGCGCGTCACGCCGCCCTCGGCGCCGGTCGCCCACGGGTCCCGCCAGACGAGCGACGGGCCCTCGGGCCCGGGCAGGTGCGGCTCGGACAGCGCGCCGACCACCGCGACGTCGGCCGTCACGTCCTCCACGACGACGCGCTTCATGAAGCGCATCCGGTCGAGGAACGCCGCGAGGGGTGCCGCCGAGGCCGCCTCGACGACCAGCCAGGTCGCCGCGCCGTCGTCGACGACCGCCATCGCGTGCTCCACGCGGCCCGCGGGGTCGAGCAGCAGGGACTCCGCGGAGTCGCCGGGGCGGAGGTCGCGGACCCGCTGGCTCGTGAGGGAGTCCAGCCAGTCCAGCCGGTCCTCGCCGGTCAGCCGCAGCACCCCGCGGGAGGAGAGGTCGACCAGCGCCTCCCCTGACGTCAGCCGTCGCTGCTCGCGCACCGGCTCGCCGTAGTGCGCCGCGACGCCGGCGTCCGGCTCGCCCGCCCGGACGGCGCCGGGCAGGGTCAGCAGGGGGCTCTCGGGCATGCCACGAGGGTAGGCGCGCGGAGTGCCCCCTGCGGCCCGCCGTTCCGGATCAGTCGACGCGGCGGAGACGGCCGGACGAGTGGGTGCGCAGCTCCTGCCCGAGCGCGGCGATGTCCCACGCCCAGAGCAGGTCCCCCTCCACCAGGCCGTAGAGCCGCGTCGCGGCGGAGTACTCCTTCGCGCTCTCCGTGCGCAGGACGGCGTCCGTCGCCAGGTCGACGCGGGGCCCCTTCACGCGGCCGAGGTAGAGCTCCGAGACGCCCGTCGGATGCACGACGGAGACCTCGACGTCGAAGCCGTCGGACGCGTTCCGCAGGGTCTCGACGCTCGCGGCGGTCGAGAAGGGACGGGGCCCCGTGCCGGGCAGCATGCCCGGGCCCGGGTCCCCCTCGGTCGGCGGGCGGCTGATGCGCCAGTAGCCCGCCTCGGTGACGAGCGGCGTCGTCTCGTCGTCCTGCGCCTGCCGGAGCGCGGGCTCGTCGGCCCGGCCGGAGGCGTCGGGCGTTCCGCGGTCGGCTCCGAACAGCCACGTGAACGAGCTGTAGTTGAGGTACGGCAGGCCGTCGTGGCTGAACGAGACGCGCTGGCCGAACTCGTGGCGCCGCGTCTCGTCGCCGACCTCGTACTCGATCAGCCCGGTGCCCTCCCAGACCCCGATCAGCCAGGACAGCGGGACGAGCTCGGCGGGCAGACCGGCCGGGATGTCGATCATCGCCATCGCTAGCGCTGGCCCCGGAACAGGTTGTAGACGACCACGACCGACACGAACGCGATCGAGAGCGAGGCGAGCGCGAGCAGGCCCAGGAAGAAGTACTCGATCGCGAGCTGCACGCGTCGAGCCTAATCGCGCGGCGGGCGCGGGCCGCTCAGGCGCCCGCCGCGGCGAGCAGCGCGCCGATCGCGACGAGGACGAAGGCGCCGACGGAGGCCGCCGCGAGCCGGAGCACGAAGCCGGACCGGTCCGCGACGGCGAGCTGGCCGGCGATGCCGACGGCGACCGCGAGACCGGCGGTCAGGGCCAGCCAGCGGAAGGCGTCGAGCCCGGGGACGGCGGCGAGGACCACGACCACGCCCGCCGCGGCCGCGACCCATGTCGTCGCCACCGCGACCCGTCCGAGATGCATCGCGAGCGATCCTCCCACCGTCGCCGGTGGACGCCCCGACGGGGCGGCGGACGAGGGAGATAAGGGCACCCTTCCCACGGCGGGTAGCATCGGCACCCGGAGGCGAGCCGGAAGGACCCGTATGGCGACGCTGTTGATCCTGACCCCTCAGGTCGACGGCGACGCCCTGCCCGCGCTCGCGCTGCTCAGCCACGTCGTGCGCCGCATCCCCGCCGAGCCCGCGCAGCTGGTCAACGCGCCGCCCTCCGACGCGATCCTCGTCGACGCCCGCCACGACCTGGCCAGCGCGAAGTCGCTGTGCAAGATCCTCACGACCACCGGCATCACCGTCCCGCTGCTGCTGATCCTGACGGAGGGCGGGCTCACCGCGGTCAGCGCGGACTGGGGCACGAGCGACGTCGTGCTCGACTCCGCGGGGCCCGCGGAGGTCGACGCCCGCATCCGGCTCGCGATCGGGCGCATGGCGAACGCGGAGAGCGCCTCGAAGATCCAGGCGTCCGGCGTCGTGATCGACGAGGCCAGCTACTCCGCGCGGGTGCACGGCCGGCCGCTCGACCTCACGTTCAAGGAGTTCGAGCTGCTGCGGTTCTTCGCGACCCACCCCTCCCGCGTCTTCACGCGCGAGCAGCTGCTGAGCGAGGTGTGGGGCTACGACTACTTCGGCGGCACGCGCACCGTCGACGTGCACGTGCGGCGCCTGCGCGCGAAGCTCGGCGACCTCGAGAGCCTCATCGGCACCGTGCGGAACGTCGGCTACCGCTTCAACGTGGTCGAGGACGAGGACCGGCTCGCAGCCGCTCGCCGGTAGCCGCCCAGCCGCAGGACGGGCGACGCCGCTACCGTCGGGCGCCCGAAGCCCGAGGTGAACGAGGGGACCAGCCCGCCATGACCACGAACCCGGACCAGTCCGCGGTGCCGTCGACCGTCCGCACCGCCTCGCTGCTCTACCTCGCGCACGGGGTGCTGCGCCTGATCAGCGCGCTGCTGTCGCTGATCCTGCTGCCGCAGACGATCGACCTCGCACGGCGGACGGCCTCGCGGCAGCTGCAGGGGCAGGACACGAGCGGCGTCGACCTGGACGCCGTCGCGACCGGTTCCGCCGTCGTCGCGACCGCCTTCGCCGTCCTCGCCGGGGTCGTCATCGGGGTGCTCACGATCGTGTTCGCGCGGAAGCTGCTGGTCGGGCGGAACTGGGCGCGCATCACGCTGCTCGTCTTCGCGGTGCTGGCGCTGCCCGGGCTCCTCGCCCTCGGCGGCGTCGGCGGCATCGGGGTCGGGCTGCTGTCCGCGGTGAGCTCGCTGGCGGCGGTCGCGGGCGCCGTCCTCAGCTTCCTGCCCTCGTCGAACCCCTGGTTCCGGCGGAGCACCGCGCCGCGACCGGAGGCCTGAGCGCGCTCCTCGTTCACCTGCGCGTCACCTGGCCGGTGGCAGGATCCTTCCCATGGACGACGAGGCCGTGGCGGTCGCAGACGCCCCTGAGGACCGGGCGGCGCCCGCCGAGCCCGCCGCGGAGGCGCCTGCCGAGCTGCCGGGGAACCGGTACATCGACCGGGAGCTGTCGTGGCTGGCCTTCAACGGCCGCGTCCTCGACCTGGCGCAGGACGACAGCCTGCCGCTCCTCGAGCGGACCAACTTCCTCGCGATCTTCGCGAGCAACCTCGACGAGTTCTTCATGGTGCGCGTCGCCGGGCTGAAGCGCCGCATCCTCACCGGCCTCGCCGTCCCCACGAACGTCGGCACGCCGCCGAAGGCGGTGCTCGCCGACATCAACGCGGCCGCGCACGTGATGCAGATCCAGCACGCGGAGACCTTCCAGCGCCACCTGCGGCCGCTGCTCGAGGAGCAGGGCATCCGCATCGTCGACGTGGACGACCTCGCCGAGGACGAGCGGGGCCGGCTCGCGGAGGTCTTCTCCACCCAGATCTTCCCGGTGCTGATGCCGCTCGCGGTCGACCCGGCCCACCCGTTCCCGTACATCAGCGGGCTGTCGCTGAACCTCGCGGTGCGGGTGCGCCACCCGAAGTCGGGGCACATCGACTTCGCCCGCCTGAAGATCCCGGCGGGCCTGCTGCCGCGCTTCGTGCAGACGGGTCCGCAGAACGGTCCGACGGCGACCTTCGTGCTGCTCGAGGACCTGATCGCGCACCACTTGAGCGAGCTCTTCCCCGGCATGGAGGTGCTCGAGCACCACGTCTTCCGCCTGACCCGAAACGAGGACGTGGAGGTCGAGGAGGACGAGACCGAGAACCTGCTGCAGGCCCTCGAGAAGGAGCTGCTGCGCCGCCGGTTCGGGCCGCCGATCCGCCTCGAGATCACCGAGGACATGGACGCCCGCACCCTCGACCTGCTGACGACGGAGCTCGGCATCGGGGAGGACGAGGTCTACCGGCTGCCCGGGCCGCTCGACCTCGGCGGCCTGTTCGAGCTGAACAAGCTGGACCGGCCGGCGCTCCACTACCCGACGGCGGTGCCGGCGACCGCGCCCGCGTTCACGCCCGGGGAGCCGAACGAGAAGCCCGACCTGCTCGCCGCGATCCGCGAGGGCGACGTGCTGGTGCACCACCCCTACGAGTCGTTCGCGACCAGCGTGCAGGCGTTCCTCGAGCAGGCGGCGGCCGATCCCGACGTGCTCGCCATCAAGCAGACGCTGTACCGCACGAGCGGCGACAGCCCGATCGTCGAGGCGCTGATCGACGCCGCCGAGGCCGGCAAGCAGGTGCTCGCGCTGGTCGAGATCAAGGCCCGGTTCGACGAGCAGAACAACATCGACTGGGCCCGCAAGCTCGAGCGGGCGGGCGTGCACGTCGTGTACGGCCTGGTCGGGCTGAAGACGCACTGCAAGCTGGCGCTCGTCGTGCGCCGCGAGGCGGACGGCCGGCTGAAGAACTACTGCCACGTCGGCACGGGCAACTACAACCCGAAGACGAGCCGCATCTACGAGGACCTCGGCCTCTTCACCAGCGACGACCACGTCGCCCGCGACCTCGTGCGCCTGTTCAACCAGCTGTCCGGCTACGCGATCGAGAAGAAGTTCCGCCGGCTGCTCGTCGCGCCGCTGCACCTGCGCCGCGGCCTGCTGAAGCGGATCAACGCGGAGCGGATGCACGCCGAGGCGGGGCGGCCGGCACGGATCCGCATCAAGGTGAACTCGATGGTCGACGAGTCGATCATCGACGCGCTGTACCGCGCGAGCCAGGCCGGCGTCGAGGTGCAGGTCTGGGTCCGCGGCATCTGCAGCCTGAAGCCCGGCGAGCCGGGGCTCAGCGACAACATCGTGGTGCGCTCCATCCTCGGCCGCTACCTCGAGCACTCGCGGATCTTCTCGTTCCTGAACGACGGCGACCCGGTCACCTACATCGGCAGCGCCGACATGATGCACCGCAACCTCGACCGGCGGGTCGAGGCGCTGGTGCGGCTGAAGCGGCCGGAGCACCTCGCCGAGCTGGACGCCCTCTTCGACGCCGCGATGAGCGACGCGACGGCGTCATGGCACCTCGACGAGGTCGGCATCTGGACCCGGCACGCGAAGGGCCCGGACGGGGAGCCGCTCACGGACCTGCAGGCCTCGGTGCAGCAGGCGCTGTCGTCGCGACGTCGGCCGACGCGGTGACCGACGTCGACGGCCCGGTCCTCGCCGCCGGCGCGGTCTGCTGGCGCCGGCGCGCGAAGAGCGTCGAGGTGCTCCTGATCAGCCGTCCGCGCGGCGACGTCAGCCTGCCGAAGGGGAAGGTCGACCCCGGCGAGTCCGTGCCCCAGGCCGCCGTGCGCGAGGTGGAGGAGGAGACCGGGTACCGCGTCCACCTCGGCGTGCCCCTCGGATCCGTGCAGTACGTGCTGCCGAACGGCCGTGACAAGACCGTCGTCTACTGGGCCGCCGAGGTGTCGAAGGACGAGCTGCGGCGCGGCGTCTTCACGCCGAACGACGAGGTCTCGTCGATCGAGTGGGTGCCGCTGTCGAAGGCCCGGAAGAAGCTCACCTACGAGCGGGACGGCGACGTGCTGCAGCGGTTCGCCGAGCTGGCGGTGACGGGCGACATCGAGTCGTTCGCGCTCATCGCCCTGCGGCACGCGCGGGCGGAGTTCGACTCCCCCTCGGGCGCCGATGCCGACCGGCGCCTGACCCCGCGCGGCCACGTGCAGGCGCGTGCGGTGGTGCCGTCGCTGGCCGCGTGGGGTCCGACCCGCATCGTGAGCAGCACGGCGAAGCGGTGCCAGAGCACCGTCGCGCCGATCGCGAAGGCGAGCGGCGTCGAGGTGAAGACCGCGCCGGCGCTGAGCCAGGACGGCTGGGAGATGAGCGGCCACGACCCCCGCGGCATCCGCGCGGTGGTCGACCGGCGGCTGTCGAAGGGCCGCACGACCGTGCTCTGCAGCCACGCGCCCGTGCTGCCGGAGGTCCTGGAGCAGATCGCGGAGGCGACCGGCAGCCCGAACGGCGGCCGGATGACCCGCGCCGGCATCCTCGCGACCGCGGAGTTCGCCGTCGTGCACGTCGCCCGGCAGTCGCCGCACCGCATCCTCGCGATCGAGACCCACGCCGCTCCGGAGTAGCCGGCTCGGCTCCGTCACCGGGGTGTTCTCGACGGGCTCGACCAGCAGCTCCGGGGTCCCCCGTCGGCGGGGGTCGTTCACCTCCCGTTCACCTTCGGGCGGCCTCCGCGCTACCGGGGCTGCCTACCGTGCAGGCGTCGCCGCGGAAGAGGAACGTCGAATCCGACGAGCCCGCTGGCGCCACTGCACACACCGACCCCCGAAGGGATCTCCCCAGTGAAGAACCTGCGCGCAGGCCTCGCCATCGGCACGGCCGTCACCGCCATGATCGCGCTCTCGTCCTGCGCCTCCAATGAGGGCGGCACGCCTGCGGGCGCCGCCTCCGGCGGCTCGTCCGCCAGCACCTCGGTCTCCGGCACGCTGAACGGCGTCGGCTCCTCCGCCCAGGGCACCGCGCAGGACACCTGGCGCGCCGCCTTCCAGCAGGCGAACTCCGGCGTCACCGTCAACTACAACCCGTCCGGCTCCGGCGCCGGCCGCACCGCGTTCATCGCGGGCGGCGCGCAGTTCGCGGGCAGCGACTCGTACCTGAAGGACTCCGAGCTCTCCGGCACCTTCGCCCTGTGCGACGGCAAGGCGATCGACATCCCCGTCTACATCTCCCCGATCGCGCTCGTCTACAACGTCGAGGGCGTCAAGTCGCTGCAGCTCGACCCGGCGACGGTGGCGAAGATCTTCAAGGGCGACATCACGAAGTGGAACGACCCGGAGATCGCGAAGCAGAACTCCGGCGAGAAGCTGCCGAACGCCACGATCGACCCGGTGCACCGCTCCGACGACTCGGGCACGACGAACAACTTCACGAACTACCTGCACGCGGTCGCGCCGAGCGTCTGGACGCAGGAGGCGTCGGACACCTTCCCGTACAAGACCGGTGACGGCGCGAACGGCACCTCCGGCGTGATCCAGGCGGTCCAGGGCGGCTCGAACGCCATCGGCTACGCGGACCTGTCGAAGGCCGGCGACCTCGACGTCGCGAAGATCAAGGTCGGCGACAAGTACGTCGCGCCGAGCACGGCCGGCGCGTCCGCCGTCGCCGCGGACAGCGAGCAGCAGTCCGGCCGCGAGACGAACGACCTCGCGATCAACGTGAACCGCACGACGACGAACTCGGACGAGTACCCGCTGACGCTGATCTCGAACGCGATCGTCTGCCAGACCTACAAGGACTCGTCCGTCGGCTCCCTGGTCAAGGCGTACATGCAGTACGTGACGAGCGACGAGGCCCAGCAGGCCGCCGAGAAGGCCGCCGGCTCCGCGCCGCTGTCGGGCAACCTGAAGAGCAAGGTCGACACCGCGGTGGCCTCCATCAAGTAGTGCACGCGCCGACGGGCCCGGACGGAGTCGTCCTCCTTCCGGGCCCGTTAGCATCGCGCCGACCCGGATCTCCTGTTCAGCGAGCGAAAGGCTGCACCCGGCACCATGACCGCTGCCTCCCCCCGCATCCCCGCCGCCAAGCGCGCGGGCGATCGCGTCTTCTCCGGCACGACCCTCGCCGCGGGGCTGCTGATCCTCGTCGTGCTGGCCGCGGTCGCGATCTTCCTGGTCGTCCGCAGCCTCCCCGCCTTCTTCGCGCAGGACCTGGAGCTGGGCGCGGGCTTCCCCACCTTCCTCTCCTACGTCGTCCCGCTCGTGTTCGGCACGATCTGGGCCGCGGTGCTCGCGCTGGTGCTCGCGGTGCCGTTCTCCATCGCGATCGCGCTGTTCATCTCGCACTACGCCCCGCGGCGGATCGCGCGCGGCCTCGGCGCGGTCATCGACCTGCTGGCCGCGGTGCCGTCGGTCGTCTTCGGCCTCTGGGGCATCTTCGTGCTCGCGCCGTTCGTGCGCCCCTTCTACGACT
Organism: Amnibacterium endophyticum; assembly: GCF_042680685.1. NCBI lineage: Bacteria > Bacillati > Actinomycetota > Actinomycetes > Micrococcales > Microbacteriaceae > Amnibacterium > Amnibacterium endophyticum. Next base: position 32,249 of record NZ_JBHUEA010000009.1, on the reverse strand, counting down.
TCCTCGGCGAGTACTTCGGCTGGATCCCGCTGTTCGCCGGCAACATCTCCGGCACCGGGCGGACGATCCTCACCGTCGCGATCGTGCTCGCGGTGATGATCATCCCGATCATCACCGCGCTGTCCCGCGAGGTCTTCCTGCAGACGCCGCGCCTCAACGAGGAGGCCGCGCTCGCCCTCGGCGCGACGCGCTGGGAGATGATCCGGATGGCCGTGCTGCCGTTCGGCCGCGGCGGCATCGTGTCCGCCTCGATGCTCGGCCTCGGTCGGGCGCTCGGCGAGACCTTCGCCGTGGCGATGGTCCTCTCCCCCGCCGTCACCATCAACTTCCGCCTGCTGACCGCGCAGAACCCGACGACGATCGCCGCGAACATCGCGCTGCGGTTCAACGAGGCGTTCGGCAGCACCCTGAACGTGCTGATCGCGACCGGCCTCGTGCTGTTCGTGATCACGTTCGCCGTCAACGCCCTCGCACGCCTCATCGTGGCGCGCACGACCGTCGGGAAGGCCGCCTGATGGCGACGATCGCGCTCGGCTCCGGCACCAGCCGGGGCACCCTGCCCCGCTGGTCCTCGCTCGGCCTGCTCGCGGGCAGCTGGGTCGTGATGGCCCTGCTGTTCCTGCTCTTCCTCCTCGCCGGCATGACGCAGGCGTACAGCCTCGTCGGCGTCCTCTTCTTCGGGACGGTGCTCTGGGGCGTCGCGGTCTGGACGACCTCCTTCATCGTGGAGGGCTCCCGGAAGGCGAAGGACCGGCTGGTCACCTCGGTGGTCACGACGGCCTTCGTCATCGCGCTGCTGCCGCTCGTCTCGCTGCTGCAGACGGTCATCGCCCGCGGCGCCGCGCGCTTCGACCCGCAGTTCTTCTCGGAGTCGATGCGCAACGTCGTCGGCGCGGGCGGCGGCGCGATCCACGCCGTCGTCGGCACGCTCGAGATCACGCTGGCCGCCGCGGTGATGAGCGTGCCCATCGGTGTGCTCACCGCGATCTACCTCGTGGAGTACGGGCGCGGCCCGATCTCGCGGCTGATCACCTTCCTCGTCGACGTCATGACGGGCATCCCGTCGATCGTGGCGGGCCTGTTCGCGGTCGCGCTCTTCACGCTCCTGACCGGCAACCCCGGCTTCCGCTCCGGCTTCGGCGGCTCGGTCGCGCTGTCGGTGCTGATGATCCCGATCGTCGTGCGCTCCAGCGAGGAGATGCTGAAGCTCGTGCCGGCCGAGCTGCGCGAGGCGTCGTACGCCCTCGGCGTGCCGAAGTGGCTGACCATCGTCAAGGTCGTCCTGCCGACGGCGCTGGCCGGCATCGTCACCGGCGTCATGCTCTCGATCGCCCGCGTCATCGGCGAGACGGCGCCGCTGCTGCTCATCGCCGGCTTCACCGACTCGATGAACTACAACCTCTTCGCGAACCAGATGATCGCGCTGCCCGTGTACGCGTACACCCAGTTCGCGAACCCCGGTGTGCCGGCAGACCCCTACTACGACCGGGCCTGGACCGCGGCCCTCACGCTGATCCTCATCGTCGTCCTGCTGAACGTGATCGCGCGGCTGGTCTCCCGGCTGTTCGCGCCCAAGCTCGCCTCCCGCTGAGCGGCTCCCCCGAAAGGCACCACCCATGTCGAAGCGCATCGCCGTCAAGGACCTGAACGTCTACTACGGCTCGTTCCTGGCCGTCGAGGGCGTCTCGATGACCATCGAGCCCCGCACCGTGACCGCGTTCATCGGCCCCTCCGGCTGCGGCAAGTCCACCTTCCTCCGCACCCTCAACCGCATGCACGAGGTGATCCCCGGCGCCCGCGTCGAGGGCGAGGTGCTCGTGGACGGGAGCAACCTCTACGGCACCGGCGTCGACCCGGTCGTGGTGCGGCGCCAGGTCGGCATGGTGTTCCAGCGGCCGAACCCCTTCCCGACGATGTCGATCCGCGACAACGTGCTCGCCGGCGTGAAGCTGAACAACAAGAAGATCTCGAAGGGCGACGCCGACGCGCTCGTCGAGAAGTCGCTGCAGGGCGCGAACCTGTGGAACGAGGTCAAGGACCGGCTGAACCTGCCGGGCAACGGGCTCTCCGGCGGTCAGCAGCAGCGGCTCTGCATCGCCCGCGCCATCGCCGTGTCGCCCGACGTGCTGCTGATGGACGAGCCGTGCTCCGCGCTCGACCCGATCTCGACCCTCGCGATCGAGGACCTGATCGAGGAGCTGAAGCAGCAGTACACGATCGTGATCGTGACCCACAACATGCAGCAGGCGTCGCGGGTCAGCGACAAGACCGCGTTCTTCAACATCGCGGGCACCGGCAAGCCCGGCAAGCTGATCGAGTACGACGTGACGTCGACGATGTTCTCGAAGCCGTCGGTCAAGGCGACCGAGGACTACGTGAGCGGCCGCTTCGGCTGATCCCGCACCGGGAACGCAGCCGCACCCATACGGACCGACGCGCTCGTCCGTGAGGCGGCCCGCGCTCGTCAGCGCGGGCGCCCTCCGCGAGGATCGCGGACTTGCCTCACGTTGCTCGGACACGCCGCACACGAGCGCGATTCGGGGCAAGCGTGCGCTTCCTCAGCGCGGACTTGCCTCACGTTGCTCGGACGCGCCGCACACGAGCGCAATTCGGGGCAAGCGTGCGCTCGGAGTCAGGCCGTGACGGGGAGCGCGACGATCGGGCGCGTCGTCGGCTGCTCCGAGCCGCCCGCGGGCTCGACCGAGACCGCGATCCGCTCCCCCGGCACCGGGACGTGCTCGATGACGCGGTAGTGGTCCCCGGTCTCGTACAGCCCGGCGCTCACCACGCGGTCGCCCTGCACGCTCCACACCTGCAGCACGCGCCCCTCGGGGACGTCGACGCCCTTGACGACGATGGCGCTGCCGCCCTCGTCGCGGGAGGAGTAGAGCGTCGCCTCACCGCCGCCGCGGACCTCGCGGACGACGGGCGGCCCGTCGGCCCCCGCCACGATCGCGGAGTACTGCAGATCGGGCTGGACCAGCGCCCGCTGCACGATCACCCCGCCTCCGAAGAGCAGGACGGCGACCGCTGCCGCGGCCAGCAGCACGGACGGACGGCGGAGCAGCCGTCGTCGCCGCCGCGGCGCGACGTGCGGCGCGGCCGCGAGCCGAGGCTCGGGCTCCTGCACCGGCGCGTCCTGCGGCGTGTGCTCGATCGCCTCGAGCAGCGCGGCGCGCAGCGCCGGCCGCGGGGCGACGGGCGCGACCGAGAGCCCGAGGGCGACGGCGGTGTCCGTGAGGCCGACGACCTCGCCGCGCAGCTCCTCCGACTCGCGCATGGCGTCGAGCAGCGCGGCGCGCTCCTCGTCCGTCACCGCGTCCAGGGCGTAGGCCCCGCTCAGCAGATGGATCTCCTGGCGCTCGTTCACGAGGTCACCCCCAGCGCGTCCCGCAGGCGGATCATGCCGTCGCGGATCCTCGTCTTGATCGTGCCGACGGGCACGTGCAGCCGCGACGAGATCTCGGTGTGGCTGAGCCCGCCGAAGTAGGCGAGCTCGACCGCCTGCCGCTGCAGCTCGGTGAGCCCGGCGAGGGCCCGCTTCACCCGCTCGCTCTCGAGCTGCACCTCGACGTGCTCGGCGACGTGGTCGAACTCGCGGTCGTAGTCGCGGATGCCGACGCGCACGTCGCGGTCCCGGCTCGCCTGCGAGGCCCGGACGCGGTCGACGGCGCGGCGATGCGCCATGGTGAGCATCCACGAGATCGCGCTGCCCCGCTCCGGCTTGTAGCGCGACGCGGTCTGCCAGATCTCGAGGTACACCTCCTGGGTGACCTCCTCCGCCTGCGCGGGGTCCACCAGCAGCCGCCGCACGAGCCCGAAGACGCGGGACGCGGTCGCGTCGTAGAGGTCGGCGAACGCCTTGCGGTCGCCCTCGCCCACTCGGGTGAGGCGGTGCTCCGGCGTCTCGGCGCCGTTGAGGGCGTCGCCGACGTCGGGGTCCATGACGACCAGCATCCCGCACCTCCCTCCGCGTCCACGCAGACGCGTCCGACCAACCGTGGCAGGGGTTCGATGCACGGCGGGAACCGGATTGGGAGGGGTCGCGCACAGGGCCCGGATGCGCAGGATGTGGCATCGACCGTCCCGAGACGGAGGAGAGTGCCGGACCGCAGAAACGCCTCTCGGCGCGAGGCCGCTCGAAGCGGCTATATGTGGAGCCCGGGGTTACTGCGGCCCGGCGGGGCCCGAAGGCCTCGATCAGTCTAAAGCGCCGTCGCTGTGCAGCCGGGCGCAGGAGGACAGCTCGTCGGCGAGCCGGGCGAGTCGCGCGGCCCGCCGCGTGAGGGTCGCGGCGCGGTCGGGCGAGGCGGCGTCCGCATCGTCGGCGAGGTCCGTGCAGCCGGCGGCGGTCACCCGGCAGAACGCGGCGGCCCGGTCGAGCGCGACGGTCAGATCGCCCTCGAAGACGCCGCGCAGGATCTCGTCGGCGACCGCGAGCAGCTCCTCGGGCCCGGCCGGCGTGGGCGCGCCGGCGACGACGGGGTCGATGGACCGCAGCCGCTGGACGCCCCGGTCGAAGGCGAGCGCGGTCAGCTGCGGATCGCGGCGGATCATCTCCCGCAGCAGGTAGAGCCGCCAGAGGGCGCCGGGCAGGCTGAGGGCGGAGGCCCGCGACCACAGCTCCGCGACCGCGTCGATGCCCTCGCGCTCCGCGAAGGCGACGAGCCGCTCGACGACCTCCGGGTCCGGGTCGGCCCGCACCCGGCTGACGAGCGCCTGCGCGGTCTCGTGCGCGGTGCGCACCAGCAGGGCCGGGTCCTCGCCGCCCTGCACGAACTCGAAGTGGGCGGACGGCACGCGGACGGGGCGGTGGAACTCGGACGGCACGGCAGGCAGCGTAGGAGCGGCTTCCCCTGCGCGCTCCCCGGTTCGCGGGCAGCGCACCGGAGCGCGCCTCGCCACCCGGCGCGGTCCTGCCGCCGCCTCGCGCGGTCCCTGTCGCGTCGCGCGACAGGCCCGCCCACCGCGCGACGCCCGAACGACCGCGCGACGGCCCGCCGCGCGACGCGTGCCACGGCTACGCTCGGAGCCAGGGGCCTCTAGCTCAGTCGGTAGAGCATCGGACTTTTAATCCGCGGGTCGTGGGTTCGAGCCCCACGGGGCCCACCAGGCCCAGGCGCCGCACGGTCCTCCCCCGAAGGCCTCGGCACGGTCGGATGCGTCCAAAGCAGCGGAGCGATCCGGATGGAGCAGCCGACATCCCGGCAGGTCGAGCGCATCGGCGGGCCGCGGCATGGCGTGCACTCCTGCCGCAAGCCCCTTCCCACCGCGCGATTCATGTGGTCCCATCGATTGTCCAGCGAGCGGGGGCGCCATGCCAGCCATCACCGACCGGGGCCACGGCCTCGTGCACTGCCGCGTCCGGCCATGCCCGACCGCGTGACGCTGGTGTCCTCCTGCAACGCGGGAGTCGCCGCCCGAGGAGCCGCCGGCGCCGCGCGCGAGATCGCCGCGATGCTGCTCGAGGCGGCAGCGGTGCACGAGCGGTCCGGTCGCGCCGCCCTCGCGGCCGGCCACCGCCGCAGGGCGGAGCAGTGCGACGACCTCGCGGACCGCGCGGAGCAGGCGGAGGCGGACGGGCGCTGAGCGGCCGCCGTCCGACCCCGGTGGTCGACTCCTCGCCGATGACCGACCAGGAGCCAGCAGCACCCGACCTCGCTGAGGTGCAGCGTGCGTACGGCCGCTGGACCGCCGCCTACGTCGATCTGTTCGACGGGGCGGAGAAGGCGTCGGCGGAGGACCGCGCCGTCATCGCCGGCTGGGCGGCCGGGGTCCGCGGCAGGGTGCTCGACGCCGGCTGCGGCCCCGGGCACTGGTCCGCGTTCCTCCGCGACCGCGGCGTGCAGGTCGAGGGCGTCGACGCGACCGAGGCGTTCGTCGCGCACGCCGCCCGCGCGCACCCCGGCGTCCCGTTCCGGCAGGGCGACCTGCGGATGCTCGAGCTGCCGCCCGCGTCTCTCGGCGGCGTGCTCGCCTGGTTCTCGCTGATCCACCTCGACCCCGCCGAGGTCCCCGCCGTGCTCTCGCGCTTCGCCGACGCGCTCGTCCCCGGCGGCGCGCTGCTGATCGGCTTCTTCGCCGGCCCGTCGCTGCGGACCTTCGACCACCGCGTCGTCACCGCCTGGGCGTGGCCGCCGGAGCAGCTCGCGGACGCGGTCCGCGCCGCGGGCTTCGACGCCCTGCGCACCGCGTCGCGCACGCAGCCGAACGGGCGCGTGGTCGCCGAGCTGACGGCCCGGCGGACCGGATGATCGACCTCAGCGCCGAGACGGCGTCGGCGGATCCGTGCGGCGCGACTCCGCCAGTCGTGCCTCCACCCGCCGCACCGCCCGCTCGCGCGCCGGCAGCGCCACGAGCAGCGCCTCGTAGCGGATCCGGTCGTCCTGGTGCCGGTGCACGGCCTCCCAGAGCCGGATCGTCGACGTGCGGGGCAGCCCCTGCTTGGACACGACCGCGTCGGCGTGGTCCAGCACGTCCATCAGCGGTGCAGGCGGCGGCGCGAACCGCCGGAGCACGTCGTGCACCCCGGCCCGCCGCGCCTCGAGCACCGCGCAGGAGTGGTGCGCGACCAGCTCGACGACGAGCGGCGGCATCCCGGCGGCCTCCGCGCGGACCGCGTCGTCGACCCCGTGCACCCGGCGTCGAACGGCGGGGCTGGCGTAGCCGACGTCGTGCAGCCAGGCCGCCGCGACCAGCAGGTCACGCTCCGGCAGCGCGAGGGCCGTCGCCGTGCGACCGACGACGTGGGCTACCCCTGCCGAGTGGGCCATCCGCTGCGGGTCCTCGCGCAGCAGCTCCCGGCTCAGCAGCCGCGCCCGCCCGACCATCCCGTCCCCCACCCCCGCACGATATCGAGCGCCCATCAGCGGCCGCCGACGAGCGGACGCCGGGTGGTGATCGGCGGCGCCGGCGCGGCGAGGGCGTCAGAGCTGCAGCGCCGTCGTGGCCGCACGGGCGGCGACCAGGCCCGTCGTGAGGTCGGGATGGTCCGTGAAGACGCCGTCGACGCCGGTGTCGAGGAGAGCGTTCCAGTAGGCGCGCCAGTCCCCCGATCCGCCGCCCGTGCGGCGGTACGCGGGCGGGAGGAAGGGGTTCTCGGGGCGCAGCGTCCAGGTCCACACCTGCAGCCCGGCGGCGTGCAGGGCCGCCACCCGCGACGAGGTGACGAGGGAGGTCGGCAGGCTGACGCCCGCGAGACCCTCGAACCGGGCCGCCGCCAGCTCCTGCCGGAACGTCGGACCCCGGGGGATGCGACGGCGCTCGTCCTCGGCCGTCCCCACGGCATCGACCAGGTAGACGAGCGGCAGGCCGAGCGGCGCGAGTGCGCGAAGCGGCGCCTTCTCGAAGCTCTCGACGGTGAGACGGGGCAGGCGGGGCTGCGCCGCGAGCGTCGTCGCGAGCAGCTGCGGCACGTCGAGGCCGAGGTCCGCGGAGCGCGTCGCGTCCTTCACCTCGACGACGAGCAGCACGTCCGCCTCCGCGGCGAGCGCGAGGACGTCGGCGAGCAGCAGCACCGGCTCGCGGTCGTCGTGGAGGGCGCTCTGCGGCCGCACGCCGGGCAGCCGCTCGCGGGCGTGCAGCGTCGTCAGCTCCTGCCCGGTGAAGTCCTCCGCGAACCACTCGCGCCTGCCGCCGGCCGCCCGGTGCGCCCGGCCCGCGAACTCCGGCCGGTCGGCGACGTCGGTCGTCGCCCGCAGCGCGTGCTCGTGGCGCACGGCGAGCGCGCCGTCGCCCGCGGGCACCACGTCCACCTCGATCGCCTGCGCCCCCTGCTCGATCGCGAGCAGGAAGGAGGAGCGCGTGTGCTCCGGCCGGTAGCCGGGCGCCCCGCGGTGGCCGATGACGAGCGGCGGCCTCACGGCCGTGGGGCGACCGCGACGGGCTGCCCGGAGAGGGCGACGTGCACGAGGTCGCCCGGGTCGGGGCGCTCGCTCGCCGCATGCTGCACGGTCAGGGCCGAGCCCGACTCGAGTCGGACGACCGTGCGGCGCTGGGCGCCGAGGAAGCTCGTCGAGACGACGATCGCGGGCAGCCCGTCCGCGACGAGCCGCACGTCCTCCGGACGCACGAACGCGAGCACGGGGCCGTCCGGGACCGCGCTCGGCAGCGCCGGGACGTCCTGCCCGGCGACCCGGACGCGGCCGTCCGCGAGCACGCCCTCGACCCGGTTGCTCTGCCCCACGAAACCCGCCACGAACTCGGTCGCCGGCCGCAGGTAGAGGTCCTCCGGCGTCCCGATCTGCTCGATCCGGCCCGCGTGCATCACCGCGACCCGGTCGGCGACGGCGAGCGCCTCCTCCTGGTCGTGCGTGACGAACACGGCGGTGATGCCGGTCTCCTGCTGGATCCTGCGGATCTCGTCCCGCAGCTGCACCCGCACCTTCGCGTCGAGGGCCGAGAGCGGCTCGTCGAGCAGCAGGACGCGCGGCCGCGTGACGAGCGCGCGGGCGAGGGCGACGCGCTGCTGCTGACCGCCGGAGAGCTGGTGGGCGAAGCGCTCCCCCAGGTGCCCGAGCCCGACCAGCTCCAGCGCCTCCCGCACCCGGCGGTCGCGCTCCGCCCGACCGACCTTGCGCATCTGCAGCCCGAACGCCGTGTTCTGCGCGACCGTCATGTGCGGGAAGAGCGAGTAGGACTGGAAGACCATGCCGATGTCCCGCCGGTGCACCGGCACCGACTCGATGTCGGCGCCGCCGATGCGCACGTGGCCGGCGTCGATCGTCTCGAGCCCGCTGATCGCGCGCAGCGCCGTCGTCTTGCCGCAGCCGGACGGTCCGAGCAGGGCGACGAACTCGCCCGGCCGGACGTCCAGGCTGATGGCGTCGAGGGCGCGGCTGCCGGTGCCGTAGTCCTTCACCACGTCGACGAGCTGCACGGGGGTGCCGCGGACGACGAGCGACTCGGCGGGCTGCGGGACGGTGGTGGTCATGATCTCCTCCGGCGGGGTCGCCGCCCGATCGAGCCCGCGGTCGACACGACCACGAGCAGCACGAAGACGAACAGGAGCGCGGCGAGCGCGAGCAGCGCGCCGACGTAGGGGTCCGTCTGCTGCAGGAGCAGCAGCGCGGTCTGGAACGTGTTCTGCGAGAGCACGTTCGCGATGGTGAACTCGCCGAGGACGACGGACACCGTCAGCAGGCAGGAGGAGATCAGGCCGCGCCGCAGGTTCGGCAGCACGACCCGCGTCACCGCCACCGGCCAGGAAGCGCCGAGCGAGCGGGCCGCCTCCGTCAAGGTGGCGAGGTTCAGCGCGCCGATGCTCGCCTGGATCGGGCGGTAGGCGTACGGCAGCACGATGACGCCGATCGCGAAGGACAGGGTCCACGGGTCGCTGCCGACCACGCCCTGCAGCACCTGGTAGACGGGGACGAAGCCGACGACCAGGACGATGGTCGGCACCGTGATCGGCAGCAGGCAGACGAACTCGAGCGCGCGGTGCACCCTCGGGTACCGCAGCTCGGCGAGCAGCATCGCCGGCAGCAGCAGGAGCAGCACGATCGCCACGACGATCACCGCGAGCACGAGCGAGTTCTGGACGCCCGCGAAGAGGTCGCTGTAGTTCGAGGCCTGCGCCGGATCGAACAGCGCCGCCCAGTGCACGAACGTGATGCCCGAGCCGGAGATCGGCCGCAGCGTGAACCACGCCATCGACAGCAGCGGGATCGCGAAGAGCACCGCGACGACCGCGAGGACGACCGCGCCGGTGGCCTTCGACGGCCCGGCGCCGTACCGTCCTCGTGGCGGGCGACGGGCCGTCGGGACGCCCGTCGGCTCGAGACCGACGACCTCGGCCGCCCCGGCGGTCATCGCTGCCACCGCCGGGTCCGCCGCTCCAGCAGGGCGTACAGCGACATCAGCACCGCCATGATCACGACCATCCCGGCGGCGAGGACGCCGGCGGTGTTCGCGACCCCGACGATGGTCTCGCTGGTGAGCTGCTGGCGGATCGCCAGCGTGATGATGCCGCCCTGCGAGATCAGCGCGGCGGCCGTCGCGTAGGACGAGAACGCGTTCGCGAACAGCAGGATCAGCGCGCCGAAGAAGGCCGGCGCGAGCACCGGCAGCCCGATCCGGCGCCAGAAGTCGAGGCGGGTCCCGCCGAGCGTGGCGACCGCCTCGCCCCACTGCGGCTTCAGGCCCTCGAACGCCGGCATGAAGGCGAGCACCATCAGGGGCACGCCGAAGTAGGTGTACGGCAGCACGAGGCCGGCGACCGAGTAGAGGAACGTGCTCGTGTCGAACGAGGTCGCGCCGAGCACGACCTGCTGGACGAGGGTCTGCGCGCCGAAGGTCGCGATGAACGCGAACGCCAGCATGACCCCGCCGAACTGCGCGAAGACGCTGCTGGCGGAGTCGACCACCGCGCGGACGAGGCCGTCCGGGCGCACCGAGCCGAGCGCCCAGCAGACCAGCGCGCCGACGATCGCGCTGATGACCGCGGACAGCGCCGACAGCCAGATCGAGCTCACGAAGTTGGAGCGGATCACCGGATCGGCGAACGCGGCGAAGTTCGCGAGGGTGAGCCGCCCGTCCGCGTCGAAGAAGCCGCTCGCGACCGCGACGACCCCGGGGACGGCGAGGAAGAGCAGCACGTAGACGCCGAAGGGCGCGAAGCCGAGCCAGCCGACGCCGCGGCGCCGGAGGGATCGCCCTCCGGCGCCGCGGGTGCCGACCTGCTCCGTCCCTGCGGGCGCGGCAGCGCCCACCGGGGTGATGGCAGCGGTCGAGGTGGTCATGGCCTCAGTTGACGGCCTTCGACCAGCCGGACTTCAGCACGCCGGCGGCCTTCGTCGCCTGGTCCGCCGTCAGCTGCACGAGCGTCGACGGCGGCTCGCCGACCGACTTCAGCACCGACTCGTCGACGCTGCCGTCCTTCTGCATCGCCGCGAGGGTCGCCGGGTAGGCGCCCGCCGCCAGGTACAGGTTCTGCACCTCGGGCGAGTAGATCCACTCCTGCCACAGCCGCGCGGCGGCCGGGTGCGGGGCGTTCTTGTTGATCGACTGGTTGTAGTAGCTGCCGATCGCGGTGCCCGGCAGGATCACGGTCTTCCAGCTCGGGTTGCCCGCGGAGCCGCCGGCGGCCCCCCAGGCGACGTTGTTGAACGACCACTGGATGACGACGGGCGTCTGGCCGGAGTTGACCGTCGCCTGCGTCGGCAGGACGGAGATCATGTTGCGGGCCTTCTTCAGCTTCCCGAAGAAGTCGATGCCCGGCTGCACGTCGTCCGCGGAGCCGCCCGACTGCGCCGCCGCGAGGTAGACCGCGCTCGCGGCCTCGTTGGCCTGCGTCGGGTCGCCCTTGATGGCGACCTTGCCCTTGTACTCGCTGCCGAGCAGGTCGTCCAGCGAGGTGGGCGCCTTCACCTTCGACGAGTCGTAGCCGATCGACATGAGGCCCGTGTAGTCGTAGTACCAGAGGCCGTCGGCGTCCTTGTAGTCGGTCGGGATCCTGTCCCAGCCGGCGACCTTGTAGGGCGTGAAGAGCGCCTTGTTCTCGTCGAGGACCGCGGTGCCGATGTCGACGACGTCGGGCGCGTTCGAGCCGGTGCCCTGCGACTTGATCGCCGCGACCTCGTCGGCGGAGGACCCGTTCGGGTTCTGCGAGGTGATCGTGATCCCCGGGTACTTCTTCTCGAAGCCCGCGATGATCTTCCCGTAGTTCGCCCAGCTGGGCGGCAGGGTGATCACGTTCAGCTTGCCCTCGGCCTCGGCGGCCTTCACGAGGCCGTCCATGCCGCCGAAGTCGGCGGCGCTGGTGGCCTTCGCGGCGTCCGCCTTCGAGACGCCGCTCGACGCGGTCGTCGCGCCGGCGGCGCCGGAGCAGCCGGACAGCCCGGCGGCGGCGAGCGTCACGAGCACGGCGGCCGCCGCGGCCCTCGTGACGCGACGGGTGGACAGGGTGCGGTGCATGGTTCCTCCGGTGGGGGGACGGACTCGGCGGTCGCCGACCCCGCGGGTGCTCGTGCGGCAAGTCATGCCGCGACGAGGGTCGAGGTGAGGACCCGCTCGGCGAGTCCCAGGGCGGTCGTCATCCCGATCCCGCTCGTGACGGAGACGACCTGCACCCCGTCGCGCGGCTGCGCGACGAGGAAGGGGGTCGGCGCGGAGGCGTAGACGCCGCGCCAGCGGCGGCGGACGACGAGGTCGGCGCCGAGGAGCCGGGCGGCCTCGGCGAGCACCAGCTCGTCCGATCGCTCGTCCTCGAACGGGTCCTCGGTGACCCCGTAGTGGTGGGTGTCGCCGATGACGAGGCGTCCGTCGGGGCGCTGCGTCAGCATCAGGTTCACGACGTGCTCGAGCAGCGCGGGGTGCTGCTCGAGCACCTCCTCGCGCACCCGCCGCGCGGACGGCTGAGAGGTCAGGCCGTCGTACCGCAGCATCGAGGTGCCCGTCAGCAGGGCGGGGCCGACGGCGGCGCCGCCGGGCGCGTCGACCTCGAGCATCCGCAGCCGGCACCGCGTCAGGCCGTGCTCGTCCGCGGTGTCGGGGAAGAACCGGTCGACGTCGTGCCCGACCGCGAGCACGGTCCGGCCCGCGCGGATGCGGCCGCGGGTCGTCGTCACGACGCCGTCGCCGGCGTCCCGCACCGCGGTGCGCCAGCGGAACCGGACGCCGAGCCGCTCCAGGTGGGCGGCGATCGCCGGCAGCGCGGTCGGCGCGTCCACCCGCAGGTCCTGCACCAGGTGCAGGGCGCCGACGACCCCGGACGGCGCGAGGCCGAGCAGCCGGGCGGCCTCGCCCGGCGTCAGCGAGCGGACCGCGTCGCCGCGCTCCTCGGCGAACTCGTTCAGCACCGCCTGCTCGGCGGCGGACCGTGCGACGAGCACCGTGCCCGCCCGGCGCACCTCCAGCCCGGCGTCGCGCCCGAGGTGCAGCCAGTGCTCACGCGCCGCGAGCGCGATCGGGAGCACGTCGCCGCCCTGCGCGGTGGTGCACACGTGCCCGAAGTTGCGGACGCTCGCGCCGACGGCGTAGCCGTCGCGCTCCACGACGACCACCGTCATCCCGGCGCGGACCGCGTGCCAGGCGTGCGCCAGCCCCACGATCCCCGCACCGACCACGACGAGGTCGGCGCCCAGGTCCTTCTCGGTCACGGATCGGGATCCTGCAGGGCCGGGACCCCCTGGGACGGGGGTGTCGGCGAGTGCTCCGCCACTGTTCTCCTCCGCGTCACCTGGGCGGCCCCGGAGGAACTGCGCGTGAACAGCCGATGACGGCATCCGCGGACGGGGGCCTCCGGCGTCAGACTGCGGAGCCGTGCCGCGCCCCGCCGCCCTGCCCCCCGTCCGTCTCGCCGCGCTGGACATCGCCGGCACGACCGTCGACGAGGGCGGGGTGGTCTACGCGGTGATGCGCGACGCCGTGGAGCGGGACACCGGGCGCTCCGTGCCCGACGCCGTGCTGTCGCGCTGGAGCGGGACGGGCAAGCGCGAGGGCATCGAGGGGATCCTGACGGCGCTCGGCGAGGACACCGGCCGGACGGACCGGATCTTCGACGCGTTCTCGGCCGATCTCGACGCCGCCTACGCCGCCGACCCGCCGTCCCTGCTGCCGGGGGTCCGCGAGGCCGTCGACGCGATGCGCTCCGCGGGTGCCGCGGTGGTGCTGCAGACCGGCTACACGCGGGAGGTGGCGCAGGACCTGCTCGAGGTCGTCGGCTGGCGCCTCGGCGAGGACCTCGACGGCCTCGTCACCGTCGACGACGTGCGTCGCTCACGCCCCTCCCCCTACCTCGTCTTCCGCGCCATGGAGCTGGCCGACGTGCAGGACGTGCGCGAGGTGCTCGTCGCGGGCGACACCGCGAACGACCTGCTCGCCGGGACGAGGGCGGGCGCCGGCCGGGTGGTCGGCGTGCTCACCGGCGCGCACACCGCGGCGGAGCTGGGCGCCGTCCGCCACACGCACCTGCTCGACGGTGTCGCCGACCTGCCCGCCGCCCTTGGGCCGGACCTCTCGGGTCTCGAGTGATGGTTCACCCGCAGGACACCTGCGGTCCGGCGAGTCGTTCGATCCAGCAGTGACGGTTGCCATGGCTCGCTGACGCGCAGCCCTGAACACGATCAGGAGACGCCATGAGATCCCCCCGAACCCGCCGCCGCATCGTCGCCGTCGCGGCCGCCGGCACCGCAGCCGTGCTGCTGGCCGGCGCTCCCGCCATCGCCTCGAGCCGGCACATAGACGGCACCGCCGCCGCGCGGCACGAGATCGTGGGCGGCAAGGCCCGCAACGTGATCCTGCTGCTCGGCGACGGCATGGGCGACAGCGAGATCACCATCGCCCGCAACTACCAGGTCGGCGCGGACGGCCGGCTGGCGATGGACACGCTGCCCCTGACCGGCGAGTACACGACGTACGCGCTGGACAAGGACACCGGCAAGCCCGACTACGTCACCGACTCGGCCGCGTCCGGCACCGGCTGGGCGACCGGCACCAAGACCTACAACGGCGCGATCTCCGTCGACCTGCAGGGCAAGCCGCTGCGCACGATCCTCGAGCAGGCGAAGAAGGCCGGCTACCGCACGGGCAACGTGACGACCGCCGAGGTGCAGGACGCGACGCCGGCGGTGCTCGAGTCGCACGTCGTCAGCCGGGACTGCAAGGGCCCCGTCGCCACCACCGCGTCGTGCGCGGTGAACGCGAAGGAGAACGGCGGCGCCGGCTCCATCTCCGAGCAGGAGGTGGCGACCCGGGCGGACGTGCTGCTGGGCGGCGGCGCCAAGTACTTCGACGAGAAGATCACGGCGGGCAGGTTCGCCGGCAGCACGGTCCGCGAGTCCGCGAAGCGGTCCGGCTACCAGCTGCTCAGCACGGCGGCCGACCTGCAGGCCGTCAGCGCGAAGTCGAAGGACCCGGTGCTCGGCACCTTCGCCTCGGGCAACATGGACCTCGAGTGGGTCGGCCCGAAGCCGACGCGGACCGGTACCCCGGCGAGCACCTGCTCCGTCAACACGGCCCGACCGGCCACGCAGCCGCACCTCTCCGACATGTCGGCCAAGGCGCTGCAGATCCTCGACGCGCGGTCGAAGCACTCGAAGAAGGGCTTCTTCCTGCAGATCGAGGGCGCGTCCATCGACAAGCAGGACCACGCCGCGAACCCCTGCGGCCAGATCGGCGAGACCGTCGAGTTCGACCGCGCCGTGAAGCTGGCGCTCGACTACCAGAAGCGGCACAAGGACACCCTGGTCGTCGTCACGGCCGACCACGGGCACACGAGCCAGATCGTCGAGGGGCCGACCCTCGGCTACACGGCGACGCTCACCACGCACGACGGTGCGCCGATGACGATCAGCTACGCGACGGCGGACATCGCCGGCTCGCAGCAGCACACCGGCACCGAGGTCCGCATCGCGGCCAAGGGGCCGCAGGCGGCGAACGTGCTCGGCATCACGAACCAGACCGACCTGAACACCACCTTCCGGCGGGCGCTGGGACTGCCGTCGGGTCGCTGACCCGCTGACGGAGAGGACGGGGGCGGTGCCGAGGCACCGCCCCCGTTCTCGCGTCCCGGGGCCTCGCGTCCGGCGCCCCCGCGATCGCCCGCCGGCAGGTCAGGACTGCCGCCTCGCAGCAGGAGACGCGATCGACGGGCCTCCTGATGGAGGGCGGCGCTTTCGGCTGCAGGGCGACGCGAGCCGGGCGTCAGGACGCGAAGTGGCGCACCCACGCCTCCGGGGACGCGAGCGCCGCCGCCTCCGCGCGGTAGGCGCGCGCCAGCGCCGGCCAGCGCCACCAGAGGCGCCAGTGCAGCCGCACGCTCGCGAGCAGCAGGCGCCGGAAGCGGCGGCGGTCGCGGCGGAGCCGGAAGTAGGCGGCGCCGTCGGCCGTCGGGGCGAAGACGTCGTCGAACGACGGCAGCACCCACCAGGTGCCTCGGCCGACCGGCAGGCGCTCCGCCGCGTCCCCGCGGACCGGGGCGACGAGGTGGCGCACGAGGTGCAGCAGCGTCCAGGCGATCAGGCGGCTGCCGCGCGGGGCTTCGACCGGGGCGAGCGGCCGGTCGGCGGCCGGCGACACCGCCGGGTCGACCTCGTCGACCGGCACCCGCTGCTGGTCGGCCGCCGTCGCCGACAGGGTGAGCAGCCGGTGGACCTCGCTGGCGGGCTCCCGTCCGAGGCGTCCCGGGCCCGCCAGCACCGCCGCGAGCCCCTCCTGCCGCCGCTCGACCGCGAACGCCTGCAGCGCGAGCAGCTGCTTCACCTCGATCGCGAAGCCCGACAGCAGCACGCCGGTGCGCAGCCGCGGGCCGCCGTGCAGCAGCGCCGCGACGAGCCGGTTGCGGGCGTGGAAGAACGCGGGCCAGCCGCGGGCGTCGTCCTTGATGCGCCACGACTCGTGCCAGACGGCCGCGCCCTGCAGGCTGACGGTCTCGAACCCGGCGCGGCGGGCGCGCAGCGCGTACTCCGCGTCGTCCCACTTCAGGAACAGCGGCAGCGCGTAGCCGACCGTCCGCACCGCCTCGAGCGGCAGCAGCGCACCCCACCAGCCGGCGAAGTCCGCCTCGGGCTGGCGGTGCAGCCGGGGCTGCTCGGCGACCGGGTGCGCGGCGACGTCCACACCGGCGGGAGCGCCGTCGGCCGGCCCCCACCAGAAGGTGCGCGGCACGATGCGCTCCGCCGCCGCGTCGAGCACGCCGGGGCGGCCGGCGTCGAGCATCTGCAGCCCGACGATCTCGCGGCCCACCGCGCGGCGCCCGAACTCGATCGCCCGGAGCAGGGCCGCGGGCTCGACCAGCACGTCGTCGTCGAGCAGCAGCACGAAGGCCGCGTCGGGCTCGCCGAGCGCCTCGTGCATGACGCGGGAGTAGCCGCCGGCGCCGCCGAGGTTCGGCAGCCGGACGACGTCGAGCAGCGCCGTCGCGGCTGCACCGACCTCGGCGCGGAGGGTCGCCCCGACGGGCTCCGGGGCGTGGTCGACGACGACGTAGCGGGCGACCTGCTCGGCGAGCGCCGGGGCGGCGGCGACGCGCAGCAGGTTGCGCGCCACGTCCGTCGTGCGGCGGACGGTCGGCGAGCCGAGCACGACGGAGCCGGGACGCGCGGCGACGTCGACGTCCCACCCGGCGTCGAGGAGGCGCACGTCGTCCGCCCCCGCCTGCAGCGTGAACCAGACGAGGCCCGTCCCGGGCGGCAGCGCCACGGTCAGGCGCTCCTCGATCCCGGGTTCGAGCAGGCGCTGGTGGGCGACCTCGCCCGCGCCGGCCCGGTCGGACCGGTGGACGGCGAGCAGCGCGGGCGCGTCGACCACGACGCGCAGGCGGACGGCCGTGGCGCCGGTGCGCGTCCGCCACAGGTGCGCGGGGAACGCGTTCGCGTACGCCCCGAGATCGGCGAGCGCGCCGGCGGGGACGACGAGCGCGTCCCGGGGCCCGACGCGGGTGTCGACCTGCGGCCCGCGCAGCGCGCCGTGGGCGTAGAGCCCGAGCGGCGCGGCGGTGGCCGCGGGCGGGCCGACGACGTCGTGCACGCGGGACCACCCGGCGCGCAGCGCGGCGGGGTCCTGGACGGGGAGGGGCTCCATGGGTCCGCCGACGGTAGGCGCCGCAGGCGTCCGGCCGGGGGTCGAGAGGTGACCGGGAGGTGAACGCCGTCAGCGCACCAGCACGGCGAGCGCGCGCCGCAGGCCGCCCGCGGCGATCCGCCGGGGCGTGAGGCGGCGCCGCGCGGAGCCGAACGACGCCCGGGCAGCCTCGGTCTCCCGCCGGGCGCGGTGCACGCCGGAGTCCCACAGCGCGTCGTGCAGCCGCGGCGCGTCGCCGGCCGCCACCGCGGCGAGGCGCTCGGCGAACCGCTCCGCCGGCGCGAGCCCGTCCGCGGCCGGGAAGACGTCGGCCAGCCACTCGGGGTGCGGCTCCCCCAGCTCGTCGCGCTCGATCTGCTCGAAGCGGCGCAGCAGGCCCGACGGCAGCAGCGGCGGGTTCAGCGAGCCGTCGTCCACGCGGTCGGCGACGAAGGCGACCCGGGTGCCCGCGGCGACGGCTTCGAGCGCCGCGGTGGACGAGACGGTGAGCAGCAGGTCGACCGCGCCCGCCTGCCGGTCGATCGGGGTGTGGTCGATGCGGAGGTTCGGCGGCAGGTCGCGGGACGCGGCCCAGGTCTCGGGCGCGACGCGCATCCGGTGGAAGGTGTCCTCCCCGGGCCGGTGCCGCGGCTTCAGCAGCACCTGCCGGTCCGGATGGCGCTCGGCGTACCGCAGCAGGCGGTCCCACAGCAGCACCCGGTCCGCCTCCTGCCGCGGCACGGTCGGCTGGTCGGCGAGCAGCACGGTGCGGATCGGCCCGCGGCGCGGCGCGGCGGGGGCCGCGGGCAGGAGCGCCAGCCCGGTCAGCAGCAGGTTGCCGTCGGGCAGGCCCAGCTCGGTCGCGGCCAGCCGGAAGGCGGCGTGGTCGGTGCGGGAGTTCACGGCGAGCACGTCCGCGAGCGACCGGCCGAGGTAGCCGCTCACCGTGTCGTAGAGCACCATGCCGACGTACCCGGCGCCGAGGACCGGCCGTCCGCCGGTGGCGTGCACGTCGCGGAAGAACCGCTCCACGTTCGGGCCGTCGAGCACCGGGACGGCGACGTCCGCCGCGGCGGCCTCCGCGACGAGCTGCGGCCAGGCCGCGGTGCGGACCGGCCGCTCGGTGACCGCGCGGATCTGCGCGTCGCCGAGGCGGTGCGCCGCGACCGAGGTCGGGGCCACGAGCCGTGGCTCGATCCCGCGGGCGGCGAGCGCCTCCGCCAGCCGCGAGGCCCACTTCAGGCTCGAGTCGAATCCGGTGATCAGCACGGCGTGCACGGCGTCCTCCAGGCGGTCGGGCGACGCGCACGATAGCCCGGGCGGGTCACGCGCCGTGGCTACCATCCGCGCCGTGCCCGCCGCCGTCCCCGACCAGGCCGCGATCCTGCGCGCCCTGCTCGCCGCCCGCTGCGGCGACCGCGCCCCGCGCGAGATCGCCGTCGTGGGCAACGCTCCGCTGCCGCCGTCGGCCCTGCGGGCGCGGCGGATCGACGCTGCGGGCCTGGTGGTGCGGATGACGACCTTCGCGCTCGACCGCGCGGAGGCGGCGGTCGGCCGCCGCACCGACGCCGTCGTGCTGCACCGGGCCGTCGTGCCCGGCCCGGACACCTTCGCCGACCACGGCCGGCGCCTCTACCTGCTCGCGGAGCCGGGGCGGGACTTCTTCGAGCCGGAGGCCCTCCCGCCGTGGTGGCCGACGGACCTCGAGCTGGTGCCGGTCTCGAACCGGGCGTTCACCTCCCGGACACGCGCCGCGCTGCGGATGGGCCCCGCGGACATCGCCTGGCCCACCACCGGGACACTCGCCGTTCACCTGGTGCACCGACTGTTCCCGCATGCACGGATCCTGCTCGCCGGCTCGAGCCTCGTCGGCCGCCCGTCGCGCTCCGCGCACCTCGATCACCACTGGGGGCCCGCGGTGCGCCTGACCCCGGAGCACCGGCTGCACCGCGAGCGCCGGCTGCTGCACCGGTGGCGGCGTGCCGGCTGGCTGGAGCCGCTGGCATGAGCGCCCGCCGGCTGATCGGCCCGTACTGGCAGCTGCTGCGCGCCCGCCGCCCCCGCGCGGCGGTGCGGCTCGAGGATGCGACGCTCGCCGCCCGCGGCCCGGAGGCGCTGGTGTCGGAGGTGCGCGCGCTGCGGACGCGCGTCGCCGAGCTGGAGCGCGACCACCGGCTGCTCGCCGCGCACGTCGCGGCGCTGAGCGAGCAGCGGGCCGCGGCGGGCGCCCGCGAGGACGACCGGGGAGCCCGCGAGCGGGCCCGGCTCGCCGCGATCGCGGGCTACGAGCAGCGCATCGGCGACCTCGAACGGCGGCTCTCCGGGCCGCGACGCGCCCTGCGGCCCCGATCGCGGGTGTCCATCGCGGGAACATCGGATGAACGAGGGAGCCGGGCCTCGTGACCGCCTCCGTCGTCGCCGTCATCCCCGCCCGCGGCGGCTCGAAGGGCGTGCCCGGCAAGAACGTCGCCCGAGTCGGCGGGGTGCCGCTGGTCGCCCGCGAGATCGAGCCGGCGCTCGCGGCCGGCGTCGCGGACGTGCGGGTCTCGACGGACGACGACGCGATCGCCGCGGCCGCCGTCGCCGCCGGCGCCCGCGTCGTGCAGCGGCCGGAGGACCTCGCGGGCGACACCGCCAGCAGCGAGTCCGCCCTCCTCCACGCGCTCGACGCGATCGAGGCGGAGGGCGTGCGCCCCGACGTGCTCGTCTTCCTGCAGGCGACCTCGCCCTTCATCGAGCCCGAGCCGCTGCGCCGGGCCGTCGCACGGGTCGCCGCCGGCGAGGCCGACAGCGTCTTCTCGGCGTTCGAGACCTACGCCTTCCTCTGGCGTCGCGGCAGGGACGGGGCCACCGGCGTCAACCACGACGCCTCCTTCCGCCCCCGTCGGCAGGACCGCGAGCCCCACTTCCAGGAGACCGGCGCCTTCTACGTGATGGACGTCGCCGGGTTCCGCCGGGCGGGCTTCCGGTTCTTCGGCCGCGTCGGGATCGAGGAGGTCGACGCGGACCGCGCGCTCGAGATCGACTCCCCCGACGAGCTGCGGCTGGCCCGCCTGCTGGCCCCCGCGCTCGACGCGCGGCCGGCGGCGATCCCCGCCGGTGCGCTCGTGACCGACTTCGACGGGGTGCACACGGACGACGCCGCCGTCGTCGGCGACGACGGGCGCGAGTCGGTGCGCGTGAGCCGCTCCGACGGGATGGGCGTCGAGCGCCTGCGGCGCGCCGGCGTGCCGGTCCTGATCCTCAGCAAGGAGCGCAACGCGGTCGTCGCGGCCCGGGGCGCGAAGCTGCAGGTGCCGGTGCTGCAGGGCGTCGAGGACAAGGCCGCCGCGCTCGGCGCGTGGCTGGCGGAGCGGGGCGTCGACCCCGCGGAGTGCGCGTACGTCGGCAACGACGTGAACGACCTGACGGCCATGGCGCTCGTCGGCTGGCCGGTCGCGGTCGCCGACGCGCACCCGGACGTCCTGGGGGCGGCACGGGTCGTCCTCACCAGACGGGGCGGCCACGGCGCCGTCCGCGAGGCGGCGGAGCTGGTGCTCGCCGCGCAGGAGGAGGAGAGATGAGCGACTCGCTGCAGATCGGCCGCTGGACGGTCGGCGAGGGGAGCCCGGTCTACGTGATCGGCGAGATCGGCCTGAACCACAACGGCGACGTCGAGATCGCCAAGAGGCTGATCGA
Organism: Amnibacterium endophyticum; assembly: GCF_042680685.1. NCBI lineage: Bacteria > Bacillati > Actinomycetota > Actinomycetes > Micrococcales > Microbacteriaceae > Amnibacterium > Amnibacterium endophyticum. The sequence goes on along the minus strand of NZ_JBHUEA010000009.1, from coordinate 11,072 downwards.
CGTCGCCGCGGTCGCCGGCGTGCAGGCGGTGAAGTTCCAGAAGCGCACGCCCGAGATCTCGACCCCGCAGCACATGCGGGACGTGCCGCGGGAGACGCCGTGGGGCACGATGACCTACCTCGAGTACCGCTACCGCGTCGAGTTCGACCGGGAGCAGTACGCGGAGATCGGCGCCTACGCCGACAGCCGCGGCCTCGACTGGTACGCCTCCCCCTGGGACGTGCCGTCGGTCGACTTCCTCGAGGACCTCGACGTCGTCGCGCACAAGGTCGCGTCGGCGTCGGTGACCGACGAGGAGCTGCTGCAGCGCCTCGCGGAGACCGGCAAGCCGGTCATCCTGTCCACCGGGATGTCGACGATCGAGCAGATCGACCGGGCGGTGGAGATCCTCGGCACCGACGGGCTGCTCATGCTGCACGCCACCAGCACCTACCCGCTGCCGGCGGAGGAGGCGAACCTGCTGATGATCGAGACGCTGAAGCAGCGCTACGGCGTCCCCGTCGGCTACTCGGGCCACGAGCCCGGCCTGCAGATCTCGGTCGCGGCCGTGGCGATGGGCGCGGTCGCGGTGGAGCGGCACATCACGCTCGACCGCGCCATGTGGGGCAGCGACCACGCGGCGTCGCTCGAGCCGCACGGCCTGATGACGCTGGTGCGCGACATCCGCATCGTCGGCGAGGCCCGCGGCGACGGCGTGAAGCGGATCTTCCCCGGCGAGCTCGCCCCGCTGTCGAAGCTCCGCCGCGTCGGCGCCTGAGGCGACCCGACCGGCGCCTCGAGACCGCCGTCGTCCACGGGCGGGGGTGGTCTCGAGGCTCCTTCGTCGCACCTCGACCGACGGTGCGGGACGCGGGCGGCGCGGGCCTCGAGCGACGTCCTGAGGCTCTCGAAGGGACCGCCGCGGCCCGCGGTCAGCGGGTGAGGCGGCGGCGGAGCGCCGTTCCGGCGCCCAGCGCCCGCTCGGCCATCGGGGAGGTCCGCGCGAAGGCGGGCCCGGAGAGCGCGACGGGCCAGCCGCCCGGGAGGGCGAGGCGCCGCAGCCGCTCCCGCGGCACCGCCGCCGCGTAGGCCGCCGGGTCCTCCGCGAGCGCCGCGGCCGCGTCCTCGCGCCACTCCGGGTGCGCGCGCCACTGCATCGCGTAGCCGACCGTCCGAACGAAGCGCTGCAGGGCCGCGTGGTCGGTGAGGTGCGCGGGCCGGCCGTCCGCGCCGGGCAGCCAGCGCTCGACGATCGCGAGCGGCACGCGGTTGCTGTCCTCGAAGCGCGGCAGGGCGGCCAGCACCCGCTCCGCACCGAGGGACGCCGCGGGCACGCTCCAGTAGCGGGCGGCCGTGACGAGCCCGGTGGAGAAGCAGCCGAGCACGAGCTCGGGCGGCCGCACCGCGCAGAGCGCCTCCGCCGGCACCGGGTCGGTCAGCAGCACCACCCGGGCGCCGGGTGCCGCCTCCAGCGCCGCGTCGAGGGCGTCCGGCGGCGCGCTCGGATGCGGCTTCACCGCGATGAGGCGGTGCCCGGCGGCAGCGGCGGCGCGCACGAGGTCCGCCATGAGCGCCGCCTCCGCCCGGTCGCTCAGCAGGCCCAGCTGGGCGAGGTACTGCCCGAGCACGAGCGCGTACGGCTCGTCGGGCACCGTCGGGCGCGCCGCGGCCGCGACCTCGGCGACCACCGCGCGGAACGCGTCCGCGGGCACCGCCTCGGCGGGCACCCCGTACTCCGTCAGCAGCAGCGGCTCGAGCCCGGGCACGAGGTCGAGGTGCAGCACCCGCCGCACGCGGGAACCCGCCTGGGGCGGCAGCGGGTCGCGGGTCGGGCCGTAGCTCATCAGCCCCTCGGCGTAGACGGTCGCCGCCGACCCGCCGAAGACGTTCAGCAGGCTGCGGGAGGGCGGTGCCTGCACCGACTCGACGACCAGCTCGACCGCGGCGTCGACCGGAAGGCCCATCGCCGCGCGGAGCAGTCGCTCGAACAGCGGCTGCTCGCCCTGCCGCGGGCGGAACGCGGCCGGGTGCACGGGGGCGAGCAGGTCGTTCAGCGAGAGCACCCGGTCGAACCGGCCCAGCAGGGAGTCGATCCCGGGCGCCTCGTCGGGCCGGCTCGCGACCTCCGGCACGGGGGTGTTGACGCTGACGAGCAGCAGCCGCTCGTCGACGGGCTCGAAGCAGCCGGCGTCGATCGCGGCCGCGAGCACCATCAGCTGGTACGAGGTCGACGCCTCGAACAGCTGCACGCGCATCAGGCGAGCCCCCTCAAGGCCGCGACCCGCTCCGGCACGAGCGTCGCCACCGCCTGCCGCACCAGCGGTGCGGGCAGGCCGCGCAGCGTGGCCCGCGCCCGCGCCCGGAAGCGGCGGTGCACGAGCGGGTGCAGGCGGGCGCGGCTGACCTCGTGGTGCGCGACCAGGTCGACCACGCACCGCACGAGCTTCGGCCGGAACCGCTCGAGCGCGGGGTCGGCGTCGAGGTCGCGTCCGACGGCCTCGTAGGCGTCGAAGAAGTGCAGCTGGCGCTCGTCCCCGATGGCGGTGAGGGACCCGGCGACCTCGCGGCGGTAGCGGTAGCCGGGGGCGTCGACCACGGCGAAGCGGTCGGCGTGCAGGTGCAGTCGCCAGATCGTCATGCGGTCCTCGGCGGTGCGGATGGCGGGGTCGACGTCGAGCAGCCCGCGGTCCGCGAGGCGGCGGTCGTAGACCCCGGCCCAGAGGTTCGGCGCGTCGACCGCCGAGAGCGTGCCGGGCCGCGTCCCGATCCCCTCGTGCGCCGGCAGGGGGCGGTCGCGCCGCCCCTCGGGCACCCGGCGCAGCGACCGGCGCGTCCCGGTCACCTGCAGGTGGTCGCACCGCACGAAGTCGACGTCGAGGCGGCGGATCGCCGCGACCATCGCCGGCAGGTGCCCCGGCGCCAGCCAGTCGTCGGCGTCCACGAACGTCACGTACCGTCCCGCCGCCTCGCGCAGCGCGGCGGCGCGCGCCGCGACCACGCCCGAGGGCTCCGGCATCGTCAGCACCCGCACGCGCCCCCGCATCGGACGGAAGGCCGCGAGCAGCCGCGGCGTCGCGTCGGTCGAGCCGTCGTCGACGAGCAGCCACTCGGTGCCCTCGTCGTCGTTGCGCTGCGCTGCGGCGAGCGCGACGGGCAGGTGCCGCGCCGCGTCGCGGCAGGGCACGATCACGGAGAGGGTCGTCGCAGGCATCCCGCCGCACGGTATCGACGGCGGCGCCGCCGTCCCGGCGCCTCCATCGGCTGTTCACCCGCTCTTCGCCGGGCGTCCGCACGGGCGGCCTGCCTAGCCTGGGGCGGACCGACGTGACTCTGCTGGAGGTGCCCGTGGTCCCCGTCCGCGTCATCGGCCTCGCCGTCGACAGCCGCATGCAGCCCGTGGTGCTGCTCACCCCGCTCGACGTGGGCGACGGCCCTCGCGTGATGGTGCCCATCTGGGTCGGGACGCAGGAGGCCGCGTCCATCTCGGTGGCCGTCAACGGGGAGGACACGCCCCGGCCGCTGTCGCACGACCTGATGCGGACGCTGCTCGAGTCCGTCGGCGCCTCCGTCGACCGCGCGGACGTCACCCGCATCGAGGACGGGACCTTCTACGCCGAGCTGCGGCTGACGACCCGCGACGGCCCCGTCACCCTCGACTGCCGGCCCTCGGACGCGATCGCGCTCGTCTCCCGCATCGGCGCGCCCCTGTTCGTCGCGGAGTCGGTCCTGAGCGACGCCGGGGTGCTGGAGGAGGTCGACGAGGACGAGGCGGACGACGAGCCGGACCCGGCGACCGCGGAGGAGAAGGTGGCGGAGTTCCGCCGGTTCCTCGACGACGTCGACCCCGAGGACTTCCAGGGCTGACCGGTCACCATCGCGGGATGGCAGCGCAGCGGGTCGTCCTCGTCACCGGCACGTCGAGCGGGATCGGCGCCGCGACCCGCGCCGAGCTGGCCGCCCGCGGCTGGCGCGCCTTCGGCAGCTCCCGGCACGCCGACGGGTCCGACCCGGACGTGCTGCGGCTCGACGTCACCGACGAGGCGAGCGTGCGGGAGGCGGTCGCCGGGCTGATCGCGCGGACGGGACGGCTCGACGCGCTCGTGAGCAACGCCGGGGTCGACCTGACCGGCGCGATCGAGGAGACGAGCACCGCGGAGGCCGAGGCGCTCTTCGCGACGAACGTGTTCGGCATGCACCGGGTCGTGCGCGAGGCGCTGCCGCACCTGCGCGCCGGCGGCGGCCGGATCGTGGTCGTCGGATCGATGGGCGGCCTCGTGCCGGCGCCGTACGAGGGGTTCTACGCCGCGACGAAGCACGCGGTCGAGGCGTACACGGAGACCCTGCGGTTCGAGGTCCGGCCCCACGGCGTGACCGCGTCCGTCGTCGAGCCCGGCTTCGTGCGCACCGACCTCAGGGCGGCGAGGACCGAGGCGCGGCTCCGGCTGCCGGAGTACGCGCGGGCGCGGCGCCGCACCGCGCGGGTCTGGGACCTCGGCGTGCGCTTCGGCATGCGGCCGGAGCGGGTCGCCCGAGTCGTCGCCGACCTGCTCGAGGACGCGCACCCGCCCGTGCGGCGCCGGGTCGGCCTGCACGCGAGCGCGCTGGTGACCCTCCGCCGCGTCGTGCCGCCCGGCCTGTTCGACGCCGGGATGCGCCTGCTCTTCTGACGACCCACCCCGACATCGGCGGCCGTCGCGCCGTCCCTGCGACGTCGGTATGAGGACGGGAACGGGGGCGGGCGAGTCGCGCCGCCGCCGGTTACGCTCACCTGCGTGGCAGGACGGCACGTCAAGCGGGAAGCGCCGGAACCGGGCGACGAGGTCGTCGTGGAGTTCGTCGACGCGCCCGTGCCGGACACCCGGGAGATGATGGTGATCCCCGCCGCGGGCCTGCCGCTCCGGCTGCAGCGCGACGGCGTCGAGTACGCGCTGACCGAGGGGCACGAGGGCGACCCCGTCCGCTACGACTACTACAGCGTCGAGCCGGAGCCCCAGCCGCCGCTGCGCCGGCGCCGCCGCCCCTGACCCGCGGCCGCCGAACGACGGACGCCCGCCCGCTCGACGGAACGACACGCCGACCTGACCGCACCGTTCGGGCGGAACTCCGTCGTTCGGAAGTCGTCCCTGGTGCTCAGTAGGGGGTGTCGCCCCCGTCGGCGTTCACGGCCTGGCCGCGGACCGTGCGCGCCGCGTCCGAGAGCAGGAAGACGAAGACCTGCGCGACCTCGGCGACGGCAGCCCTGCGGCCGAGCTGGCCCGCGACGAGCTCGTCCAGGACCTCGTCGGCACGCCCGCCGACCCGGGCCGCGTACACCTCCGCGACCTCGCGCAGCATCGCCGTGTCGAGCCCGCCGGGGCACACGCAGTTCACGTTCACGTCGTCCGCCGCGAGCGCCTGCGACAGCATGCGGGTCATCGAGATCACCGCGGCCTTCGACGCGGAGTAGGCGAGCGAGTCGACGTGGCCGACCTTGCCCGCCTCGGACGCCGTGTTCACGATCGAGCCGGGGCGCCCCGCGGCCCGCATCCGCCGCGCCGCGGAGGCGGCGACCAGGTAGGAGGCGGTGACGTTCACCGTCATGAGCCGGGCCCAGTCCGCCGCCGGGATCGCGAGCGGGTCGTGGTGGAGCACGATGCCGGCGATGTTCGCGACGCCGTCGACGCCCTCGAGCCCCTCGTCCGCAGCCGCGACGACCGCCTCGGCCGCGTCCGCGTCCGACAGGTCCGCCGCCGTCCAGCCCGCCGCGCCGAGCGCGGCGACCCCGGCGAGCGGCTCGTCCTCCAGCCGGTCCGCCAGCCAGACGGTGCCGCCGGCGGCGACGACGGCCTCCGCCACGGCGCGGCCGAGGCCGCGCGCAGCCCCCGTGACGAGGACGCGCCGGCCGCGCAGCAGCGCCCCCTGGTCGGCGAGCCGGACGGGCAGCGCGCCGTGCGGGCCGCTGGTCGCGAAGCGGCCCATCAGCCGGCGAGCGGGCGGGACTCGGCCTGCGGGAACGCGATCGACCGCGAGACGAGCCACAGGTCCGCCTCGTCGACGACGCCGCCGGAGGCGGTGATGGCGGCGCTCAGCAGCAGATAGGTCAGCTCGACCTGCTCGTTGCCCCACGCGCGCAGCACCACGTCGTCGACCACCGCGCCGGTCGTCGCCGTCAGGTGCGCGTCGATCGCGTGGATCCGCGACCGCTCCTCGTCCAGCTGCTCGATCGGTGCCACGGATCGGAGTGTATGCGTCGCGGTCATCGGGCGGACACGTCCCGTTCACGCGCCGTGTCGCGCCCGGCGAGCCGCGCACGACCCGGTCCGCGCGGACCGGGGATGGTGCGAGGATCGGCGGGTGGACGACCGCGTGCGCACCGTGACGGCCGCCGTGGTGGACGCCCTGCTGGTCGCGCTGTTCGTGCTGATCGGGCGCGCGAGCCACCGGGAGGACCAGAGCGCCTTCCTCGTCACGTACTGGCCGTTCCTCGCGGGTCTCGCCGTCGGCTGGCTCGCCGCCAGGGCGTGGCGCGCCCCGTTCGCCGTCGTGCGGACGGGACTGCCCGTCTGGGCCGCGACGGTCGCCGTCGGCATGGTGCTGCGGGTGGCGAGCGACCAGGGCGTGCAGGTCTCGTTCGTGGTCGTGGCGGCGATCGTGCTCGCCGCGTTCCTGCTCGGCTGGCGCGCCGTGCTCGTGGCCGTGACCCGCGCCTCGCGGCGCGAGCGGGACCGCACCGGCGCGGCCGCCGGGCGGCGCGGCCGCTGAGCGCGCCCCGCGCTCACGCGAGCAGGCGGATCCCCCAGTCCACGACCCACTGCTCGTCCTGCTGCAGGTGCACCAGGCCCTCGCCCGAGTTCAGCGCGTCCGGCGGGCAGGTCATCGGCTCGATCGCGACCGCGTCGATCACGCCGTCCTCGGTCGCGTAGACGTCGTTCGTGAACACCTGGGCCCACGCGAACGCCGGGTCGGCGTGCAGCTCGACGGTCCGCCCCGCCGGGTCGCTCAACCGGTGCCGCACCCGGCCGTCCTCGATCGTCAGCCCCGTGTAGGCGGTGTCGAGCCGCAGGTCCGCGAGGGAGGCGCCGCCGCGCAGGTCCTGCGGCCGTCCCTCGACGGCGACCTCCCGCACCGGCAGGCTGCGGTCGTCGGTCTCGAGCATCCGGTCACCGGAGACGGTGACGACGAGGTCGCGCATGGGGACGTCGCCGAGGCAGAGGTACGGGTGGCAGCCGACGCCGACCGGCGCGACGCCGTCGCCGTCGTTGCGGACGCCGTGCGTCACCGCGATCCCGTCCGCGGTCAGCTCGTAGCGCACGGAGGTCTCGAGGTGGAACGGCCAGCCGTGCTGCGGGAACACCCGCGCCGACAGCGTGATCGCGGAGTCCGAGCGGTCCGTCACCCGGTACCCGGTGTTGCGGAGCAGGCCGTGGATCGCGTTGCCCTTCGACGGGTCGGTGAGATCGAGCTGCTGCGTCCTCCCGTCCAGCGTCCACCGGCCGTCCCGGACGCGGTTCGGCCACGGCACGAGCACGAGCCCGGACCCGCCCGACGGCAGCGCGTCCGGCGGGTACTGCTGGATCAGCTCCAGGTCGCCGACTCGGAGCCGGCGCAGGCTCGCGCCGAGCTCGGTGACGGTCGCCGAGACGCCGCCGAGGGTCAGGACGTGCTGCTCACCGGTCGCGGGGACACCCATGCCGCGACCCTAGGAGCCGCACCTGAGCCCCGGGCGGCGGTCCGCCGATCGCCGCCGCCGCGGCGCCCGGCGATCGGGCGCGGTACCGTGGGCCCGCGACCGGCGCGGGTGGGTCACCACCGGGGAGCTCCCGGCGCCGACGTGGACCGCCTGCGCGTCGGCGCCTCTCGACGACGTGTGGAGGGCTCGTGGCCGCAGGACTGATCGACGGGGCCGCGCTCGCGGCGGAGACGCTGGAGCGGATCGCCGCGACGGTGCACGCCGCGGTCGAGGCCGGCGCCCGGCCGCCGTGCATCGCGACGGTGCTGGTCGGCGGCGACCCGGCGTCGCACACCTACGTGCGGATGAAGGTGCGGCGGGCGGAGCGCGCGGGGCTCGCGACGCGGCGGATCGACCTGCCCGCCTCCACCACCACCGAGCGGCTCGTCACCGTCATCCGCAGCCTCTCCGCCGACCCGGAGGTCGACGGCATCCTGCTGCAGCACCCGGTGCCCGCGCAGGTCGACGAGCGGGCCGCGTTCGAGGCGATCGCGGTCGACAAGGACGTCGACGGCGTGACGCTCAGCTCGTACGCCCGGATGGCGGAGGGCGCGGCGGGCTTCTCGTCCGCGACGCCCGGCGGGATCCTCCGCCTGCTCGACCGCTACGACGTCGACGTGCGCGGCATGGAGGCGGTGGTCGTCGGCCAGGGCCCGATCCTCGGCCGCCCGCTCTCGGCGCTGCTGCTCGCCCGGGGCGCGACCGTCACCTCCTGCCACCTGCTCACCCGGGACCTGCGCAGCCACGTGGAGCGCGCGGAGCTGCTCGTCGCGGCAGCCGGTCGTGCGGGCCTGATCCCCGGCGAGTGGGTGCGGCCCGGCGCGGTCGTGATCGACGCCGGCTACAGCGACGGCGGGAAGGGCGACGTCGACTTCGAGGGCGCGAGCGAGCGGGCCCGGCTGATCACGCCCGTGCCCGGCGGGGTCGGACCGATGACGATCGCGACGCTGCTCGACCAGACCGTCGCGGCCTGGCGCGCGAGCACTTCCATCTCGTAGGCGGATCTCGGCGTCCCGCCGAGATCTGCCTACAAGATGAAGATCACGAGCGGGCGCGGACGCGCTCCCGCAGCCAGTCCGCCTCGTCCTCGGGCAGGAAGCCGGCGTCGAGCACGACCGCGGCCGCCCTGGCGTCGCCCATGAAGGCCCGGAAGGTCTCGGGCAGGTCGACGTCGTGGCCGGCCCGGGACTCGACCTCGATCGCGTCGCCCGGCCGCACCGTCCCCGGCGTCACGATCGACAGGTAGGCGCCGGTGCGGCCGACCTCGGTGAAGGTGCGGAGCCAGCCGCGCTCCCCCATCCGCGCCGCGAAGGTCGCGCAGGGCAGCCGAGGGCCGGTCACCTCGAGCACCACCTCGTCGCCGACGCGCCAGCGGTCGCCGACGCGCGCCGCGTCGACGTCGATCCCGACCGTCGTCAGGTTCTCGCCGAACCCGCCGTCCGGCACCGCGCGCCCGAGGCGCCGCTCCCAGCCGTCCAGCTCCTCGCGGGCCACCGCGTAGACCGCCTGGCGGTCGCCCCCGTGGTTCTCCACGTCGCCCACGAAGTCGCCGACGAGCCCGCTGCCGAGCCCGCCGTCCTTCGGGCCGGGCGCCCGCAGCTCCGCGGCGTCGACGGCCCGCTTGTGGAACCCGGTGACCCCGACCCGCTTCGCCGTGCTCGGCTCCGCGGCTCCGACGTTCACGGATCGGACGCGGGCCGGGGGCGTCGTCACAGGCCCGGGTAGAGCGGGAAGCGGTCGGCCAGCGCGTGCACCTGCCCGCGGAGCGCCGCGGTGTCGGCGCCGGGCTTCAGCGCGGCGGCGAGGATGTCCGCCACCTCGCGGAACTCCGCCGCCCCGAAACCGCGGGTCGCGAGTGCGGGCGTGCCGATCCGGATGCCGGAGGTGCGCATCGGCGGGCGCGGGTCGAACGGCACCGCGTTGCGGTTCACGGTGATGCCCGCCTCGTGCAGCAGGTCCTCCGCCTCGCGGCCGTCGATCGGCGAGTCGCGCAGGTCCGCGAGCACCAGGTGCACGTCGGTGCCGCCGGTGAGCACGTCGACGCCGGCCTCGCGCGCGTCCGCCGTGGTGAGCCGCTCGGCGAGGATGCGGGCGCCCTCGATGGTGCGCGCCTGGCGCTCCTTGAAGCCCTCGGTCGCCGCGATCTTGAACGCGGTCGCCTTGGCGGCGATGACGTGCATGAGCGGCCCGCCCTGCTGTCCGGGGAACACCGCCGAGTTCAGCTTCTTCGCGTACTCGTCGTCGCGGGCGAGGATCAGCCCGGACCGGGGCCCGCCGAGCGTCTTGTGCACGGTGGTGGAGACGACGTCGGCGTGCGGGATCGGCGAGGGGTGCAGGCCCGCGGCGACGAGCCCGGCGAAGTGCGCCATGTCCACCCACAGCTTCGCGCCGACCTCGTCGGCGATCTCGCGGAAGGCGGCGAAGTCGAGCTGCCGCGGGTACGCGGACCAGCCGGCGATGATGACCGCCGGGCGGTGCTCACGGGCCGCGTCGCGGACCCGGTCCATGTCGATGAGGAACGTCTCGGGGTCGACGCCGTACGCGTACGCGCCGTAGAGCTTGCCCGAGAAGTTCAGCTTCATGCCGTGCGTCAGGTGGCCGCCGTGCGCGAGCTCGAGGCCGAGGATCCGGTCGCCCGGCTGCGCCAGCGCGGCGAGCACGGCCGCGTTCGCCGTCGCGCCGGAGTGCGGCTGCACGTTCGCGTAGCCGGCGCCGAAGAGCGACTTCGCCCGCTCGATCGCGAGGTTCTCGGCGACGTCGACGACCTCGCAGCCGCCGTAGTAGCGGCGGCCCGGGTAGCCCTCCGCGTACTTGTTGGTCAGCACGCTGCCGGCCGCGGTGAGCACGGAGCGCGGCACGAAGTTCTCGCTCGCGATCATCTCGAGCGTGTGGCGCTGCCGCTCCAGCTCGTCGTGCAGCACGGCGGCGATCTCCGGGTCCACCTTCTCGATCGGCGCGTCGACGACGGAGGGGCGGGTGGCGGTGTCGGTCATGTGTTCGCTCCAGGAGGCGTGGTCGGGACTGGAGGCGCGCACCCAGGCGAACGGTGCGGACCCGTCAGTCGCTCCCCGATGGTGACCATCCGAACGCCAGTCGCGACGGCTCGAGTGTACCGAGGAGGGAGCGCGGGGCCACCGTCGCGACGATGCGGCGCCAGCGGCCGACCCGCTCGGCCGCGGTGTCCACCACGAGGCGCACGTCGTCGGCCCGGATCGGCACCGGATCGGGGCTGTACGCCTGCCGCTCCGAGGCGGCGCGCACGCGGTCGAGGGCCGCGAGCGGCTCGCCCGCTCCCCCGAGGTGCCGTGCGACGACCTCCTGCACCCCGCGCGGGCTGCGCCCGCGGCCGGTGTCGAGCCCGAGGTCGGCGAGGCTGTCGATCAGC